>CAMNJY010000153.1 GCA_946541745.1 uncultured Prevotellaceae bacterium
CGTCGCACTCCTGCTCCTTGAGGTTGACGGCATAGTTGCCGTGCATGCCCAGCATGCCGACGTTCAGCGGATGGTCAGACGGCAGGGCACTCAGTCCCAGCATGGTGCGTCCGGCCGGTATGTCGGCCTTCTCCAACAGGGCTTTCAATTCTTCCTGGGCGTTACCCAGCTCTACGCCCTGACCGACGAGTGCCAGCGGGCGCTTGGCCTGATTGATGAGTTCGGCGGCCTGGCTGACGGCATCCATGTCGAGCTTCGGGAGGGCGACGTAGGAGCGCACGAAGTCCACCTTGCGGGGCTTCCACTCCACCTGCTCGACCTGGGCGTTGCGCGGGAAGTCGAGTACGACGGGACCGGGTCGGCCGCTACGCGCTATGTAGAAAGCACGGCTGACGGCCCAGGCTATGTCATCGGCATGGCGTATCTGGTAACTCCATTTCGATATGGGCTGAGCCAGACCCACAAGGTCTACCTCCTGGAAGGCGTCAGTGCCGAGTGCGCTGATGGCCACCTGTCCGGCAATAACGACGATGGGGGTCGAGTCGAGCATGGCATCAGCCACGCCCGTCAGTGTGTTAGTGGCACCGGGACCGCTGGTGACGAGTGACACGCCAACCTGTCCGGACACACGGGCAAAGCCCTCGGCGGCATGTACGGCGGCCTGCTCGTGGCGCACGAGTATGTGGTCGAAGCATTTCTTCGGGCCACGGGTATAGTCGTAGAGCGCGTCGTAGGTGGGCATGATGGAGCCGCCTGGATAACCGAATATGGTGGTCACGCCCTCAGCCTGAAGGGCGCGCATCATAGCCTCAGAACCTGTAATCTTTTCCATTATTTAGTATTTGTGTAATAGTGTGTTTGCTTATCCCAGTCCGAGCAGAGGCTTCAGGTCGTCCTCCTTGTAGAGGATCCATGCCGTGGTGCCGAGGAATGCCAGGAAGACGAAGATGATGCACATGCGGGCGCGCTTGGGACCACTCTTCTGCAGTGGCACGGTGGCACTTTGGAGCGTGGTGAAGGCGGGAGTTTCCTCCTGCACCTTAGCCTCGGCGGCCAGCACCTGAGCTGCCACCTGCTGGTAGGCGTTGAACTGCAGCTGCATGTCATTTTCCAGTTCGGTCAGCCGGCGGCGCGCGCTCTCCAGGATGATGTCCTGGTTGGCGTCGGCAAACTCGGAGTAGAGGCGGCTGGCCCTGTCGTAGCGGGCCTTGGCCTCGCGCTCAACCTTCTTGTTGTGCTCCAGGTCTACCCGCACCTTCGACGTGCGGTAGTCGGTAATGAATTTCTGAAGTCGCGTCTTGACCGTATCGGCCATGGTGGCGCAAATGACGGGATTCTGGTCGGTGACCTGTATGGTGATGACCATGGTCTTCTTGTCAACGTCGCAGACGACGCGGTTGTGCAGAGCCTTGACCACGGCAGCCTGCTTGCGGGTCAGCCGGAAGGGGTCGAGTGACTCCTCGGTCTCGGGTTTCTTGTCGCTGAAGAGGCTGGTGATGGCCTTTATCGTGCCGCCAATGGCAGCTGACCACCAGGGGCGTTTCTGCTCGTTGCAGAGGTAGTCGTAGTAGGTCATGGTGCGGTCCTGCTCGCCCTTTTTCTTGTTACCCTCGATGGTGACGGGCACGTCGAAGAGCGAAATCTTGAAGTCCGTCGAGTTCATCAGCTCGGGATAGAGCGTGGGGAAAAGAGCCTCGGTGCCCATACCGCCTGAGCGGGAACCCAGCTGTATGCCAAAGCTGCTAGCCAGGGCCGAGAGTCCGGCATTACTGCGGCTGGTCGACATTTCGGGGCTCAGCAACACGGTACAAGTGTAGGTGTTTGGCTTGCCCAGGGCGTAGATGGCTGCCACTACGAAGGCTGCGGGAAGCACTTTGAGGTACAATTTCTTGTACTTCAGCAGGTCTTTGAATATTTTCATGAAATCGATGGACGACTCCTCAGCTTCTATCTGTTTGATTTCGCTCATAATACTGTTAACTATAATTATATTAAAGAAAAACGATTCGCTTTACGGCTGCAAAGGTACAAAATTATAGTGAAACACGAAAGGAAAATGTGAAAAAAAAAGGAAAGGGGTGTGTAATCAGCGGTTTTTGTGGCCGAGGAACCACCGGTGGGTATAGCCAACGTACATAGCCAGAGCCGCGGCCGTCAGCGCTATGCTCGTGACGATGAGCACGCCGTCCCATGGGTAGCATAGGGCATAGCCCAGTCCCAAGCCGATGGCCAGCCCTGTCTCCCAGCCCAGGAAATATGTACTCTGCGACGTGCCTCGCTGGCAATGGCGGCTCAACTTGACGAAGAACAGCAGGAATCGCGAACTGACGATGCCCACGCCCGTGCCGAGCAACAGGGGGGCCAGCGGATTGCCGGGGTAGTTAAGCAGGATGAGCTCGGCGGCACCCATGAGTATCAGTCCACTAACCACCTCGCTCTCCAGTTCGGCATTGCGGAAGACGAAGCGTTGGGCCAGCAGGGCCAACAGAAAACCGCCCATGACCAGGGCGTAGAATACCAGCGACAGCCTTAAAGCCAGCAGCAGTCCAACGGCCATGCTGACCAGCAGGAGGTTGGCAAAGAGCACGCCACCCGTTGGCAGTAAGAAACGGTCGAACGACAGAATGGTGACGCACTCCTCGGGCGAGCGGAAGGGAAAACGCACCTGACTGATGAGCGCCGCACCGGCCAGCGCCAGCAGAGCGGAGACGACGAGAACGGCGGCCATGGGCGACAGCCGGGCCAACAGGGGCGACAGCCGTCCGGCCACAGGTGTCAGGGCGGTGACGGCCAGTCCGCACAGGGGACCCAGCGAGAGTGCGAAGCGTGCAAACCAGGCCGCGCCATGGTTGGCCTCGGTACGCTGGTGAGACTCACAGGTGTCGATGACCAGCGTGGAGAGTATGACCATCTGGCCCAGTCCGAAGGCAGCGCCCATGGCGACGCGATGCACGAGCACGAGGGGCAGGCTGGCCCTGGGTCCCGCATAGGCCAGCAGCAGCACGCAGGCAGCCTGGGCGGCAATGGCCGTTATACACACCATGTTGCGCCGGTAACGCTGCACCAGCCAAGAGCACGACGGCCCCAGCAGGTACAGGCCCAGGGCGAAGGCTCCCATCGCGAGGCCCGTCTCAGCAGGTGACAGTTGCCGGTCTGTCAGCAGCCAGCCGGGCATGACGGGTATGAGCATGTAGACGGCCATGACCTGTAGCAGTCCAGCCACGACGAGCAGCCAGAACTCGTGGTGCCACAGTCGGATGTGTACGGGCGTAGTCTGACTGTTCATCGTTCAGTAGGATTCCGATTCGTTGGGGAAGTCGCCGCTCTTGACGTCGCCCACGTAACGGCCCACGGCGTCGGTGATGACCGTGCCCAGGTCGGCATAGCGGCGCAGGAAGCGTGGCGAGAAGCCCTGGGTCATGCCCAGCATGTCGGCGATGACCAGCACTTGACCGTCGCAGCCGTTGCCGGCACCGATACCTATCGTGGGACACGCCACCTCGCGCGTGACCTGTGCGGCCAGCTCGGCGGGCACTTTCTCGAGCGTGATGCCGAAGCATCCGGCCTCGGCCAGCAGACGCGCGTCCTCCATGAGTTTATCGGCTTCGGCCTGCTCCTTGGCGCGCACGGCGTAGGTGCCGAACTTGTTGATGCTCTGGGGCGTCAGTCCGAGGTGTCCCATGACGGGAATGCCGGCGTCAAGTATGCGCTTGACGGTGTCCAGTATCTCGGCGCCACCCTCCATCTTCAGGGCGTCGCACCCGCTCTCCTTCATGATGCGTATGGCGTTGGTGACGCCCTCTGAGGCGCTGACCTGATAGGAGCCGAAAGGCATGTCGCACACCACCAGGGCGCGCTTGACGGCACGCACCACGGCGCTGGCGTGGTATATCATCTGGTCGACGGTCATAGGCAGCGTGGTCTGGTGACCAGCCATGACGTTCGATGCCGAGTCGCCTACGAGTATGGCGTCGATGCCGGCGCGGTCGACGAGTCCGGCCATCGTGTAGTCATACGATGTGAGTATTGAAATCTTCTCGCCCTTCTGCTTCATTTCTATGAAGCGGTGGGTGGTAACCTTGCGGTTGTCTGAAACTAAATATCCTGCCATTTTTTTACTATAAATATAAGATATAAAATTAAAATGATTGGGGCGTCAGCCCTCAATTATCCATTATCAGTTATCCTAACTTGGGATGATTTTTGTACGCAGAGACACAGAGGCACGGAGTTTTTATTGATTAACGGTTACTAAATAGTCACTAATGACGCGGTCGCACAGCGGGGCAATGGCCTCGGCGGCGTTGGTGGTGGCCAGACCGACGACATACATGCCGGCGGCGCGTCCGGAGCGCAGCCCGTTGAACGAGTCCTCGAAGACGACGCTATCCTGCGGACTCACGCCCAGCCTGCAGGCAGCCTTCAGGTAGCAGTCGGGGTCGGGCTTTGAGCGGTCAAAGTCCTCCGAGGTGAGTATGGCGTCGAACAGCCCTCGGAACTCGGGGCGTGCCCGGTAGACGGCCTCCATCTTCGGGCGGTTCGAACTGGTCACCACGGCAGTCCTGATGCCTCGGCGGCGTAGGGTCTCGACGTATTGACGGAAACCCGGCACGTAGCGGTAGTCCATGTGCTGCTCAAACTGGTTCAGCCGCTCAGTGATGGTGGCCTGCTCCGGTGCCAGGGGTCCCGAGAACCACTGGTCGTATATCTGGACCAGCGTCTGCCCCTTGATTTCCTGTTCCAGTCCCGGATGCTCGGGATGGTAAGTGCGGCAAATCTCGCCCCAGAACACAGTGTACTGCGATTCTGTGTCGAACACCACGCCGTCCAGATCGAACAGCGCGGCCTTGAAATTCATGTCTTTTTCCATTTGCGGCTGCAAAGGTACGAATAAGTGAGAGAAAAACCAAATTTATTTGAGATTTTCCGAGCGTGAGTACTTTCTCGCAAAGCGAAAAGGTAGTGCAAACCGAGCGAAACACCAAAGGAAAAAGCATTTTTTCCGACAACGAATTAAACGAATTGGTACTCGCGACAATTTTTTTTTCAAAGTACCAGCCAGTTACCGTGCGGCCAGCGACCGGCTATACGTTCATGGCACCACAATGCGGACAGCGGCCCTTACGCCGCAGAGGCGTGCCGCAGCTGCCACACACATAGGGACGGCGGGTATAGCGGAAATAGCGCCAGAGGGCAAAGACGACGTAGAGCACCAACAGCACGTAGCCCACGTAGTAAAGCGTCAAGATGCTGAACACGACGTAGAGCAGGGCACACACCGCGCCCAGCCCCAACAGGTAGAGAAAGGCGTCCGACGACGACAGACGGCGCAGGGCATCGTCGACAGCCGCCACGCCGACAATGATGATGGCCCAGACGGAGGCCACAAAGAGTCCCAGCACAAAGGGCAGTGTGAAGGGGTTGAGCGACGGATGGTAGTAGAAGTGGCGCCATTGCTCGGCACCGAAAGTCTGGATGGTGGCATAGAGCGTGGCCGACACTGCCACCAGCAGGCAGAGCAACGTGGGATAGAAGGAGTCGATGTCGTTGAAGTGGACGATATAGGCCCGGCGGCGCAGCAGGCGGCGCATGGCGTAAGCCCCGCCCACGACGACGAAAAGCCCCAAGAACACCAGCAGATGGGCGTCGGAGAAGACATCGATGAACTGCGAGATGGGGTCATCGGGCGACACGCCGGCCAGCAACTCGCTCTCGCGAATCCAGCCCTGAGTAATCTGGTCGCGGGCCACCTTGACCCAAACCGAGTCGATGGTGTCCGAGGGCACGGTGGTGATGTCGGCCACCACGACGCGGTCACCCTGCTGGACGTAGAGCGTGTCGAAGGCCATCGCGCTATAGTTGTCGGCCAGGGGCAGCAGCTTGGCCCTCACCCGGAAGTTGTAGTTCTGGGTATAATGGTGAGTGGTCGAGAAAGAGATGGAGTCCAGCTGCTGAGGGCTGAGCGGCCGAGCCCAAAGCCCGACATGCGGTTGGCCGATCCAGGCATCTGGCGTCTGCTGACCATGGTTGTAGCAAGAAAATAGTAAAAAGGTAAAAAGGTAAAAAGCGGTAAAACGGTAAAACGGTAAAACGGTAAAACGGTAAAAAAGTAAAAGACTTTTTACCTGATTAATTCCGAATATGATGATGTTGCGCCACATATAATTCCCTTTTTTACCTTTTTACCG
>CAMNJY010000154.1 GCA_946541745.1 uncultured Prevotellaceae bacterium
CCATCACTAAGGTGATGGAGATGATAGCGCCCGAAATCTCGTTCATGGCGTCGATAGAGGCCGTCAGCGTCGACTTGTAGCCCTGGTCCAGCTTGGCATGCACGGCCTCGACCACGACGATGGCGTCGTCCACGACGATGGCGATGGCCAGCAGCAGGGCCGAGAGCACCAGCAGGTTGATGGAGAAGCCGAACACCTCGAGGAAGAAGAACGTACCCACGAGCGACACCGGCACGGCGATGAGCGGGATGAGCGTGGAGCGCCAGTCCTGCAGGAAGATGTAGATGACGATGAACACCAGGATGAGGGTGAACACCAGGGTGAACACCACCTCCTCGATACTGGCATAGAGGAACTCCGTCACGTCGTAGTTGATTTTATAGGTCATGCCCGGCGGGAAGAGCTTGGCCTGCTCCTCCAGCTCGGCCTTCACCTGCTTGGCTATCTCGTTGGCGTTGGAGCCGGCTATCTGCTGCACCATGCCCATCACCGAAGGGATGTTGTTGTTGCGCATCGAGACGGTGTACTGCTGGCCGCCGAGCTCAATCCTGGCCACGTCCTTCAGCTTCAGCGTCTGGCCGTTGGCGTCGCTCGAAATGATGATTTCGCCAAACTCCTCGGCACTCTTCAGGCGGCCGGTGTAGCGCATGGCATATTCGTAGGCCACATTGCTCTCCTGGCCGAAGGCACCGGGGGCTGCCTCAATGTTCTGCTCGGCCAGCACGCCGCTGATGTCGCTGGGCATCAGGTTGTACTGCTTCATCACGTCGGGCTTCAGCCAGATGCGCATGGAGTAGGTCTTCAGACCGGGGCTCTGCACGTCGCCCACGCCCTGGATACGCTTGATGGCCGGCACGATGTTGATGTTGTTGTAGTTGGTCAGGAACTCGTCGTCGTAGCGGCCGTCGCTGGTCAGTGTGAACATGATGACTTGCGAGGTCTGTCGCTTCATGACCGTCACGCCGATGCGCGTCACCTCGGCCGGCAGCAGGGCCTGGGCCTGCGAGACGCGGTTCTGCACGTTGACGGCACACATGTCGGCGTTCATGCCCTGACGGAACAGCACAGACATCTGTGCCGAACCCGATGTGGCGGTAGAGGTGATATAGTCCATGCCCTCCACGCCGTTGATGCTCTCCTCAAGGGGCACGATGACGGAGTTTTTCACCGTCTCGGCGTCGGCGCCGGGATAGCTGGTGTAAATGGCCACCGTAGGCGGTGCAATGTCCGGGTACTGCTCAATAGGCAGCGAGGCCAGACCGATGAAGCCCAGCAGCACGATGGCGATGGAAATCACCGTCGAGAGCACCGGGCGTTTTATGAAATTTGTAAATGTCATAATCTTGTGTTTTTATTTCTTCTGCACAGCGTCAACGATGTCGCCGGCACTCATAGCCTTCTTCTGCTCGTCAATCTTCTGGTTGTAGCGCTCGGGGGTGATGGGTACTATCGCCATGCCGTCGCTCAGCTTGGTGATGCCGTTGGTCACATACTGGTCGCCCACCTTCAGGCCGTCGGTCACCACGTAGTTGTTGCCGTCGTTCTGGGGAGCCACCTTGATCTCGGTGTAGCGCACCTTCTTGTCCTTGTCTAAGGTGTAGACGAACTTCTTGTTCTGCACCTCCATCACGCAGGCCTGCGGAATGACGATGGCCGACGAGTTGGCGTGGGGGATGATGACAGCGCCGGAGCCGCCGCTCTTCAGCAGGCGCTCGGGGTTGGGAAACACGGCTATCATCTGCACCGTGCCCGTAGCCTGGTCGATGACGCCGCTCATCTTTGTCACCTTGCCCTCGTGGCCGTACTCAGTGCCGTCGGCCAGCTGCAGCTTGACGGAGGGCAGGGCCTGCAGGCCGTTGCCGCTCTTCGACATCTCAAGGGCGTCCTTCTCGGTCATTGAGAAGTAGACCTCCATCGACGAGATGTTGCTCACCGTGGTCAGCGCGTTCTGGGCATTCACCAGGGCACCCACCTTGAAAGGCAGCGTGCCCACCACGCCGGCGGCGGGACTCTTGACGTAGCAGAAGCTCAGCGTCTCCTTGGCCGAAGCCAGAGCGGCCTGGGCCTGGGCCAGACCGGCCTTGGCACTCTCGTACTGGTTGGTGGCCGACTGCAGCTCGAAGTCGCCGATGACCTTGTTCTCGTACAGCTTCTTGGAGTTCTCATAGCTCAGCTTGGCCGTGTTGCACTGGGCCTTGGCCGTGTTGACGGCGGCCTGCGACTGGCGCACCTGGGCCTGATAGGTCACGTTGTCAATCTCAAAGAGCGTCTGGCCGGCGCTCACCGACTGGCCCTCCTTGACATGAATCTTGGTAATGAACCCGCTCACCTTGGGTGAAATCTGCACGTCCTGCACACCCTTGATAGAAGCAGGATACGAAGCCTGCGAGGAGGCGTTCTGCGTACCTACCGTCACCACGGGGTACTCGTTGTCGCCAAATTCCGGACGGCTGCTGCCGCCCTTGCCGCACGAGGCAAGCAGCAGCGCAGAGGCCGCTAACACAAATAACTTACTCGTTTTCATAATTCTTATCACTATGCTTAAATTTATATATAAATTCTGCCCTTTTGACGAAAACTCACTTTGCGAAGTTTAGTTTTCGGCCTGCAAAGATACAAAAAAAGCCCCGTATTGCGCTATTTCTTTATATCTTTTTTGCAAATTTTGAATAAAATGTTCAAGTTTTGCATTCGCTCAACTTTCGGAGTTGTAAGGAGTAGGAAGGAGTTTTCGGCCTTTGGCCTCATGTAGTTAGGAGTCATTAGTCTGGCTTTCTGCAAACTTCAGAGGTTATTGGCGTTATTAGTCATTTAGCATAGTGACAAGACGGCCCCGTTATGTCCGCGCCTTCATTCCTCCACGATGGGATAGAGTTCGATGAATTCGCCCTGGTGGCTCAGGCCGTCGTTGATAAGCTCGGCCACCTTCAGGCCCACGGTCTCTATGTCGTGGAAGCCGGGGAGCGCCATGTTGCCGTTAAGGTCGGTGGTGGTGGGGCCAGGGTGTACGGAGAAAGTTTCCACCGGCGTGCCCGACTGCTGAAACTCGGTGGCCATTACGCCCATCATGGCGTTTTGGGCCGCTTTGCTGGCCACGTAGGCCAGCGGGTGCCAGTAGGGGCTGATTTCTGAGGGCACGGTGATGTTGACGATGCGGCCGCGGTTTTCAGCCAGTAGCGGAATGAGAGCCTTGGTGAGGGCGAAGGTGCCCACGAAGTTCACCTCGAGGGTTTCACGGATAGAGGCCAGCGTGGTGTGCTCGCTGTCAACGCTCATGTCGCCGGGAATGCCGGCATTGTTGACCAGCAGCGTCAGTCCGGGGTAGTCGGTGCGGAGTGTGCTTGCTGCCTGCCCGATGCTTGACAGGTCGGCCAGGTCGATGCTGACCCAGTCCAGCACGTCGGCACCCTCAGCGCGGAGCACCTCCATGGCCCTGGTGGCGCGTTGCTCGTTGCGGGCTCCAATGATGACCTGCCATCCACTGCGTCCTAAGTGTTTGGCTATTCCAAATCCGATGCCCTTGTTGGCACCCGTTACAAATACTATCTTTGCCATTTCCTTCTTGTGTTGATATTTACGGATTCTATATAACTAATGGTAATTATCACGTTCCCTGTGTTGTCGGCTGCAAAGGTAAGGGAAATCCGCGGGATAGGCAAAAAAAACATAAAAAACAGAATATAAAGCCAAAAACAGCCGCGGCGACAGAACAAAATTTGGCTTTCTGTCTCTTTTTTCGTACTTTTGCAGTGATTTATACGGAAATAAGAAGCATGCACTATCTGTTGAAGAAACTACGCACGGCCGGCAAGGCCGTCATGACGGGACTGCTGCTGCTGTCAGCCCTCGTGGCAAAGGGCCAGACCTTCAGCGTCGACACCCTGAGCGACGCCGTGTTCCAACGCATGGTGGGTAAGTCCTTTAAGCACGACTGCAGCGTCAGGCGCTCCGACCTGCGCTACCTGCGGCTGTCGCACTACGACGCCGAGGGGCGCGTACATACGGGCGAGCTGGTGTGCAACCGGCTGATAGCCGACGACCTGAAGGAGATATTCCAGGAACTGTATCGCCATCGCTACCCCATAGAGCGGATGAGGCTGATAGACGACTACGGGGCCGACGACGAGCAGTCGATGCGCGACAACAACACCAGCTGCTTCAACTTTCGCGCCATAGCCGGCTCGGCAAAGCTGTCGAACCACGCGCTGGGCATGGCCATCGACATCAACCCCCTCTACAACCCCTATGTCAAGCGGCGCAAGGACGGCTCACTCTTCGTGCAACCCGCCACCGCCGCCAGATATGCCGACCGTAGCCGGCGGTGGCCCTACCAGCTGAGGAAGGGCGACCTGTGCTACCGCCTGTTCATCAAGCACGGCTTCAAATGGGGTGGGGCATGGTCGAGCCACAAGGACTATCAGCACTTCGAACGTTAAAGAAGTTAAAAGGCCGAAAATACATGCACAATAATGGCGGTTTTGTGCCATTTTCTTGCTACCTTTGCACTCAAATTTGCTATAGAGTGTTATGGAATCATTTCAATGGTTAGTTAATCTGTTTACGGCCACTGACTCGGTGGCCCATATCGCGTTGCTCTACGCCGTGGTCATCGCCGTCGGCGTTTACCTGGGCAAGATTAAGTTTTTTGGTATTTCATTAGGCGTCACCTTCGTGCTCTTTGCGGGTATTGTGGCGGGCCACCTGGGATTTACGGCCCCGGCCCCCATCCTGACGTTTATGCAGGACTTCGGCCTGATTCTGTTTGTCTTTATGATAGGTTTGCAGGTCGGTCCCGGTTTCTTCGAGAGCTTCGGCACGGCGGGCATCAAGCTCAATGGCCTGGCTGCTACGGCTATTGCGCTGAACATCCTGGTGATGTTCGCCTGCTACTTCATCTTCTTCGACACCAATGACCACTCCAACCTGCCTATGATGGTGGGTACGCTCTACGGTGCCGTGACCAACACGCCCGGTCTCGGTGCTGCCAACGAGGCACTGGGCACGGTGTTCGGGGCGGCCGCACCCCCGATAGCCTCGGCCTACGCCTGCGCCTATCCGCTCGGCGTGCTGGGCATCATAGGTGCTACTATATTAATAAGGTATATATGCAGCGTGAAGCTGGAGAAGGAGGAAGAGGCACTGTACGCCCAGGAAGGGGGCAACGTGGCCAAGAAGCCTCACCACATGCACTTGGAGGTGTCGAACAAATACCTGGAGGGCAAGACGCTGCTGCAGGTTCATGACTTCCTGAACCGCGACTTCGTGGTGTCGCGTATCCTGCACGACGGCCACGTGTCGATACCCAACCGCGACACGGTGTTCCACGTGGGCGACCAGATGTACATCGTCTGCGCCGAGGCCGACTATGAGGCCATCGTAGCCTTCATAGGCCCGGTGGTGGAGGTGGACTGGGCACAGCAGGACCAGCCCCTTGTGTCGAAGCGCATACTCGTGACCAACCCCAAGATTAACGGTAAGACGCTGGGCCAGATGCACTTCTCGAGCGTCCACGGTGTCAACGTCACCCGCTTTACCCGCCACGGCATGGACCTCTTTGCATCGGCCTCGCTGCCTCTGCAGGTGGGCGACCGCATCATGGTGGTGGGCCCGCAGGATGCCGTAGACCGTGTGGCCAACCTGATGGGCAACTCCGTGCGCCGTCTCGACGCGCCGAACATTGCCACCATCTTCGTCGGCATCTTCCTCGGCCTCATCTTCGGTTCGCTGCCCATCGCCATTCCCGGCATGCCGGTGCCCATGAAGCTGGGCCTGGCCGGCGGTCCGCTCATCATAGCCATCCTCATAGGCCGCTACGGCTATAAGATCAAGCTGGTGACCTATACATCGACGTCGGCCAACATGATGCTGCGCGAGATAGGCCTGGTGCTGTTCTTGGCCTCGGTGGGTATCAAGGCCGGTGCCTCGTTCTTTGAGACGGTCGTCCAGGGCGACGGCCTGCTCTACGTGCTGACGGGCTTCCTCATTACCATCATCCCGATACTGATAGTAGGGCCGGTAGCCCGGCTGAAGTTCAAGTTCAACTATTTCACCATTGCCGGTATGATAGCCGGTACCTACACCGACCCGCCCGCACTGGCATACGCCAACAGCATCTGCTCGAAGGA
>CAMNJY010000155.1 GCA_946541745.1 uncultured Prevotellaceae bacterium
GGGAGTTGAGGAGGTAAAGGAGTTAATAGCTTTGCTGGATGGTTCCGCCCCACTGGGTGTCGGCAGAGATGACAAACGTGTCGGACGCTGACGAGGGAGGATTTTCGCCAGGATTGTCATTGGGGCTCTCCGTAAAAAAACTGCCTTTGAACTCTGTAATCTTGTTGCGTTCCACAGGGATATTCTTGAACGTGCGCTCCTTCACTACCTCGACGCCGTCCTCACCATAGGCCGTCACCGTCAGGTTGAGCGAGGCCTGCTGCTCCTTAGGAATGGTGTAGAGGTCGAAGGTGTAGGGCTGGCCGGCAGCAGGGTCCACGTCGATGTTCACCGTCTGCTTCGAGTCCACACAGCCCCAGCCCGTACGGGCATTGAGGGCACCGCTGCCGCCGGTGTAGTAGAAGCGCAGATAGCTGACGCCCGCCGGCATCTCGTCGTTGATGACAAAGCGGAGCAGGGCCGTACAACGCTCAAGTTCCACGTTGTGGGTCTTAGGCTCGCTGGTCACGGTGATACCATCGTAGAAATAGAACGTATCGGTATATCCCATGGCATTGGTGAACTGCAGTTTCTCAGGGTTCGTCTGCGTGGGGTTGCCGTTGCTGCTGTGGGCCAGCACCAGCACCTGGTAGTTGCCGGGTGTGAGCGTCAGACTGGCCTGACCGTAGCCGTTGTCACCGTCGGTTTGGTTCAGGGCCGTTACCTTTGCCCCATTCTGGTAAACCACAAAGCTGAGGTGCGTAAAATAGTTCTCTCCGCTGCGCGTAGCACCATCCAAGGGTTGCACGCCGTCGGTCGTCACGTTCAGAATGAGGTTAGCCGTCTCGGGCGTCGTCGGCTCTTCGTCTTCAGTGTTCATTTTCTCACAGGCACTCATGGCCACCAACATTGCCAGTAGCAGCCACGACCAAGATTTCATCGTTGTCTTCATATTCACTTTTCACTTTTCACTTTTCACTTCTCACTTCTCACTTCTCACTCTTCACTTTCCATGGGGAAGAGACCGTAGAGCTTGGCGTCGATCATGTCGGTCACCTGCTTGAAGTGGTCGGGGTTCTCGCCAAACTTGCAGTGGTCGCCGTCGATGATGATGAGCTGTCCCTTGTAGCTGCTAATCCACTCCTCATAGCGACGGCTCAGTCCTTCCAGGTAGTCCAGACGCATCGTCTGCTCGTACTCGCGGCCGCGCTTCTGAATCTGGGCCACCAGCGTGGGAATGCTCGAGCGGATGTAAATCATGAGGTCGGGCAGCTTGACCAGCGACATCATCAGGTCGAACAGGTCCCGGTAGTTTGCAAAGTCGCGGTCGCTCATCATGCCCTGACCGTGAAGGTTAGGTGCAAAGATGCAGGCATCCTCGAAGATGGTGCGGTCCTGGATGATGGTGTCCTGGCTCTTCGATATTTCCACCACCTCCTTGAATCGCTTGTTCAGGAAGTAAATCTGGAGGTTGAACGACCAGCGGGCCATGTCCGCATAGAAGTCGGCCAGATACGGGTTGTTGTCTACGGGTTCGAAGCGCGGGATCCAGCCGTAACGGTGGGCCAGCATCCGCGTCAGTGTGGTCTTGCCACTGCCAATGTTTCCTGCTACTGCGATATGCATATTTTTGGGGAGTTAAGGGGAGTTAGGGGGAGTTAGGGGTGAAGGGTGAAGGGAGGATAGACTTGGTTAGGGGGGACTAAAGAGTCCGAACAGCGTCTGATCGATGCGGTCCACAATCTGTGCGAAGTCTTTCGGGTTGTTTTGGAAGTCGAGGTGGTCCTTGTCGATGACCATCACGCGCCCCTTATACATATTATATATAAAGTTGTCGTAGCGCTGGTTCAGGTTCTCCAGATACTCCAGCTTCATGGTCTGCTCGTAGTCGCGACCGCGCTTCTGGATGTTGCCTACCAGGTGTGGCACCGAGGCCCGCAGATATATCATCAGGTCGGGCAAGCGCACCACGGACATCATCTGTTCGAACAGTTCCATGTAGGTGTTGTAGTCGCGGTCGGAGAGGTTGCCCATCGCTTTATTGTTCTGCATAAACACATAGACGCCCTCGAAGATGGAGCGGTCCTGAACCACCGTGCCTTCCGTCTGATTGATGGCCAACAGGTCTCGGAAACGCTCTTTCAGGAAGTAGACCTCCAGATTGAACGACCACCGGTGAATGTCGCGGTAGTAGTCCTCCAGGTACGGATTGTGTTCGACGGCCTCGTAGCGAGCCTCCCATCCGTAGTGTCTGGCCAGCATTCCTGTCAGGGTAGACTTGCCGCTGCCTATGTTTCCAGCTATAGCGATGTGCATTGTTATTGCAATTTGCTTGCAAAAGTACAGAAAATTATTGAGAAACGACTGCTTACTCGTATTTTTTTTGTAATTTTGCGCCCTAAAAAGGTAAAAAGTCAAAAAATACATAGAACTATGAAGTCATTAAGAGAGATTTACCGCATAGGAAAAGGCCCGTCGAGCAGTCACACCATGGGGCCTCAGAAGGCAGCACAAATGTATGCAGAGCGACATCCGGAGGCCCGCAGCTTCCGCGTCACGCTCTACGGCAGCCTGGCAGCAACAGGCCGTGGCCACATGACCGACGTGGCCATCATCGACGTGCTCAACCGCATCGCCCCCACCACTATCGAGTGGCAGCCGCAGACGTTCCTACCCTACCACCCCAACGGCATGTGCTTCCGGGCCGATGACGGCGACCCGTGGACTTGCTACAGCGTCGGCGGGGGCGCACTCTCCGAGGGCGACGGCGTGATAGGCGAAGGCGACGACGTCTACCCCATGACCACCCTGACCGACATCATGCACTGGTGCCGCGACAATGGGCGTGCCTACTGGGAGTACGTCAAGGAGTGTGAGAACTCCGACGTGTGGGACTACCTCATGGAGGTGTGGCGTACCATGCAACGGGCCGTGGAGCGCGGACTCGACACCGAGGGCGTGCTGCCCGGACCGCTGGGCCTGCAGCGCAAGGCTACCACCTATTATGTCAAGGCTACGGGCTACAAGGCCAACCTGCAGTCGCGCGGACTGGTCTACAGCTATGCGCTGGCCGTCAGCGAGGAGAATGCTGCTGGCGGCACCATCGTGACCGCACCGACGTGTGGCTCCTGCGGTGTGTTGCCTGCCGTGCTCTACCACCTGTCGAAGGGTCATCAGTTCAGCGACCAGCGCATTCTGCACGCCCTGGCTACGGCGGGTCTGCTGGGCAACATTGTGAAGTACAACGCCTCTATCAGCGGTGCCGACGTGGGCTGTCAGGGCGAGGTGGGCGTAGCCTGCGCCATGGCCTCGGCTGCCGCCTGCCAGCTCTTTGGCGGCAGTCCTGCACAGATAGAGTATGCCGCAGAGATGGGCCTGGAGCATCACCTCGGCATGACGTGCGACCCCATCTGCGGACTGGTGCAGATTCCCTGCATCGAGCGCAACGCCTTTGCCGCCTGCCGGGCATTGGACAGCAACCTCTATGCCGCTTTCAGCGATGGTCATCACCGTGTCTCCTTCGACCGCGTGGTCGAGGTGATGCGCCAGACGGGGCACGACATTCCCTCGCTCTACAAGGAAACCAGCGAGGGCGGACTGGCCCGTGGACTGTAAAGCGCTGACGCTACGCTTTTGCCCGTTTTTCGAAAAAAAGGTTGTTATCATTTGGATAATTGAAAGATTTGGCGTAACTTTGCACCCACAATCGTGGTTCGACGACCGATTAAAAGGGAATGAGGTGCAAGTCCTCGACTGTCCCGCAGCTGTAAGTCGCCGCTTATCACCTTGCAGGCACACACTGACGGCCACTGAGATTTTCGGGAAGGCTGCCTGCTGGGTTGGGCGACAGAGTCAGAAGACCTGCCACGACGTGGTATGGACGTCCGCATTGTCTCTGGGGTTAGACATGCGGCGCAAAGTGTAGTAAAAAGCAATGATAAGACAACGACTTGCATGGCTATGGCTGTTGCTGATGTCGGCATGCTTGGCTCAGGCACAGCATGCCGCTGACACCACGCTGCACATACGCGAGGTAATTGTCAGCTCGAAACTGACGTTCCGCGAGGTCATCCCCTCGCAGAAGCTGGACGGCGCAGAACTGCAGAAGCTGTCGGCCCTGACCGTGGCCGATGCCATGCGCTATTTCAGCGGCGTACAGTTGAAGGACTATGGCGGCGTGGGCGGCGTGAAGACTGTCGACGTGCGCTCCATGGGCACCAATCATTTAGGTGTCAGCTACGACGGCATCATGCTGGGCAATGCGCAGAACGGGCAGATTGACCTGGGGCAGTTCTCGCTCGATAATGTCGATGAAATAGCCCTCTACAACGGTCAGAAGAGTGCCATCTTCCAGTCGGCCACCGACTTTGCTTCGGCCTCCTCGGTCTATATACGTACCCGCAGGCCACGCTTTCTCCATGGTGAGCGGCAGCACTGGCGGTCGAAGCTGAAGTACGGTGCCAGCGACCTGCTGCGCCTGTCGTCAATCTACGAGCGGCAGCTGGCCGACAGTCTGGCACTGAGCGTCAGCGGCGAGCTGCTCACGGCCAGCGGCAAGTACCACTTCCGCTACAAGCGCAAGAACCTCGACGGCACAACGGCATGGGACACCACCGCCGTCAGGCAGAACGGCGACATCCATGCCGAGCGCCTGGAAGCCAACCTTCACGGTGTCATTGGTCAGGGAACGTGGCAGCTGAAGGGCTATCTCTACAACTCTGAGCGCGGCATTCCCGGCGCCATCGTCAACAACGTGTGGAGCCGTGGCGAGCGCCAGCAGGACCTGAACACCTTCTTCCAGGGACAGTACCAGAAGTCCATCGGCAACGTCTTCAGCACAAAGTGGCTGGCTAAGTATGCTTTCTATCGCACACACTATGCCAACCGCGACACCACACGCCTGCCCGTGGACAACCTCTACAAGCAGCAGGAGGCCTATCTCTCGACGGCCAACGTCGTGGAGCTGCTGCCCAACTGGAGCGCTTCGCTGAGCTACGACCTGCGCTGGAACAAACTGTGGGCCGACACCTACAACTTTGCGCGCCCCATGCGCTTCACCCATGCCCTGTCCGTGGCCACTGCCATCGACTACAGGCGCCTGAAGATGCAGGCCTCGGTGGTAGGGACGTATGTGCACGACCGCGTCAGGGGCGACACCAAGCACGTGGAGCGCCTCACCCCTGCCCTCTTCCTGTCGTTCTACCCGCTTGGCAGCGCCCGCTGGCTGTCGCTGCGGGCTTTTGCCAAGCAGAGTTTCCGCATGCCCACCTTCAACGATCTGTACTACACTGAGATAGGCAATGCCAACCTGCGCCCCGAGAAGGCTGCGCAGTACGACGTCGGCCTGGTGCTGAACCGCCATTTCCAGCAGGGAGCCATCGCAACGCTGAGCCTGCAGGCTGACGTCTATTATAATAAGGTAAACGACAAAATCATTGCCTACCCCAAAGGACAGCAGTTCCGCTGGACCATGCTCAACCTGGGCGAGGTGGATATTCGTGGCATTGACGTGGTGGCTTCGCTCAGCGCCCGCGTGCGTCGCGATATCATCACGACCCTCCGTGCACAGTACACCTATCAGCGCAGCATCGACGTGACCGACAGCCGGCGCCCGTTCTATCGCCACCAGATTCCCTACATGCCGCGCCACAGCGGGTCGTTCATCGCTGGGTTAGAGTGGCGGGACTTCACCCTGAACTACAGTTTCCTCTACACCGGCGAGCGCTGGAACGAGCAGGAGAACACGGCCTACAACCACATGCAGCCCTGGTACACCAGCGACCTGTCGCTCCAGAAGACACTGAAGACAAGGCACTGCCAGTGGCGCTTCTCGGCCGAGGTAAACAACCTGCTCAACCAGCAGTACGACGTGATACTGAACTACCCCATGCCCGGCCGCAATGCGGCCCTCAGCGTGGAGGTGACGATATAAGAAAAATAAAAAGGTAAAAAAATAAAAGGTAAAAAATAAAAAGGTAAAAAAATAAAAAAATAAAAAGCGATGATAAGCATAATGAATACATCAAATGGCGGTATACGGATGCGTCGCAAGCAGGCGCTGCCCGTTTTTTATTCTTTTATTTTTTCATTCATCCCCACTTCCCCCGTTTTTTATTATTTTATTTTTTTATTTTTTTA
>CAMNJY010000156.1 GCA_946541745.1 uncultured Prevotellaceae bacterium
ACCGACCGCATCTCGGCCTTCGACGTGGTGCTGCCCAAGGGCATACCCTTCAAGGGCCAGGTGCTCAACCAGATAGCCGCCAAGTTTCTGGATGCCACGACCGACATCTGCCCCAACTGGAAGCTGGCCACGCCCGACCCCATGGTGACCGTTGGTCTGAAGTGCGAGGGCTTTCGTGTGGAGATGATTATCCGCTCCATCCTCACCGGCTCGGCCTGGCGAGAGTATAAGAACGGCTGCCGCGAACTGTGCGGCGTCAAGCTGCCCGACGGCATGCAGGAGAACGAGCGGTTTCCCGAGCCTATCATCACACCGACCACCAAGGCCGACGAGGGTCACGACATGAACATCTCTAAAGAGGAGATCATCGCTCAGGGACTGGTGTCGGCAGAGGACTACGCCGTGATGGAGGACTACACGCGCCGCATCTTTGCTCGCGGTCAGGAGATTGCTGCCAAGCGCGGCCTGATCCTGGTAGACACGAAGTACGAGTTTGGCAAGCGCGACGGCAAGGTGTACCTCATTGACGAGGTTCACACCCCCGACTCCAGCCGCTACTTCTACGCCGACGGCTACGAGGAGAAGCTGGCCAAGGGCGAACCCCAGCGGCAGCTGTCGAAGGAGTTTGTGCGCCAGTGGCTCATCGACCACAACTTCATGAATCAACCCGGCCAGGTAATGCCCGACATCACCGACGAGTACGCCGAGAGCGTCGCCGAGCGCTACATAGAGCTCTACGAGCACATCGTCGGCGAAAAATTTGACCGCGCCGAGGTGGAGGGCGACATTGCCGAGCGCATAGAGCGCAACGTCAGCCAGTGGCTGGCTGCCAGGTGAAAGGTGTCTTTGGTGAAGGGTGAAGGGAGATTAGCTTTTAGCGTAATAAACTAATGATATGTACAAGCAGGAAAGCATAAAGCCCTACAACGACGGTGAGAAGGCCGCGCAGGTGGAGCAGATGTTTGACCACATCGCTCCCACCTACGACGTGCTGAACCACCGCCTGTCGTGGGACATCGACCGGGGATGGCGGCGCAAGGCTATCAGCCAGCTGGCACCCTTCAAGCCCCAGACGGTGCTCGACATCGCCACGGGCACGGGCGACTTTGCCATCCTCGCTGCCCAGATGCTGAAGCCCAGGCGGCTGACAGGCGCCGACATCAGCGAGGGCATGATGCAGATAGGACGGCAGAAGGTGAAGCGACTGGGGCTTGACACGGTCATCAGTTTCGAGAAGGAGGACTGTCTGCACCTGAGCTATCAGGACGAGTCGTTTGACGCCGTGACCGCCGCCTTCGGCATACGCAACTTCGCCGACCTCGACAGCGGGCTCAGCGAGATGTGCCGCGTACTGCGGCGCGGGGGCCACCTCAGTATAGTGGAACTGACCACCCCACCCCGGTTCCCCATGCGGCAACTGTTCCATATTTATGCCCACACGGTGCTGCCCGTCTACGGACGGATAATCAGCAAAGACACGAGTGCCTACGCGTATCTGACCAAGACCATCGAGGCATTCCCCCAGGGCGAGCAAATGGTAGACATACTGCGGAAAGCCGGCTTCAGCGACGCCGGCTTCCGGCGGCTCACCTTCGGTATCTGCACCATGTATTATGCAACCAAATAAACCCTTAACATCAACCATATACAGACTATGGACAAGTACGGACTAATAGGCTACCCTTTGGGGCACTCGTTCTCCATCAGCTACTTCAACCAGAAATTCAGCGACGAAGGCATAGATGCCAGGTATGAGAACTTTGAGATTCCAAGCATCGACCAGTTGCAGGAAATACTCGACACCACCCCCAACCTGAAGGGGCTCAACGTGACTATCCCCTACAAGGAGCGGGTAATGGAGTATTTAGACAGCATCACCCCCGAGGCACAGGTCATTGGAGCCGTCAATGTCATCAGGGTCAGTCACGAGGGTAAGAACGTCAGGCTGAAGGGTTACAACAGCGACGTCATAGGCTTCACGCAGAGCATAGAGCCCATGCTCGACAAGAAGTGGCACAAGAAGGCCCTCATACTGGGCACCGGCGGAGCCTCGAAGGCCATCAACTACGGTCTGAAGTCGCTGGGGCTGGAAACGGTCTACGTCAGCCGCTACCAGCGCCCCCACACCGTGCAGTATGAGAACATCACCCCGGAGGTGGTGCGCGAGTACAACGTCATCGTCAACTGCACGCCCGTCGGCATGTACCCCCACACTGAGGAGTGCCCGCCATTGCCCTATGAGGCGATGGACCAGCACACTATACTCTACGACCTGATATACAACCCCGACGAGACCCTCTTCATGAAGCGGGGACGCGAGCAGGGAGCCGACGTCAAGAACGGCCTCGAGATGCTCCTGCTGCAAGCCTTTGCGTCGTGGGAGTTCTGGCATGAGAAATGAGTTTCCCTGTAAGGAGTTGATATGACCTACGCTGAAAGAATCAAGCAGCTCACCCTGCAATACAACGAAGCCATCCGCGGACTGGAGCGGTCGTACAAGACCGAGAAGTCTGTGCGGAATGGCACCTACGGTTTTAGCAGTTCGCTGCTCAGAGAGCAGTACTCCGACCGCTACGACGAACTGGTAGCCGAATACAGGGCCCAGAGCCGCCAGATACTGCAGAAGATGAAACTCGACGACCCCGCATGGGCCAAAGGGCGCACCTGGCTGGGGCGGCTCTTTGTGGTAGGGCTGGTGCTGATGCTGGGCTTCTGCCACCATGCGCTGCCCGCCGAGAGCGAGTCGTCGCCGTCGGCCCTGATGGACAGCGAAGGCGAGGTGAAGCGCTGGAGTGCCGACGACATACCCATACCTTACCTGCAAGACGCCACCCAGTATGTGTCGAATCCCGACAACGTACTGTCGGCTGAGGCCGTCGGCCGCATGAACGCCACACTGAAGCGCATGGAGGACAGCCTGCAGGTGCAGACGGTGGTGATAGCCGTCAACCATATAGCCAACGACGACCCCTTCCGCATGGCTCAGGACGTGGGCAACCGATACGGCGTGGGCTACGGCGACCGTGGACTGGTGATTGTGCTGGGCTATCTGGACCATAGCATCAACATGTCGCCGGGACGCTCATTGGAGGCCGATCTCACTGACGCCGAGTGCCACCGGCTGCAGCAGCGATACGTGGTGCCGGCCATGAGGGCCGAGATGCCCGACAGCGGCATGATTTACCTGGTGGAGGCCATCTACAGTACGCTGCAGAACAAGCAGCTGCCTCAAATGTCAAGGCTCGTCAGCCTGGCAGACCAGAAGGAAGACCAGATAGTTAAGACCATCGGCGTCTTCATCTTGATATTCATAGGCTGGTGCCTGCTGTTCCTGTCGTTCAACAGCAAGTATCAGTGGCTGGGCCTGGTAGGCGGCGTGTCGCTGCTGGGCAATCCCTTTATCGACCACAGCAGCCGCGGCGGCGGTTTCTACGTCGGCGGCGGTGGCGGCGGCGGTTTTGGCGGCGGTGGCGGCTTCAGTGGCGGCAGCTTCGGCGGCGGCAGTTTCGGCGGTGGCGGAGCCACGTCGAGATGGTAACTTTGAACTTTAAACTTTAAACATAGCAAGGTTATGAAAATGAGCAAAACACTTATCGGAATCATCGTGGCTCTCGTCGTCATTGGCGGATGGGCTGCAAGTGCTTACAACTCAATGGTAGGCGTACAGGAGGACGCCACCACAGCACTGGCCAACGTGCAGTCGGCCTATCAGCGTCGTGCCGACCTGATTCCCAATCTGGTAGAGACGGTCAAGGGCTACGCCGCCCACGAGAAGGAAACCTTAGAAGGAGTGGTCAACGCCCGCTCAAAGGCAACACAGGTGACACTCGACCCAGAAAGCATGACCCCTGAGAAGCTGCGGGAGTTCCAGCAGGCACAGGGCGAACTGGGTGCCGCCCTTGGACGCCTCATCGCCATCAGCGAGAACTATCCTGACCTGAAAGCCAACGAGAACTTCCGCGACCTGCAGGTACAGTTAGAGGGCACTGAGAACCGCATCAACGAGGCACGCAACAGGTTTAACAACACCGTCCAGCAGTACAATGTCGTTATCCGCTCATTCCCCAAGAACATCCTGGCCGGCATTTTCGGTTTCGACAAGATGTCTAAGTTTGAGTCTGAGGCTGGCGCGGAGAAAGCCCCCCAGGTGAAGTTTTAATTGATAATTGACAATTGATAATTGACAATGAGTGACAACCGCTATATGCAGCGTGGCGTCAGTGCCGCCAAGGAGGATGTCCACGCTGCCATCAAGAACATTGACAAGGGCCTCTACCCGCAGGCCTTCTGCAAGATTATACCCGACATCTTAGGCGGCGACCCGGCTTACTGCAACATCATGCACGCCGACGGAGCAGGCACCAAGTCGAGCCTGGCCTATATGTACTGGAAGGAAACGGGCGACCTGAGCGTGTGGAAAGGCATTGCCCAGGATGCCATCGTGATGAATACCGACGACCTGCTCTGCGTGGGTGCCGTTGACAACATTCTGGTGTCGTCAACCATTGGGCGCAACAAGATGCTGGTGCCCGGCGAAGTCATATCGGCCGTCATCAACGGCACCGACGAACTGCTCGGCGAGCTGCGCGCCATGGGTATAGGCATACATGCCACAGGCGGCGAGACGGCCGACGTGGGTGACCTTGTGCGCACCATCATCGTTGACAGCACCGTCACGTGCCGCATGCGACGCAGCGATGTCATCGACAATGCCAACATCCGTCCGGGCGATGTCATCGTCGGACTGTCATCTACCGGCCAGGCTACGTATGAGAAGCGGTACAACGGCGGCATGGGGAGCAACGGCCTGACCTCCGCCCGCCACGATGTCTTCGCCAAGTACCTGGCAGAAAAATATCCTGAGAGCTATGACCACGCCGTTCCCGACGAACTCGTCTACAGCGGTAAATACAAGCTTACAGACTCACCCTCAGAGGCAGTAGGGGGGGCTAACATGGGCCAACTGGTACTCTCCCCCACCCGCACCTACGCTCCTGTCATCAAGCGGCTGCTCGACGAACTGCGTCCGGAGATTCACGGCATGGTACACTGCACTGGCGGTGCCCAAACCAAGGTGCTGCACTTCGTGGGCGACAACTGCCGCGTGGTGAAGGACAACATGTTCCCCGTACCGCCGCTGTTCCGGATTATCCACGACTGCTCCGGCACCGACTGGCGCGAGATGTACCAGGTGTTCAACATGGGACACCGCATGGAGATCTACGTCCGCCCCGAAGTGGCCGAACAGGTGATGGCTATCTCGCGCTCGTTCAACATCGATGCCCAGGTGGTAGGCCACATTGAGGAAGGCCGGCGTTCACTGACCATCAAGAGCGAATATGGTACGTTCGACTATTAAGTCGTTGACAATAACGGTGTTGCTATCATCGTGCTCAACCTTTGTAGAAGACTGGGTGAGTCCGATGGTAGCATCCGATATCAACAATGCCGTGGTAAAAACCAAACCCAGTGCAAAAGGCAGCAAGGGCGTTGACACCAAGAAGAGGGCCAAGGAGGAAGAACGGCTGAAGCAGGCAGGCAAATGTCCCCAGTGCGCAGGCATGGGCAAGAGTCCCGACGGTCAGTACACCTGCGCTGCCTGCAACGGGACGGGCAAATATACTGACAATAGTAAAAAAAGTGAATAGTAAATAGAGACAATGGCAGAAACTACCAACAGCATTTTACAGAAGTTAGACGGTTTGGAGGCCCGCTTCGAGGAGGTGTCAACGCTGATTACCGACCCCGGCGTGATAGCCGACCAGCAACGTTTCGTGAAACTTACCAAGGAGTATAAAGACCTGGGCGACATCATGGATGCCCGCCGCCGCTACATAGCCTGCCTGAACGGCATCCGCGAGGCTAAGGATATACTGGCCAATGAGGACGACCCGGAGATGAAGGAGATGGCCCGCGAGGAACTGGCCACCAACGAAGCCCTGCAGCCCCAGTTGGAAGAGGAAATCAAGATAGCCCTCATACCCAAGGACCCCGAGGACGCCAAGAATGTGCAGATGGAGATACGTGCCGGAACCGGCGGCGACGAGGCCTGCCTCTTTGCCGGCGACCTGTTCAAGATGTACAAGAGCT
>CAMNJY010000157.1 GCA_946541745.1 uncultured Prevotellaceae bacterium
GGATGTCCTTCTTCTTCAGCAGCCACCAGGGCAGGCCGCCCATCTCCCACTCGGCACAGACGTAGGGTCCGGGGCGCACGATGACGTACATGCCGTTCTTCTGGGCCAGGCGGCAGAACTCGGCCACGTCGTTCTGGCCGGTGAAGTCGAACTGGCCTTCACGCTGCTCGTGGATGTTCCAGAAGATGTAGATGCACACGGCGTTCATGCCGAGCGCCTTGCACATCTTGATGCGGTGCTCCCAGTAGGGGCGCGGTATGCGGGGGTAGTGTACTTCGGCCGCCTTCACGATGAAGGGCTGACCGTTCAGCAGGAATGTCTTGTCGCCCGTGGTAAACGTGCCGGGTTTAGCTGAGGCGGCCGTCATGGCCGTCGGTGACAGGCATAACATGGCTGCCAGTGCCAGTTGTTTCAGGTTTATTGTCATAATAGTCGTTATTAAGTTTTTACTTTTTGTGTGCAAAGATACTAAATTTTTGCTAAACAACTGCGATAATTAGCGACGAAATTGCAAGAAATTCGACATGCAGTGTACAAAAAACACTGAATTTTAGAAAAACTTTGACTTTCTAACATAAATTAAGCGTTGTTTCCTTGGAAGTTTCAATAAAAAGCCGTACCTTTGCCAACGAATTTATGTTGAAAGATTATCTATAGTTTTTTTGCCCTTGGAGATTTCCAAGGAATTGTGTTAAATGTAAATCCTCCCAATTCCCGTGACGGGAAGTAAGAGAGCCCGAAAATTGACCATAAACCTTCGGCCGTGAGGTCCAAGGTTTTTTTGTGGTCAATGCCAACGAGGGAGCATGCGGTGACGCACGCTCCCTTTGCTGTTTGTACGGCGGGTTTACTTGGTGAAGTCGAAGCCTAAGCGCAGGCCGTCGTAGCTCTTGCTGATTTCGCCGACAGCCTGAATGTTGGTGTTGCCGCTCATGGCCGCCATTGTCTGCAGCATGGTCAGCAGCTTCGAGGCTTCGAAGAGCAGCCCAATGCCGTTGGCATTGCGTTTGGCGTAGCAGTTGATGCTCAGCAGCATGCCCTGCAGGGTTACCTTGTAGGTCTTCTCGTCAAACGTCCAGTTGCCGCTCATCGGTGTGCCGCGGAACTGTGCGCTGTAGGTGCCGTCCTGGTTGAAGGTGATGGTGGTGTTCTGGCTGCTGATGCCTATCTTCTGGTAGTAGGGTTGCGCCTTCTGCTTGATTTTTGCGGCGGCCACCTCTCCGCCGGCCTTGGCCAGCAGGTTCTCGCTGGTGAAGGCGCAGCCTGGTGCCATGTATTTCCACGTGCCGATGAGGTTGGCCTTGCTGACCGTCTGTGCGCCGATGACGCTGGTAATCACGTTGCTGATGGTACCGCCTTGTAGAACGTCAGTCAGTACGCCGCCCAGGATGCTGCCCGACGACGCGTTGCCGCCGTTGCCGGCGACGCCGCAGCTTACCACCGTCATGGTGGTCACTGCCAAAACGAATGTCTTTACTTTTTTCATTGCTTTATAATTAATGTTCAATGCTCAGTCTTCAAACTTCAGCGACAGTTGTCCGTCGCCCAGCAGGTTGTACGACAGACGGTGGTAGGGAGTCGTGCCGTACTGGCGGATGGCTTCGCGGTGCTTCTTCGTGGGATAACCCTTGTTGTTGCGCCAGTCGTACTGAGGGTATTCCTTGTCTAACTGGTTCATATAGTCGTCGCGGTAGGTCTTGGCCAGTATTGAGGCGGCGGCGATGGCCATGTATTTACCGTCGCCCTTGACGATGGTGGTGTGGGGCAGGAAGCCCCCTCCATCCTCCCCCGACTGGGGGAGGTTCCTGTAGGGCTTGAAGCGGTTGCCGTCGACGATGATGGCCTGCGGGCGCACCTTCAGCTGGTCAAGGGCGCGGTGCATGGCCAGGATGGAAGCGTTGAGGATGTTGATTTTGTCGATTTCGTCGGGCGAAACGATGCCCACGGCCCACGCCACGGCGTCGCGCTCTATGATTTCACGCAATTCGTAGCGGCGGCGTTCCGTCAGCTGTTTCGAGTCGTTCAGCAGTGGGTTCCCGTAGCCGTCGGGCAGGATGACGGCGGCGGCGTAGACACTACCGGCCAGACAGCCCCGCCCAGCCTCGTCGCAGCCGGCCTCTATCAGTCCCTCGTAGTAATGGTTTTCAAGCATATTAGAACATCTGAATGACTCTTCGTAGTCCCTGTACCAGCGCGTCGACCTCCTCCTTGGTGTTGTACATGGCAAACGATGCGCGCACGGTGCCCTGTATGCCTAACCTCGTCATCAGCGGCTGGGCGCAGTGGTGCCCTGTGCGCACGGCGATGCCGAGCCGGTCGAGCAGGGTGCCGATGTCTAAGTGGTGGATGCCTTCCACGTTGAAGCTTACGACGGCTTCCTTGGTGAAGGGACTTGGGTGGGGGGTGGCGGGAGATAGCTTCGGGCCGTAGATGGTGAGGCCGTCGATGGCTTGTAGCTGTTCCATGGCGTAGCGGGTCAGCGCCTTCTCGTGCGCCTCGATGTTATCGAGACCTATGCTGAGGATGTACTTGATGGCAGTGGCCAGTCCGTGGGTGGCCACGTAGTCGGGCGTACCAGCCTCAAACTTGAAAGGCAGCCGCTCGAAGGTTGTCTGCTCCCACGACACGCGGTCTATCATCTCGCCGCCGCCCTGGTATGGCGGCAGCCGGTCGAGCCACTCCTCCTTGCCATAGAGCACGCCGATGCCCGTCGGTCCGTACATCTTGTGCCCGCTGAAGGCCAGGAAGTCGCAGTCTGTCTGCTGCACGTCTATCCGCATGTGGGGCGCGCTCTGGGCCGCGTCTATCAGCACGGGGATGCCGCGCTCGTGGCATTGCCTGACGATGTCGGCCACGGGGTTCACCGTGCCCAGCACGTTGCTCACGTGGGCGATGCTCACAAGGCGGGTCTTCTCCGTCAGGTAGGTTGTGGCACTGCCACAACAGGCTAAACGGCCGTCGTCGGTGATGGGCAGGTGGCGCACGACGATGCCGCGCTGCCGGGCCTGCAACTGCCAGGGCACGATGTTGGAGTGGTGCTCCATGTCGGTGACCAGCACCTCGTCGCCCGCCTTCATCTGCGACTGGCAGAAGGTGGCGGCCACCAGGTTGATGGCTTCCGTCGTTCCCCGTGTGAAAACCACCTCTTCCGTCTTGCGGGCGTTGATGAAGGCCCTGACCGTCTCGCGGGCGGCCTCGTGAAGGTCGGTGGCCTGCTGCGAGAGGTAGTGAACGCCGCGGTGGACGTTGGCGTTCACGTTGAGGTACTCCTCACGCATGGCATCGAGCACGCAGAGCGGTTTCTGCGTCGTCGCCGCATTGTCAAGGTAAACCAGCGGCTTGCCGTAGACCTCGCGCTGCAGGATGGGGAAGTCTTTGCGTACCTTTTCTATGTCGATATTCATGCTATTTTAATTTTTGCGTGCAAAGTTACGAAAAAAAATATGAAATATGAATTATGAATTGTAAATTATTTCGTAACTTTGCACACAATAAGACAACTAACCGATGAAAAAACTGATTATTACAGGACTGATGACTGTGCTGACAACGCTGACCATTGCGGCTCAGGATTTTGATTTCAACGAGATGGAGTACACTCCCCACCAGACGACGTTCCAGCTGTTTGCCTCGCCGACGGCCCGTTCCGTCAAAGTGCGTATCTATAAAGACGGCCTCGGCGGGCGGCCCATGAAGACGGCCCGTATGACGCGCGGTGAAGATGGCATCTGGACGGCCACCGTCAAGGGCGACCTCATGGGCTGTTTCTACACCTTCGACACGGGCCGCGGCGAGACCCCCGGCGTGTTTGCCAAGGCCGTTGGCGTCAACGGGCACCGAGGTGCTATCATCGACAGCGAGAAGACATTTCCCGACGACTGGTGCTGCGACCAGCATCCTGTCGTCAAGTCACCCGCCGACCTGGTGGTCTACGAGCTCCACCACCGCGACTTCTCCGTGGCCCGCCCCGGTGCCAAGTATCCCGGCAAGTTTCTGGCCCTCACCGAGCCGTGGGCCATCGACCACCTCAAGTCCTTGGGTGTCAACGCCGTCCATATCCTGCCGAGCTACGACTTCGGCTCCGTTGACGAGACCAGGGTGCCGCGTGCCGGTGATGCAGCGCAGTCAGAGCCTCAGTACAACTGGGGCTATGACCCTGTGAACTACAACGTCCCCGAGGGTTCCTACTCCACCGACCCCTACGACCCCGTCTGCCGTCTCCGCGAGTTTAAGCAGATGGTGCAAGCGCTCCATAAAGCAGGCATCGCCGTCATCCTCGACGTGGTCTATAACCACACTTACGACATCGACCACTCCAACTTCCAGCTGACGTATCCTGACTACTACTACCGGAAGACCCACCCTACAGGGACGGGGAACGTTTACTCCAACGGCAGCGGCTGCGGCAATGAGACGGCTTCGGAACAGCCGATGATGCGGCGGTTTATGATAGAGTCGGTGAAATACTGGTACAACGAGTTCCGCATCGACGGCTTCCGCTTCGACCTCATGGGTTGCCACGATATAGAGACCATGAACCAGATACGTGCCGAGCTGTCTAAACTCGACCCCTCCATCTTCATCTACGGCGAGGGATGGAGCGCCGGCCAGTGTGGGTTGCCCACGGAGCAGCTCGGCGTGAAGGCTAACGTCAGCCGTATGCCCGGTATCGCGGCCTTCAGCGACGAGCTGCGCGACGGTCTCCGCGGCCCCTTCGACGACGACACCAAACCCGGCTGGCTGGCCGGTGCCCCCGGCTGTGAGGAGAGCATCAAGTACGGCATCGTCGGCGGTATCGCCCATCCGCAGGTGGACATGACCAAAGTGAACTACACCAAGGAGCCGTGGACAGCCGAACCCACCCAGATGATGGCCTACGTCAGCTGTCATGACGACATGTGTCTTGCCGACCGCCTGCGGGCCACCAGCACACTGAGTGACGGCGGTGCCGCTCCCACTGTCGATGAGATTATCCGCCTCGACCTCCTGGCCCAGACCGCCGTCATGACCTCCCAGGGTGTGCCCTTCATGCTCAGCGGTGAGGAGCTGCTGCGTACCAAGCGCGGCGTCCACAACTCCTTCGAGTCGCCCGACAGCATCAACCAGCTCGACTGGCAGAACCTGAAACGATACCCCCAGGTTTTCAAATACTACCAGGACCTCATTGCCCTGCGCCGCCATCATCCCGCCTTCCGCTTAGGCGATGCCCATCTGGTGCGTAAGCATCTGGAGTTTCTCGATGCGCCGCAGGGGGTGGTGGCTTTCCGACTGAAGGACTACGCCGGCCGCGACGACTGGCGCAACATCATCGTCATTCTCAATGCCAACCGCGAGACGACGGCCGTCCCTATTCCTAAGGGCATGTACACCGTCGTCTGCCAGGACGGGAAGATCAACGAGCAGTCAACGAGCAAAATCTTCGGACGACGGGCTTCCGTAGGGCCGCAGTCGGCGCTGATTCTGCATGACTGATGGCGGCGGGGCAGCGCCGCTGCATAGCCAAGCCGCCGCTGTTCGCTATGCTGCGGCGTTGCCGCAGCTAAAAATGGAAAAAATGACTGAAGAAGAATTTGCCAAGCACAAAAAATACGCCGGCGAAGCCAAACCGTCGATGCACCGCCGCCGGATAGGCCATGACTACCAGTCACGGCGTATGTATCTCATCACCATGACGATAGAGGGGCGGAAGCCCTTGCTGGGCCGACTGGTGGGGCAGGTTGGTGAAACGGCGGAAAGCACCACGGCCCGTGTGGAGCTGACGCCGTTAGGGCAGCGGGTGGAGGAGGAGTGGTTTGCCGTGAAGGCCCATCACCCGGAGGTCTCTGCCATCGCCTTGCAGATCATGCCTGACCACCTGCACGGCATCCTTTTCGTAGAGCAGGCCATGGAGCACCACCTCGGTGCCGTGATCAGCGGTTTCAAAACCAGCACCAACAAAGCCTACCGGCAGCTCTTCCCTGAGGCAGCGGCACCGCCGCTGCATAGCCAACCCGCCGCGCTTTGGCGGCCCGCCGCTTCCCCGGCCTCCGCCGCTTCCCCGGCCTCCGCCGCTTCCCCGGCCTCCGC
>CAMNJY010000158.1 GCA_946541745.1 uncultured Prevotellaceae bacterium
ATGGTCTTCACGGTCATCCACATGATGCGGATGTCGAGCCAGAAGCTCCAGTTTTCCATGTACCAGATGTCGCGCTTCACGCGGCCTTCCATCTGCCACAGCTCGCGGGTCTCACCACGGAAACCCGTCACCTGGGCCCAGCCCGTCACGCCGGGCTTCACGAAGTGGCGCACCATATACTTGCTGATGGCCTGACTGTACATCTCGGTGTGGGCCAGCATGTGGGGCCGCGGACCCACTATCGACATGTCGCCCTTCAGCACGTTCCAGAACTGCGGAAACTCGTCGATGTTGGCCTTGCGCATAAAATTGCCGAACGGATATTTCCGCGGGTCGTTCTCCGTGGCCTGCACCTTGTCGGCATCGGCATTGACGTGCATCGAGCGAAACTTATACATCATGAACTCCTTGCCGTCCAGCCCCGTCCGGGCCTGCTTGAAGAACAGCGGCCCCGGGCTCTGCGTCTTGATAATAAGCCAGATGACGGGGAAGAAGGGCAGCGTGCACAGCAGCGCCACGCTCGACAGCACAATGTCGAACAAGCGCTTGACGGCCTTGTTCACCGGGTTCTCCAACGGGTTCTCATAGGTAGTGAAGATTTCGATGTCGTCGAGCAGCTCGCGCTTCAGGTTGATGCCCAGCGTCTCTACCGACACGGGCACGTAGTAGAACCTGATGACGTGCTGGTCGCAGTAGTTGGATATCTGCTTGATAAGGTCGCGCTCCCTGCGCGAGATGGAGACGTAAATCTCATCCGTTACAAATGGGATTGTCTGTCGACGCATGGCCTCTGAGAAGTCCTGCATGGAGCCGAGCTTTTTCAGCAGCACGTTTTCCGGCACGTTTTCAAAAACCCCATCGGCATAATAACCGTCCACACGGTAGCCTTTCGAGGCGTCGCCCATCAGTTTCTCATACATCACCAACAGCTCCGGGTCGGCGCCTACAAAGGTCACGTGGCGCGTGTTGCGGCCCATCTGGCGGTAGTTCTTGATGACCAGGCGCTCAACGAACCGCAACAAAATGTTGACAGCGTAGAACAGCACCATCAGTATTACCATGCTGTAGCCCACGGGGAAGCGCTGGTTGGTGCCCTTCATCAGCAGGTAGGCTATCACAGCCGTCACACCCGCCAGACGGGCCAGCCGCTTCAGGATATCGGCCATGTTGATAAGGCGTAAATGGACGACGGGCGGATTGTAGTATTCGCTGATGAGCAACCCTATGTTGGTCATAATCATAAACACGCGAATACGCTCCATGTGCCAGTTCTCCATCAGCGGATTATAGCTGGCCAGCAGCAGCATCAGGGCGTTGAGCAACAGAAAGTCAGAAAGGACAATGACCAGCCTGATCATGTTGTTGGTCGAATTATTGGTACTCATATTTCAAACAAAATTAGTCAATCAAGCATTCTTCTTTCTCCACAGATAGTGGTACAGCCTGAACACCGGCTCCCACAGACACTCTGAGGGAAACAGCCACAGCAGGCGCAGGTCGCGCTGTAGCCGCGCCACATTATGGCCTACCCCTGACTCGCGGTAAAAACCGTTGAGACGCTCATCATACTGTCCGAAATTGCCCGACAGCAGAATCTCACTCACTAAGAACCGGCCGTATTTCACGCTCGGCTCCACAATCAGCCTGTCCTTTGACAGCCCGAACACCTCCTGCTCCACATACATCACGGCCCGGGCCATCTTGTACAGTCCGAAGCGCTTCAGCTGACGCCGCAAGGCCACTCGGTCGAGGCCGGCATCCACGTGTTGCAGCACATAGTAGTAATCCAGGAACTGCCGCAGCCCTATACCCTCCTGAAAGAAGTGGTTGGAGATGTGGCAAAGCTGGTAAACCACGTTGAAGGCCGCCGTCGGCACGGCGACGCGTCCGGCATCGCCGGGCAGCTCCACCTCGTGGCGGTACTGCTCGGCGGCGTTTTCGGCAAACCACCGCTGTATGCGGCTGTTGTGTATCATGTTGTGCATATAGCAGGGGCGATAGTGTACCTCCACGCTGATGCCGTCCATGCTCTCAGCGTCCACATGGTGGTACGACTTCTTGCCCACCTTCATGCGCTTTTCGCCAAGATTGATGCAGCCGTCCTCAAATTGCAGCTTTGCGGGGTTCACCCATATATCGACGTCGCCGGGGGTCCTCACATAGGGGTCGGCATACATCAGGTTGTTGCCCTGGCCCTTCAGGATGCAACTCTCTATGCCCCCCTCGGCAAACAGTCGCGTCACCTTGACGGCCACACTGTTCACCGTCTCGTTCTTCGACTTGATGACGCCGCTCTGCGCATACCACTTCAGCAGCAGCCGCTTCTCAGGCATCTGCGCTTTGGGCAGCTTGGCTATGCCCTGCAACATCACGCCTATCAGCGACTGCTTCTTGGCCATCTCGTACATAGCCTCCCAGTCGGTATTGCCGTCGGCCACACATTCTGCCGTCCCTATAGACAGCCGTAACAGTTCAAAGAAGTTCATATCATAACGACTGGTAAACCCGGCTTACCTGATCGGCTATACGGTCCCATCCGTACTTCGTCAGGTCATACTGCTCGTGGCTCACCTCTTTATTTATATTGTCTTGTATCTTCCGGCGCAGGGCCTGCACGTCGCCTAACGGGAAATAGCTGTCGGCGGCAAGCCCCATCTCCACGTTGGCCGCAATGTCGCTCACAATGACCGGCAGACCGTAGCTCATGGCTTCCAACAGGGCGATGGGCAGCCCCTCGTGCGACGACGGCAACACGAAGCAGCGGGCATGTGTCAGCAGGGCGTGAAGCTTGTCGCCTTTCACAAAACCCGTCATGACCACCCCGTGCTCGCCGGCCAGCTCCCGAAGTCTCCGCGAATACTTGGTTTCAAAATAGGTATCGCCGGCAATGACCAGCCTGCAGCCCTTCATGTCGGCCTGCGCACAGGCGGCTATCAGGTGGTGCAGGTTCTTCTCTTCTTCCAGCCGCGACATGCCGAGGATGTACTTCCCGCTCTCTATGCCCAGTTCGGCGAAATAGGCAGGCTGGTCACAGAACGACGGCTCGGGCACGCCATTATAAATCAGCTGGCAGTCGCGGCGCCCATAGCGCTGCTCCATGAACGATTTGATGCCCTGCGAGATGACGATGAGCTGGTTGGCACACTTGGCCCCCATCCACTCGCCAGCCTTCAGCACCGCCTTGGCATACCACTTCCATTTATCGCGCTCGTAGTCTGACCCGTGATGGGTCAGCACCACCTTCATGCCCAGCAGTCGGGCCAAAGGTGCCACCAAGGCCGGGCCGATAGCATGAATATGCACCACGTCGGCCCTCATACGCCGGGCGGCCACGACGGCCTTGAAGGAGTGGACAATGACCTCCAACGAGCTTACACGGGGAGTGCCGATATCCACAAGCCGGCACCCCTCATACTCGGTCAGACCGTCGTGTACATAGGCCTTCCGCCTGAAGATGACAATCTCATGGCCACGCCGCGCCACACGGGGATACAGCTCCTCGCAGTGGGTCTCTATGCCGCCCATCATGCCGGGAACGCCTCGTGTGCCAACGACCGCTATTTTCATTGTGGCGCAGAAAAAAAAGTTTTTGATTTTTGCCTACACTCCTACACCAGCCTTGCAAGCAGCTGTATTACAGCGCATTAAGGGGTGTAGGATAGGGTGTAGGAGGTGTAGGATGCTACCGTTTTCGGGGCTTTACGAGGTAAAGTTTGCCCGTTTTTGAGCGTTTTTGCTGTATGCTGGGCACATTGGCCAGGTAACGTCCAAAGCCGGAAACGCCGACGGCGCTGAGCCCGGCACCGGCCGCACGGCGCAGCTCGTCATAGATGGCCGTGGGCGACATCCAGGCCGCTCCGCTGTCGCTCTCATTGCCGGCAGCCTCATAATACTCATAGAAATACTGCATTGACGGGGGCAGCAGCTGGTACTGCTCATTGTGGCGCGTCACCGCGGCCACCTCCTCAGGCGTGAACCACCACTCCATCTCGCCGCCGGTCACCAGTTGGTAAGCCTGGCCGTAGAGGGCCTCGTAGTTGGGCTTGTAGTGGGTGTCAACGGGAGCCGTCAGCCTGACGCAGATAAAGCGGCGGCTGCCGGTAGGGTCGCTCAGCACGCTGATCTCGTTGGTGGTGGCTATGAACGAGGCAAACCGCTTGAACTCCTCCACATGCTTGCCGTAGGGACGCTTGATCTTCACACTCGGCAGCTGGATGACGTTCTTCAGAAAGCCGGCCTGCACCTTGGGGCTGATGCTGTTGAACTCGTCGAGATTGATGAGCAGGAAGTGGTGCATGGCCTGCAGCGTAGCGCGCTTGTCGCTGACGTCCTGGTTCTCCTGGAACCCCCAGCTCAGCTCCGGCGGCAGCAGCATGCGGCAGAAGGTAGTCTTGCCGTCGCCCTGGGGCGAAATGAGCAGCGGCACTATAGAGTTGCCATACTCCTGACGCGGCAGCAGCCACTGGGCCACCATGCTCACAAACCATTTCTTGAACCACGTCTCCCACTGCGGCAGGTCGCACGCCACGCAGCGGGCCAGCCGGCCGATGTGGTCGGTGGTGCCGTCCCACTTGTCAGACACCTTGACCAGGTAGTCGAGCACGGGGTCGCTGCGCCTTATCTTGTCCGACTTCACGTAGCGGCGCACGTCCTTGTCGGTCACGTCGAGGTCGGTCAGCCGTGCCTCCAGTGTCATGCTGCAGATAGCCTGCTCGTCGCAGGGCTGCCAGTTGTCTACCCACGTGTTGTTGGGCCGATATTCGGTATAGCCCATCACGGTGTTGAAGCGGAACACGTAGCGCGTGGTGAGGAAACGCATCAGCTCGCGCGTCTCGCGGTTCACGGCGACCACCCCCTCAGTGCGTTTGGGGCGCTCCTCACTGTAGACGGCCGACACGATGGCCCTGTACTCGTACTCCTCGTATATATGTTTGAAGACGTGGTGGTTGCGTATATGCAGGAAGGCCTCCTCCTCGGGCACACCCATCTCGCACAACCGGCGGGCCAGCTCGGTGATATAGGCATCGTAGCGCTGCGGCACTATCACGTCGGCCGTCTCGTCGAAGGCCTCCTCAGAAGCCCGGCGGTACATCAGCTCGTAGTCGCCATAGAGGGTGGAGTCCACCTCGCGCTGCTCGGCCACCTCCTCCGACGGCTGCAAAGGGGCCTCATAGGTGGCCGACACCGTCAGCGGCGTGGCCTTGCCGTTGTAGCGGGGAGCGGGGTCGAGGGTCATGAGGAAACAGCTGCGGGCCGTAGCCTTGCGGCGCTCAATGGGTTTAGGCAGCAGACCGCTGTAGGCGCTGAAGGCGGCATCGTAGCCCATCTGGCAGAACACGTCCATCGCCGCCTCCGTCTTGGGCAGGGCCACTCCGTCCTTGCGGGCCACACTGACCAGCACCTCGACACTGCGCCCGTCGGCGCCCATAAAGGCGGCCAGCGTCGTAGGCAGCACCATCGCCGCCTCCTTGACGGCCTCAACGTCCTCGGGCCGCATGAGCGAGCCGACGTGGAGGGTCACCACGCCGTTGAAAGCCACTGCCTCGAGAAGGCCGTTCTCACTCTTCCGCAGTTCTGCCGACGGGTAAATCCGCGCCACCGGCTTTATCTGGTCATAACCCTCCATACTGCCGGTATGGGCATAATAGGAGCGGAGCCCCTCAATGTCGCCGTCCTTCGTGTCGGTCTTGATGCGTTCTATAAACCACTCTACCGACTTCACCGTCAGGTGCTGCACCTGCTTCTTGTCTGTTCTGACTATCGTTATCTTCATATCTCTTTCAAAAAAATTCAATTCCCCTGTATTCAATTCCCCTCCTAAGTTAGGAGGGGTCAGAGGTGGTCTGAACACCCTATAGGACGCTCACGCGATATTCAATTCCCCTCCTAAGTTAGGAGGGGTCAGGGGTGGTCTGAACACCCTATAGGACGCTCACGCGATATTCAATTCCCCTCCTAAGT
>CAMNJY010000159.1 GCA_946541745.1 uncultured Prevotellaceae bacterium
ACACTACAGGTTTTGGTTCTGTCATTCCCGGTTCGAATCCGAGTCGTCCAACTCATCAGAGAGCTGACGGTACCCTGCATAGTCAAGGTCTGCCAGCTCTTTTTAATGATTAACTAACAAGCAACAAACTATGAAGAAACTACTCCTGCTGCTCACGTTGCTGCCCGCTGCCGCCTGGTCGCAGACCAGCCGCATAGCCACGCTGCAGAACGCACGCAACCTGGCTATCACCGACGGGCGGCACACCGCCTACAAACTCATCAGGGGCGGCGAGACACAGGTGTTGCACCGCCGTAACGGAAAGCTGATAGCCGGCCGCGACACCTTCGACACCCGCACCACAACCTTCCGGCTGAAAAGCATGACAAGGTTTGCCGCCGACGAGGACAGCACCCAGTTTGGCGGCGACTACGCCGTAGACCACGGCCTGCTGGCGTTCCGCCGGTCGCTCAACGTAGGCCGTTGGAACAGCCTGGTGGTGCCCTTCTCGCTGACGGGCGCCCAGCTGCGCGACGCCTTCGGCGACGATGCGCGGCTGGCCATGCTGAGCACCGTGACCGACGGGCCACAGCCCACACTGGAGTTTCAGTCCGTCAGTCTCGACACCGACAGCGTGGTGCTGAAGGCCGGCAACCACTACCTTATTAATCCTACGCGCGAGGCCGACGTCCCCGAGGGCGGGCTGACGTCGGTGGCTTACGGCGGCGCCAAGGTGGCCGGACCGGTGTACGCCATTGCCAACGTGACGCTGGAGGCCGGACAGGTAGCCCGCTACCAGACGCTCCGCTCTGAGAGCAAGGAGGTGAGGGTGCGCGTGCGCGGCTACTACAACAGCCACGACGTGAACGTTGCCAGCAGCACCCGCTACCTGATGGGCGACGACGGGCTGTTCTACCAGCTCAGCGAGGCCACCGTCCAGAAAGGGTTCCGCAGCGTGGTCGAAGACTCCAGCCCCGGCGAGAGGCAGCCCCTGCGCTTCTACATCGACGGCGTGGACGAAGACCTGACCAGCGCCGTCGGCGGCCTGGCCGTGACCGGGAGCGCCGGCGAGCCATCCGCCGTCTACGACCTCCGCGGACGCCGTGTAGCCCATCCGTCAAAGGGCCTCTACATCGTCGGCGGCAAGAAAGTCATCATCAGATAACCGCACAGCCATGAAACAGCATACCACCCCCACCCTCCTGCTGACCCTCGCCCTGACAGCGGCGGCCGGCACCGCCAAGGCCCAGGACTCGCTCTGGGTAAGCTACGACAACCGCTTTCAGCGCCCCGTGGTCATCAACATTGCCGACGCCGACTCCATAGAGGTGAAGCCGTCACAGTTGAAGATCTGCTACCCCACCCGCAACCGCACCCAGGCCGTGACGCCCGACAAGTGTACCGTCATGTTTGCCGACCCCGGGCGCTACCTGCTGAAGCCCGACACCTACAGCGGCACCAACTACGAGAACAAGGGCGCCACCACGGGCTACAACTTCAGCCACTCCGTAGAGAGCGAGCACTTCGCCGTGTTCTGGGACGTGCGCTACGGCGCCGACCCCACCCGCATCAAGCACCCCGGCGGCAGCGATATTGCCAATGCCTACCAGGTGCTCCAGGTAGCTGAGCGCTGCTGGGACGTCTACGCCGGCGAGTTAGGGTTTATCGTGCCCGGAGCGTCGACCACCGACCGCTACAAGATACAGCTCTACATACCCTACCAGTCAGACTGGCGCGCCGACGCCTCGGGCACCGACGGCCAGGAGGCCGGCGGCACCAGGAGTCTGACCGGCATAGGCCACTTCAACCCCTGGGCGGCCAACGCCCGCGGCGGCCACACCGTGGCCCACGAGGTAGGCCACACCTTCCAATTCCTCGTCTCGGCCGACCTGGGCACCGACGCCGCGTGGCACTACGACCGCGGATGGCGATGGGGCTGGGGCGGCGGCAACGACAACGGCTGGTGGGAGAGCTGCGCCGACTGGCAGGCCTACCAGATATTCCCCGAGCGGCAGTTCACCGACGGCGAGTACTTCGAGCAGCACCTGGACAGCCACCACCTGAACCTGCTGCACGACGACTGGCGCTACGCCTGCTGCTATATCCACGACTGGTGGGCCATGAAATACGGGCGCGACTTCATAGGCCGCATGTGGCGCGAGACGCAGCCCTACGAGGACCCCATCCAGACCTACATCCGCATGAACCGGCTGACGCAGGCCCAGTTCTGCGACGAGCTCATGGAGGGCTATATGCGCATGGCCACCTGGGACATCGACGGGGTGCGCGAGCGGGCCCGCCACCGCATAGGCCAGCATAAGAACCGCCTCCGCGTGGCCGATGCCTCGCAGGGGCTCTACACCACCAGCCCCGCCACCTGCATACAGAACTACGGCTACCACATCACCAACATGAGCCGCCCCGCCGCCGGCACCACCGTCAAGGCCCACTTCACCGGACTGACCGACGCCGCCGGCTACCGCTACGTCCACCCCGAGCGGGCCGGCTGGCGCTACGCCTTCGTGGCACTGGCGGGCGACGGCACCCGCACCTACGGCGACATACAGGCCGACCGCGACGGCACCGCCGAGCTGACGATACCCGAGGGCTGCACCCGCCTGTTCTTCGTGGTCATGGGCGCTCCCACCCGCCACTGGCCCCACCCCTGGACCAGCGGCAAGGCCAGCACCGACTGGCCCGAGAACGACGAGCAGTGGCCTTACCAGGTCTGGTTTGAGGGCACCAAGCCCCTCTGACATGGAATTTCCATCTAAAACAGTAAGAAAATCGTCTAAACCCATGCAGTTTGGACGATTTTTATTTGCCCGTGACAAAACTTTTCGCTATCTTTGCCCTCAGTATTTACGACGCGAGCGAACATACAACCTAATATTATTAATAACCAAACAAAATTAACATGGTATGAAGACTACTAATTACCTACACAAACTGCTATTGGCAGTTGTCGGCTTGCTGACGAGTGTGACGGCAAGCGCTCAGTTTACAAAAACGCTGGAGCTGCCCGTGTCAGCCGAGAAGTTCGACGCTCTGCCCGTAGAGTTCAGCCTCACCGAGGTGGCTACCACGCTGGCCACCGACACCGCGACGCTGGTGAAGGCCCTCAACGACTGGACGGCCGGCACCGATGACCTGTTCTACCTGGTAGACCCCAACGATGCCACCATCCTCTACAACGACTACACCCAGGGCGGCAAGGGCGGTTTCTGGGTGCTCAACACGGGCGTGCCCGCCGCCTGGGGCACCGAGGGCCTGACGTGGTACAACACCCTCGGCTGGGACGCTCCTCAGGACAAGTTTGTCATCAACATCGGCCAGTATCCCGACGTGGCTAAGGTGGGCGACACCTACAAGCCCGTTTTCCTGATGAAGTACAACGGCAAGGAGGCCAAATTCGAGGTGACCATCCAGTTTGTGGAGTCTACCGAACCCGTCTATGAAATACCTGAGCCCGCAGCCCTGAAGGAGGCTGCCCTCAACGTGGTGGGCGAGAAGGTGGTGACCGTCGAGCAGTATCCCCGCGGCGACTACACTGCCGACCAGATGGACGTGGTCATCGACGACCTGCTTGACAAGCTGGGCATCAGCGACGCCAACCTGCTGGCCAACAAGATAGGCGACCTGCTCTACTGCACTGAGTTCGACACCGAGACAGTAAACAAGCGCGACAGCGTGACCAACCAGAGCACCGCCGGCGCTCCAGGCTTCTGGGTGACCGACATCCGTGTCGACGGCGAGGCCACGGGCGAGTGCGCGGCTGCCGCCTACAGCCAGGGCTGCATGTTCTTTGCCGAGGGCTTCAGCTTCAATGCCGAGACCAACACCGTAAGCTTCAGGGTGGGCCAGTATCCCAGCAAGCTGAAGGGCGAGGAGAAGTTCTTCGTCAACTTCTACATCATCTACGGCGACAAGGCCTACCGCATCCGCCTCGACTTCAACTGCCTCTACCAGGAGCCGGGTGAGACCCTTGAGGACTACACCAAGGTGGGCGAGGAGAGCGTCACCGTTGAAAACGTGCCCGGCGGCTACAACGACGCCAAGATTCTGCGTCCCGACATGGAGGCCATCGCCGCCGCACTGGGCTGCGAGGTGGGCGACATCACCCTGGCTGGCCTCTCCTCAGAGGTAGACTTCGGCAACAGCACGGCCAACGCCGGCGGCTTCTGGTTCAACATTGACGGCTACGTATGCCCCTGGGGCGACAACGCCATGTACTACGTCGAGCCGTTCACAGCCGGCGACTATACCGAACTGAAGCTCGGCCAGTATCCCGGCCACATGAACGTGGGCGACGAGACCACCTTCAGCCTCTACTTCCTCGGCGGCCGCAACTACTATCAGTACACCGTCAACTTCCGCATCAAAGAGCAGAAGGTTATCGACGGATTGTTCGAGAGTGTGGCCAAGCGCACCTTCGTCTTCCAGCAGGTGCCTGCCGGCTACACCTGGTCAGAGGGTATAGACATTCCTAACGAATGGATAGAGGAAATGATAGGCACCGCCGACTGGACGCTCTACGCCTTGGCCGTACTTGACGAGAACGGCAACGAGCCCGAGGGCAACGCCCGCTATGTGAAGAATTATACCATCACCGAGGCTCCCGGATTCTGGCTCAACAAGGACGGGCGCAACAGCGGTCACGGTGACAACTCCGTCTTCGGCCTGTCGGTGGGCAATGCACCTAACATGAAGGGAAAGATCAGCATGATTCAGATGCCTGACAAGTGTCAAGCCGGTGAGACCTACACGGCTCAGATATTCTTTGTAAACGAGGAGACCGCCAAGATGGTAACCGTCAACCTGGTCTACAACATCGTCAACGAGGTGATAGATTTCGAGAACGTAGGTTCTGAGGATATCATGCTGCCTGTCAGCTATAACGAGTCGAAGGCTGTCATTAGCCTCGCTGCCGCTGCCGACTCCCTCGGCGTGAGCGTGGCCGACCTGATAGGCAACGAGTACCTCTGCGGCATGACCGAGAGCGGCGTCTACAGCGGCGGACAGATGGGCGAGGACGGTCTGGCCTTCAACGCCCAGGGTTTCTTCGACCAGGTCAATCCCGCCGTGTCGTTCAACATGGAGAGCGATGGCGACGAGGTGACGGTCACGGCCTGGAGCGAGGAGGAAATTGCCGAGGACTTCCGCCTGAGCACGCTGTTCTGCTTCCAGATTGACAACAAGCAGTACGTGTTCAACGTGAAGTTTGTCTCCGACGAGGAGTATGCCGAGTATGTCACCGGCATCGGCAACGTGGCTGCCAAGCCCGCAAGCAGCGGCAAGGTCTACGACCTCAGCGGCCGTCAGGTGATGAAGCCCGCCCGCGGCCTCTACATCGTTGACGGCAAGAAGGTGGTGCTGAAGTAAGCGCTTTCACAAGCCACCCTAAGAAAAATGTCTCACTTGCGGCTATGGTCCGCAAGTGAGACATTTCCGTTTTCCGCACACCGCAGTGACCTACCGGGCGGGCATCAGCGCCTCGGCCACCAGGTTGGTCAGCTCTACAAACTGGGCAATGGTGAGCTGCTCGGGGCGTAGGGTGAGCAGCGAGGCATGGTCGGCGAAGAACGCCGACTCCTTAGGCAGCAGCTGGCGCAGCGACACCCGCAGCATCTTGCGGCGCTGGTTGAAGCTGGTCTTCACCACACGGCGGAAGAGCTGCTCGTCGCAGCCCAAGTCGGTGACCTGGTTGCGGGTCATGCGTATGACGGCACTCTGCACCTTGGGCGGCGGGTTGAACACGTCGGGAGCGACGGTGAACAGATATTCCACGTCGTACCACGCCTGGATGAGCACCGAGAGTATGCCGTACTGCTTGTTGCCCGGCGGAGCCGCCATGCGCAGGGCCACCTCGTGCTGTATCATGCCGGTGCAGCAGGGTATGAGGTCGCGGTTGT
>CAMNJY010000160.1 GCA_946541745.1 uncultured Prevotellaceae bacterium
CTCTGCATAGCAGGCTGCGACACAGTCGCAGCAAACGAGAAGGCTACGCCCGAGAACCTGAAGTCGGTACACAAGCTCATCAAGAAGGTGACGCAGGACATTGAGCAATTCTCGTACAACACCGCCATCTCGGCCTTCATGATCTGCGTCAACGAACTGTCGCAGCAGAAGTGCCAGTCGAAAGAGATGCTGAAGACCCTCGTGGTGCTCATTGCCCCGTTTGCGCCCCACATCGCCGAGGAGCTCTGGGAGCAGATGGGCGGCGAGGGCTCGGTGTGCGACGCCCGGTGGCCCGTGTGGGACGAGCAGTACCTGGTAGAGAGCATGCAGAAGCTCGGCGTGGCCTTCAACGGCAAGGCCCGCTTCGAGATGCAGTTCCCCGCCGATGCCGGCAACGACGTCATAGAGCAGGCCGTACTCAGCGACGAGCGTGCCCAGAAGTATCTCGACGGCATGCAGGTAAAGAAGGTTATCATCGTGCCCAAGCGCATGGTGAACATCGTCTTGGCAAAATAGTCGGAATGTAGAAAGAACGAAAAAAACAAAAACACAGCATTGACAATAGATCATAAACTAATATTGAAAGAGGTCGGGGATTATGTCGGCATAACCCTCGGCCTCTTATTGTACACGTTCGGCTTCACCTTCTTCCTGATGCCCTACGAGATTGTCACCGGCGGCGTGTCGGGTATCGGTGCCATCGTCTATTACGCCACCCGCTTCCCCATCAGCTACACCTATTTCCTCATCAACGGCCTGCTGCTCATCGTGGGGCTGAAGATACTGGGCTGGAAATTCCTCACCAAGACCATCTACGCCATCCTTGTGCTCACCGTCCTCTTAGGACTGGCACAGGAAGTCATACCCCGCGACGCCAACGGCAACTTCGTCCGCATTCTCGGCAACGGGCAGGACTTCATGTCGCTCGTCATAGGCTGTATGATGACGGGCACGGCCCTGGCCATCGTCTTCCTGAACAACGGCTCCACCGGCGGCACCGACATCATTGCGGCCTCGGTCAACAAGTTCCGCAACGTGTCGCTCGGCACGGTGCTCACGTTTGTCGACCTGATCATCATCGGCTCCTGTCTGTTCATACCGCAGTTTGGCGACACCCTGGAGCGCATCCACAAAATCGTGTTCGGATTCTGCACCATGGTCATAGAGAACTTCATGCTCGACTACGTCATGAACCGGCGCCGCCAGTCGGTGCAGTTCTTCATCTTCAGCAGCAAGTGGCAGGAGATAGCCAACGCCCTCGGCACCAAGACCGACCACGGCGTGACCATCCTCGACGGCCACGGGTGGTACACCGGCCAGCAGCGCAAGGTCATCTGCCTGCTGGCCCGCAAGAGCGAGTCAACCTACGTCTTCCGCCTTATCAAGATGATCGACCCTAACGCCTTCGTATCGCAGAGCGCCGTCATCGGCGTCTACGGCGAGGGCTTCGACGAGATGAAAGTAAAGGTAAAAAAGTAAAAAGTAAAACAATGAAAACAATGAAACAAATAGTATTTGCTACCAACAACGCCCATAAGCTGGAGGAAGTGCGCCAGATCTTAGGCGAGAAGTTTGAAGTACTGTCGCTCAAGGACATCGGCTTTGAGGGCGACATACCCGAAACGGGACAGACACTGCTGGACAATGCCGCCATGAAGGCGCACTACATCTACGACCGCTACCACATAGACGTATTTGCCGACGACACCGGCCTGGAGGTGGAAGCCCTCAACGGCGCACCCGGCGTTCACAGCGCCCGCTATGCCGGCGAAGGCCACGACTCGGAGGCCAACATGGCGAAACTGCTTGGCGAATTAGGAGAAAATAACAATCGCCACGCACAATTTTGCACTGTTATCGCGTTAATACAGAAACTGCACAACCTCGACTGCGTGTGGAGCCTGCAGTTCTTCACCGGCATCGTGAAGGGAGAAATCACCCGCGAGAAGAGTGGGGTAGGGGGCTTCGGCTACGACCCCATCTTCCGTCCCGACGGCTACGACAAGACGTTTGCCGAGTTGGGGGCCGAGGCGAAAAACCAGATCAGCCACCGCGGCATAGCTACGCGCAAGCTGGCTGAATACTTACTCAACAAATAGGAACAGAATGATGAAAAAAGTCGCTCTCATTGCCTGGCTCACTGCTCTGTGTGCCACGTTCAACCTACAGTGTCTGAAAGCGCAGGTGGGCACCTGGCGCGCCTACATGGCCTATCATGACGTGCAGCAGATATGCGCGGCCGACCACTACCTCTTCGTGCGGGCCAGCAACAACCTGTACCAGTATAACATGAACGACCACAGCATCAGCACCTACGACAAGGTGAACGGACTGAGCGACACCTACATCAGCCACATAGCCTGGAACCGGCAGGCCAAACGGCTCATTGCCGTCTATAAGAACGCGAACATCGACCTGATAGACCTCGACGGCCACGTCACCAACATAGCGGCCCTCTACTCGAAGGCCATGACCGCCGACAAGACCGTCGACAGCCTGACCATCGACGGCGTCTATGCCTACCTCTACGCCCGCTTCGGCATCGTGAAGGTGAACATGCAGCGGGCCGAAATCAGCGACACCTACACCAAGAACCACCCCGAATATCCCACGTCGCTGCCCGCCTCCGACAACAGCGACACCGACAAATACCTGGAACTGGTGAAGACCCTGCAGCCCGACGGCCCTAAATACAACTACTTCTACGAGTCGAAATTTGCCAACGGACGGCTCTACACCACGGGCGGCTACTTCCTCTCAGGCGTGGCCGACACCTACTATCCCGGCACGGTGCAGGTGTGGGACGGCAATGACTGGCAGGTCTATCAGGAGCGCCTGGACACCATCACGGGCTACCAGTATGTAGACGTGAACTGCATAGACTATGACCCGACGGACATCACCCACGTAGCCGTGGGCGGCCGCTGCGGACTCTACGAGTTCAAGGACGGACGGCTGCTGAAATACCACAACCAGCAGAACAGCCCCCTACACGGCGCCATAGACCGCAAAAAAGAGCTGGGCAACGACTACACGCTGGTGAACAGCGTGAAATTTGACAGCCAGGGCAACCTCTGGGTGCTCAACAGCCAGGCTGAGGGCACCAACCTGCTGGAGCTGACCAGGGACGGACAGTGGCAGGAGCACTACCAGCGCGACCTGACCGACGACGACGTGACGCTGACCTCGCTGCGCTCAATGTTTATCGACAGCCGCGGACTGCTCTGGTTTGTCAATACCAACTGGAACAAGCCGGCACTCTTCTGCTACGACATGCAGACCGGCACACTGCAGACACACGACAACTTCACCAATCAGGACGGCACGTCCTACGAGGTGACCTACGTCTACTGCGTCACCGAGGACATGGAGGGCAACATCTGGGTGGGCACCAACCAGGGGCCGTTCATGATTGAGAAAAGCGAGGTAGGGCAGGCGAGCGTCACCTTCCAGCAGGTAAAGGTGCCACGCAACGACGGCAGCGACTATGCCGACTACCTGCTCTCAGGGGTCAGCATCAGCAGCATAGCCATCGACGGCGGCGGGCGCAAGTGGTTCTGCTCAAACGGGGCGGGAGCCTTCCTCATCAGTGCCGACAACATGACGCAGATAGCCTATTTCACCACCGACAACTCCAAACTGCTGTCGAACGACATCACGTCGGTATCTGTCAACAACCAGACAGGCGAAGTGTTCTTCCTGACCGACAACGGGCTATGCTCCTACTTCAGCGACGCCACGCAGGCCACCGACGACATGAGCAAGGACAATGTCTACGCCTATCCCAATCCCGTAACGCCTGACTACAGCGGACTCATCACCATCACGGGCCTATCGCTGAACGCCGACGTCAAGATACTCTCGCCCAGCGGCAAGCTCATAGCCGAAGGACACTCCAACGGAGGCACCTTCACCTGGGACGGCTGCGACCGCCGTGGCGACCGCGTGGCCTCGGGCGTCTACATGGTGGTAACGGCTACCAGCGACGGCAAGAAGGGCACCGTCTGCAAGATTGCCATCATCAAGTAGGCGATGACCACCACCGACGGCAACCCCGACTCTCGGCTTATAGAGCTGCTGCGATTTCCTATGATGGCGGCCGTGGTGTGCATACACTGCAACCTCTGCCCGCCCTGTCCGTGGCTGGAGCGGTTGCCGCTGTTTTCGTCGTTCACCTACGCCTTCATTCATATTGTCTGCTCCATAGCCAACCCCGTGTTCTTCTTCATAGCGGGCTTTCTCTTCTTCAAGGGTGGCCGCTTCAGCCTCGGCGTCTATCGGCAGAAGCTGCGCCGTCGCCTGCGCACACTGCTGGTGCCCTACGTTGCGTGGACGCTCGTCTATCTGGCCATTGTAGCACTGCTGCAGACGGCAAAGCCGGGCTTACAGCTACTGCTGCACAAGCCTGTGGGCCAGCTGTCGGCCACCGACTTCGCTGGCCTCTTCTGGAACCTGCAGCAGGTGACCCACCTGCCCACCGACCAGGCGGCCCCTTTGGTGACGCAGTTCTGGTTTCTGCAGTGCCTCATGGTCTGCGTGCTGCTGTCGCCACTGGTGTGGTGGGGTGTCAAGTGGCTGTCGGTGCCCTTCGTCGCCGCACTGGGCATCATAGCCATGTTCGACCTGCTGCCTGAATGTCCCGGCGTGGTGTGGGCTGCCTTCTTCTATTTCGCCATGGGGGCTTGGTTCAGCGTCCACAACGTGTCGCTGACGCTGTTTGTCAAACAGTGGCGATACCTTTGCTATGGCGTGATGGCATTGTCGGCGGCCGTCGCCCCGCTGTGGCCGCCCGCGCTCTTCCTGCTCAACATAGGCCTGCTGCTGACGGTGTTCGACGTCGGCAGCAGGCTCTCAGAACGCCGTTTGCGCATGCCTCAGCTGCTCACCTCGGCCACCTTCTTCATCTTTGCCGTCCACCGGCTTTTCACCGCCGTCATGACCAACCTTCCGAGAATGGGTATCGTCAGGCTCAACACCGAGCTGTCAGCCTTCGTCTATTACTTCATGGCTGTGACGCTCTCACTGACGTTGTGTGTGCTCTGCTACTACGTTATGAGGCGCACCGTGCCGCGACTCACCTCGCTGCTGTCAGGAGGCCGATAGGCTGGTAAAAAAAAAGCTGGAGCGATTTTAACTCAACTCCAGCATCTTCTCTATAGGCTTCACGGCCTGGCGCGCCACGTCGGGGTCTATCTCCACCTGCGGCCACTCGTATTTCAGCGTGTTGTACACCTTCAGCAGCGTGTTCATCTTCATATACTGACACTCGTTGCACGAACACTCCAGTCCGCTCTCTGAAATCTCCGGCGGCACGGGTATGAACTGCTTGCCAGGACACGTGCGCTGCAGCTCGTGCAGTATGCCCGCCTCTGTGGCCACTATAAACTGCGTGGCCGGGTTCTGACGCGCCTCCCTGAGCATGTCGGCCGTAGAGCCCTTCACATCGGCCAATGCCAGCACCGGCCCCTTACACTCCAGGTGGGCCATCACCACGGCCTCAGGATGCTGCGCCTTCAGCTCGGCAATCCTGGCCACCGAGAACCGCTCGTGGACATGGCATCCACCGTTCCACAGCAGCATCTGCCTACCCGTCACCTCGTTGATATAGTTGCCCAGATTGTAGTCGGGGCCGAAGATGAGCTTGGCGTCCTTCGGCAGCTGGTCGACCACCTTCTTGGCATTGCCGCTGGTCACCACCACGTCGGTCAGCGCCTTGACGGCGGCCGTCGTGTTGACGTAGCTCACCACCTGGTAGCCCGGGTGCTCCTGCTTGAACTTCTTCAGGTCCTCAGCCTTGCACGAGTCGGCCAGCGAGCAGCCGGCGTTCAGGTCGGGGCAGAGCACCGTCTT
>CAMNJY010000161.1 GCA_946541745.1 uncultured Prevotellaceae bacterium
ATCCGGTGCTAACGCATTGATAGTCAGTTAAAGTCGTTTTCGAGGAGGAAAGTAAGAATCAATAGGCAGCGACAAGTAAATCATAAGGAAACCCGTACAAACCAAATGTTTATGCGGGTTTTTCTGGTATGTGCTAATTATAGCAAGGGATGTGCCTGGGGAACTCTTTCATAAATGAAAGAGCTGTGGAGTGAAGACTAAAAATAAATGGTACAGTGTTTGGTGGACTCGAAAGAAATGATTACCTTTGCCGCAAAAATTAAAAACAGAAGGAGAAATGACAACAGAATTTATACTCCGTATCTTCATTGCCGGTATGCTCGGCGGGGCCATCGGCCTTGAGCGCGAATATCGGGCGAAGGAGGCCGGATTCCGTACCCATTTTCTTGTGGGACTGGGCAGCGGCCTGTTCATGATACTGTCGGCCCACGGTTTCAGCGACGTGGTGCTGACCGAGGCCGTGCGCCACGACGTGTCGCGCATCGCCGCCCAGGTGGTGTCAGGCATCGGTTTCATCGGTGCCGGCTGTATCATCTTCCAGAAGCATGCTGTTCGCGGCCTGACCACTGCTGCCGGCCTGTGGGTGGCCGCCGCCATCGGCATGGCCGCCGGTGCCGGCATGTATGCCGTAGCCACTGCGGCCACGGTGATGGTGATAGTGTGCCTGGAGCTGATGAATTTCCTGCACCACCACGTGTTTCCGCACAACCGCAAGGACGAGTATGACGCTGACGAAGAGGAGGGTGCCGCATGAAGCTTTCACAGACCAAATACCTGTTGGCGGCAGCCTCGCTGTGCCTGCTGGCCGTTGTAGGGCTTAGCTACTATTACTTCATGACGGCCTTCTCGAAGGTTGACGAGGTGCAGTATGTGTATGTAGACGACGACGACACGATAGACTCGGTGATGACCAAGCTGCAGCCGATAGCCACGACGCACGGACTGACGGGTTTCAGCACCCTGATGCGCCATACCGACTATGGCCGGCAGCCCCGCACCGGTCGCTACGCCATAGAGCCGGGGGAGCCGACCTGGGACGTGATGCACAAGATGAGGAACGGTCAGCAGCAGGCCATGATGCTGACCATACCCGAGTCGCGCACCATGAAGGCACTGGCCGGGGTGCTGGGCCGCAAGCTGATGATAGACTCGGTGCAGATAGCCGCCGCGCTGATAGACGGCGTCTACTGCCAGCGGTGGGGCTATGACACGTGTACGATAGCGGCCCTGTTTGTGCCCAACACCTATGAGGTGTACTGGAACGTCACGCTCGACCACTTCATGGAGCGTATGGTTCGCGAGCACGACACCTTCTGGACGGCGGGGCGCCTGAAGAAGGCTGAGGCCCTGGGCCTGACGCCTAACGAGGTGTCGACGCTGGCCAGCATCGTGGACGAGGAGACGGCCAACACGGCCGAGAAGCCCATGATAGCCGGCATGTACCTGAACCGCCTGAGGACGGGCATGCCGCTGCAGGCCGACCCGACGGTGAAGTTTGCCCTGCAGGACTTCGGCCTGCGCCGCATCTATCACGACATGCTGTTTATAGACAATCCCTACAATACGTACCGCCATACGGGGCTGCCGCCGGGGCCTATCAAGATAGCCTCAGTGAAGGGCATCGACGCCGTGCTCGACGCCGTGAAGCACAACTACCTTTACATGTGTGCCAAGGAGGACTTCTCGGGCTCTCACAACTTTGCCGCCTCCTACAGCGAGCACCTGCGCAACGCCGCCCGCTATGCCAAGGCGCTCAATGAGCGGGGTATCAAGTGAGAATGCGAAAATAAGAGAATGAGAAATTGAGAGATATTAACGGAAATGAAAGAGAACACATTGACAGAAAGTGAGGAGAGGAAGCCGGTGAGCTTCGTGGAACAGAAAGTGATTGACGACCTGGCAGCCGGTAAGAACGGCGGGCGGCTGCAGACTCGGTTCCCGCCCGAGCCTAACGGCTATCTGCACATAGGCCACGCCAAGGCTATAGCCATCGACTTCGGGCTGGCCAAGAAGTACGGCGGCGAGTGCAACCTGCGCTTCGACGACACCAACCCCGTGAAGGAAGACACGGAGTACATAGAGAACATAGAGAGCGACATCAAGTGGCTGGGCTTTGAGTGGGCCCATGTTTACTACGCCAGCGACTATTTCCAGCAGCTGTGGGATTTCGCCGTGTGGCTTATCCGCCAGGGCCGCGCCTATGTCGACGAGCAGAGCGCCGAGCTGATAGCCCAGCAGAAGGGCACCACCACGTCGCCCGGCCAGAACTCGCCCTTCCGCGACCGTCCGGTGGAGGAGAGCCTGCGCCTGTTTGACTACATGAACAGCGGCCAGTGCCAGCCCGGCACGATGGTGCTGCGCGCCAAGATCGACATGGCCCACCCCAACATGCTCTTCCGCGACCCGCTCATCTACCGCGTGCTGAACATACCCCACGTGAAGACGGGCACGCGCTGGAATGCCTACCCGATGTACGACTTCACCCACGGCCAGTGCGACTACCTGGAGGGCGTCACCCACTCGTGGTGTACGCTGGAGTTTGTGGAGCACCGCCCGCTCTACGACCTCTTCGTCGGTTGGATGAAGGAGTGGCGCGGTGAAACCGACAACATAGAGGACAACCGTCCCCGCCAGACGGAGTTCAACAAGCTGAACCTGAGCTACACCCTCATGTCGAAGCGCAACCTGCTGGCACTGGTACAGAACGGCATGGTCAGCGGGTGGGACGACCCCCGCATGCCGACCATCTGCGGGTTCCGCCGCAGGGGCTACTCGCCCGAGAGCATCCTGGGCTTTATCGACAAGATAGGCTACACCAAGATTGACGCCCTGAACGACATGGCCCTTCTCGAGAGCGTGGTGCGCGACGACCTGAACCAGCGTGCCCAGCGCGTGGCCGCCGTGCTCGACCCCGTCAAGGTGGTTATCACCAACTACCCCGAAGGCCAGGTGGAAACGCTGACCGCCGTCAACAACCCCGAGCGCGAGTCCGACGGCACCCACGAGGTGGAGTTCAGCCGCGAGCTGTGGATAGAGCGCGACGACTTCCGTCAGGAAGCCGAGAAGAAGTTCATGAGGCTGGCCCCCGGCAAGGAAGTGAGACTGAAGAACGCATACATTATAAAGTGTGACGAGACTCACCCCTGCGACGTTGACGCCGAGGGCCGCGTGACGTGCATCTACTGCACCTACGACCCTGAGACCCGCAGCGGACTGCCTGGTGCCGACCGCAAGATAAAGGGCAAGACCCTGCACTGGGTAAGCTGCCACAATGCCGTCAGGGCCGAGGTGAGGCTCTATGACCGCTTGTGGAAGGTGGAAAACCCGCGCGACGAGATGGCCGCCATACGCGACGCCCAGCAGTGCGACGCTGTGACAGCCATGAGGCAGATCATCAACCCCGACTCGCTGACCGTGCTCACCGACTGCTACATAGAGCCCTTTGCCACCAGCCAGGAGCCGCTCAGCTACCTGCAGTTCCAGCGTATAGGCTATTTCAACGTTGACCCCGACTCCACGCCCGATCATCCCGTGTTTAACAAGACGGTCGGCCTGAAGGACACCTGGAAGAAGTGACGGACGACGAGTATTTCGACGACGACGAGTTCCGCGAGCTGCTCTACGAGTACGAGCAGGCGGTCCGGTCGGGGCAGCCCGTATTCATGGATGCCGACGACCTGGGCGACGTGGCCGACTACTACCAGCAGCACGGCCGCTACGACGAGGCGCAGGCCGCCCTGGAGCGTGCCGCCGAGCTGCAGCCCGACTCGGTGGTGGCGCTGAACTTCAAGATGCACAACGCCATCAACGAGGGCGACTACGACGCTGCCGAGGCCTATCTTGAGCAAATTGCCGACCACGACCTGCCCGAGTATGTCTACGGGCGGGCAGAGTTGTGGATGGCCCAGGGCGAGGAGGAGCGGGCCGACAATTACCTGCGCGACAACTTCAGCGGCGTGTCCCCTGAGGAGTATCAGGACTATGTGCTCGACGTGGTGAACCTCTACTCAGACTACGGCTACAACGAGAAGGCCATGGAGTGGATGATGAGGGCCCGCCCCGACGACTCTGACGACTTCAAGGAACTCATGGCCCACACCCTCTTCGGGCTGGGCAAGTATGACGACTCTGAGCGCATCTTCAAGGAGCTCATAGACCGCGACCCCTTCCAGAAACGCTACTGGAGCGCCCTGGCCAACACGCAGTTCATGAAGGAGGAGTACGGCGAGTCGGTGTCCAGCAGCGAGTATGCCATAGCCATCGACCCCTCCGACGCCGAGGGCTTGCTGGCCAAGGCCAACGGCCTGTTCCGGCTCGACAACTTCGACGAAGCCCTGACCTACTACCAGCGCTACGGCGAGCAGGAGCCCGACGACGAGTTCGGGCTGCTGCACCAGGGCACCTGCCTCATCAGCCTGGACCGGTGCGAGGAGGCCGCCGCCGTGCTGCAGACGGCCCTCAAGGTGGCCCCCGGCGACTCGCCCTACCTGGTGGAAATCCTCCAGGAGCTGGCCTTCGCCTACAGCGACATGGAAATGCCCGAGACGGCCCTCTACTATCTTGACCGTACCGACGAGCTGGACTGCGACCATGTGGACATGCTCGTCATCAAGGGGCACATCCTGCTGGCCAACGGGCGCACGGAGCAGGCCGAGGACATGTTTCGCCAGGCCATCATCAAGTCCGACAACTCGCCCCGCACCATGATGCGCGTCATTGTCTCGCTCTACGACAACCAGTATGTGGAGGCCAGTTATCAGGCCTTCCTCAAGTATTTCAAAATGGTGCCCGCCGACTGGAACGAGGGCTACGCCTATATGGCCCTCGTCTGCCACTCGCTGAAACGCTACGACGAGTTTCTCGACTACCTCAGGGAGGCCTGCCGGCGCAACGCCCACGAGGCGCAGCTGGTGCTGGGCCACCTCTTCCCCGACGGAGTGACTCCCGCCGGCTATTACGATTTTATGGAAAAGCAATTCAAGAACAACAACAACCAGCCATCATAGATGAATTTCATATCAGCACTGCTCAGCAACCTCAACTACCCCGCCATCTTCTTTCTGATGCTCCTGGAGAGCACCGTGGTGCCCGTACCTTCAGAGTTTGTGGTCACGCCGGCCGCCTATCATGCCGCCGGCGGGTCGATGAACGTGTTGCTTATCATTCTCTTTGCCACGCTGGGGGCCGATGTCGGCGCCAGCATCAATTACTTCGTAGCCAAGTATGTGGGCCGCCCCGTGGTTTACCGCTTTGCCAACAGTCGCCTGGGCCATCTCTGCCTGCTCAACCAGGAGAAGGTGGAGCGTAGCGAGCGATACTTCGACCAGCACGGCGTGGCCGCCACCCTCACTGGCCGCTTCGTGCCCGTCATACGCCACCTCATCAGTATTCCCGCCGGCCTGGCCCGCATGAACTACCCCAAGTTCCTGCTCTTCACCACCATCGGCGCCGGCGGCTGGCACACGGTGCTGGCCGCCCTGGGCTGGTATCTCCATGCCATCGTGCCCGAAGACCAGCTCAACGACAAGATTGTGGAGTATGCCGAGTACATCAAGATAGCCATCGTGGCCCTGCTGCTCGTGGCCGTGGCCTACTTCGTGGCCCGCCGCTGCCTGCGCCGCAGCAAGTAGTGTTTCATTTTCACAATTTATTTGAATTAATCGAATTCAGGTAACTACTCAGTTCACCACGGGCCTCACACTCCCCAGCTAAACTGGGAATTACAGGTTTGTAATATAGGAGTTCACCACGGGCCTCACACTCCCCAGCAAAACTGGGAATT
>CAMNJY010000162.1 GCA_946541745.1 uncultured Prevotellaceae bacterium
AAGAAATCCTGCGAATTCTTCCAAAGTTACGAAAAAACGAGCGAAATGCAAAAGGAAAGCTTGCTTTTCTTTTCATTTCCGAGTGCCAGGAGTTCCTTGAGCAAAGCGAAAAACTTCGGCGAAGCCAAAGTTAAGAAAAAAAGCTGACACTTCGCACACTTTTGGGAGTATTAACGCAGAAAGCGCGTAAATGTAACCAAGACGGTAGTGCGACCCTTCCCGTCCATCCATCCAAAACCATATATATATATGGGTTTTGGATGGATGGACGGGATAAGGGTTGCAGTGGCCGTGAGGTCCTATAAGTGAAGACGTTCTTCTAACGTTTATGTTTGGTGAGAACAAAGAGGTACGTTAACCGTACTAAGGTGCCTGTTTGGCAAACGCTCCAGGGGTTGGAGCAATTTGCTCCAACCCCTGGAGCGTTTGCCGGGAAGCTGCTTTGTGGTAGTTAGTGTGCCTCTTCTGTGCTGTCATCCTACACCACTTGCACCGCATCCTACACCGCCTACACCACATCCTACACCACTTATGTAGTTGACAGACAGATGGTTGAGCCGTGGTGTAGGCAGTGTAGGCAAAAATTAAAACTTTCACGCGCGAACACACGTGCGCACGTGCATATAATATAGTGCAGGTAGGTTGGGCTGAGTCTCTTTTAAGTAAAAAATAGTGATATTGGCGAGTCGAAAAAAAATGGTTCTCGCTCATTTTTACTTTTATGTTTAAACTGACACCCCCATTATAAATAGCAAATAATTTGGATGATTGGGAAAAAATGCGTAATTTTGCAGTTGAATTTGATAGAAGAGAAGAAGATAGAGATGGAAGTTAATACCGCTGAGTTTACGCTGAGTGCGCCCGTGGTGACGATGTGCCCGCAGGACACTAAGCCCGAGTTTGCCTTCATAGGGCGCTCCAACGTGGGCAAGTCGAGCCTTATCAACATGCTGACGCGCCACAAGAAGCTGGCCAAGACGAGCCAGACACCGGGCAAGACGCTGCTCATCAATCACTTTGTCATCAACCGTGAGTGGTACCTGGTTGACCTGCCGGGCTACGGGTTTGCCAAGCGCTCCAAGCGCGAGGTGGCGCGGCTCGACCAGATGATCAGGGGCTACATACTGCAGCGCGAACAGCTGGTAAACGTGTTCGTGCTGGTGGACGTGAGGCTGGAGGCGCAGAAGATTGACCTGGAGTTCATCAACTGGCTGGGTGAGTCGTCGGTGCCCTTTGCCATCGTGTTCACCAAGGCTGACAAGCTGACGGCCAACAAAGCAGCTCAGCAGGTGGAGGCCTACAAGCGCGTGCTTGAAGAGACGTGGGAGGAGCTTCCGCCGATATTTGTCACCTCGGCAGAGTCGAAACAGGGCCGGGACGACGTGCTGGGATATATAGAGAAATGCCTGAAATTCATCAGCAGCAATGGCTAAGGACACACCTTATTTAGACGTGCAGCACCTGACCAAGTCGTTCGGGTCGCTGCTGCTGTTTGAGGACATCAGTTTCTCGGTGGCCGAGGGTCAGCATGTGGGCCTGATAGCCAAGAACGGCACGGGCAAGTCGACACTGCTGCAGATACTGACGGGCAAGGAGGGCTACGACGGGGGCGACATCGTCTACAGGCGCGACATACGGGTGGGCATGCTGGAGCAGACACTCGTGTTCGACCCAGAGGAGTCGGTGCTCGATGCCTGCTTCAACCACGAGGGCGCCCCCGAGAAAGTGCTCAAGGCCAAGCAGATACTGACCAGGCTCAACATACGCGACCTCAGCCAGCCGATGGGGCAGCTCAGCGGCGGTCAGCAGAAGCGGGTGGCACTGGCCAACGTGCTGATAACCGAGCCCGACTTCCTGATACTCGACGAGCCTACCAACCACCTGGACCTGGAGATGATAGAGTGGCTGGAGGGGTTCCTGCAACGGGGCAACAAGACGCTGCTGATGGTAACCCACGACCGTTTTTTCCTTGATCGCGTGTGCGAGGTGATACTCGAACTTGACGACCACACCGTCTATACCTACCGGGGCAACTACTCGTACTATCTTGACAAGCGCCAGGAGCGCATAGACAACAAGCGGGCCGAGGTGGCCAGGGCCAACAACCTGTACCGCACGGAGCTGGAGTGGATGAGACGCATGCCGCAGGCCCGCGGCCACAAGGCCAAATACCGCGAGGACGCCTTCTACGAGCTACAGCGCATGGCCCGCCAGCGCATAGAGGAGCGGCAGGTAAGGCTGAAGTCGCGGAGCGTGTATATAGGGTCGAAGATTTTTGAGTGCCAGTATGTGTCGAAGAGCTTTTGGAGGAGCGAGGACGGAGGAACGAGCAGCGGGGAGCGCGAAGTGGTGATATTGAAAGACTTCTACTACAACTTCTCGCGCTTCGAGAAGATGGGCATTGTAGGCAACAACGGCACGGGCAAGTCGACCTTCATCAAGATGCTTTTAGGACAGGAACCTATCGACGCCGGCCATTTCGACATTGGCGACACGGTGAACTTCGGCTACTTCTCGCAGGAGGGCCTGCAGTTTGACGAAGGGCAGAAGGTCATCGACGTGGTCAGAGACATTGCTGAATACATAGACATGGGCGGCGGACAGCACATGACGGCCTCGCAACTGCTGCAACACTTCCTGTTCACCCCCGAACAGCAGCACAACTACGTCAGCAAACTTTCTGGCGGCGAGCGCCGCAAGCTGTACCTGTGTACGGTGCTGATGAAGAATCCAAACTTCCTGGTGCTCGACGAGCCTACCAACGACCTCGACATCGTGACGCTTCAGATACTGGAGGAATACCTGCAGGACTTCCCCGGATGCGTCATCGTGGTGAGCCACGACCGCTACTTCATGGACAAGATTGTAGACCACCTGCTGGTGTTTGAGGGCAACGGACGCATCAACGACTTTCCCGGCAACTACACACAGTATCGCCAGTGGCAGGCCCTACAGCCCAAGGCCGCCTCGCAGAAGCCGCAGAACACCACCGCAGTAGCCCCCAAAAAGGACTACCGTCACGACACGCGCCGCCGCATGACCTTCAAGGAGAAGATGGAGTTTGAGCGACTGACCACCGAGATAGAGGCCCTGGAGCAGGAGCAGCGCCAGATAGAGGAGGAGCTCTGCAGCGGCACACTCACGATAGAGGCGCTGACGGAGAAGTCGAAACGGCTGCCCCAGCTGAAAGACGAACTCGACGAGAAGTCGCTACGGTGGCTGGAACTGTCGGAGATTGAAAATTGAAGATTGAAGATTGTAAAGTGATACAGGAATATCCATCTCGACTGCTTGAGAATGCAGTATCGCAGTTTTCACGGCTGCCAGGCATAGGGCGCAAGACGGCGCTCAGACTGGTGCTCCACCTGCTGCGTCAGGACACCGGGGACGTGGAGCAGCTGGCCTCGGCCCTGACCACTATGAGGCGAGAGGTGAAGCGGTGCCGCGTGTGCCACAACATCAGCGACCAGGAACTATGCCCTGTGTGCAGCGACCCCCGTCGCGACCGCAGCACGGTGTGCGTGGTGGAGAACATACAAGACGTGATGGCCATAGAGAACACCCAGCAGTACCGCGGACTCTACCATGTGCTGGGAGGCGTCATATCGCCCATGGACGGCATAGGCCCCGGCGACCTGGAAATACAGTCGCTGGTAGATAGGGTAGGGGACGGCAGTGTGGACGAGGTGATACTGGCACTGAGCCCCACGATGGAAGGCGACACTACCAACTTCTACATCTTCCGCAAACTGGCTCCCTTGACAGGCCTGCGCATCACCGTCATTGCCCGAGGCGTGTCCGTAGGCGACGAACTGGAATACACCGATGAGGTGACCCTGGGCCGGAGTATATTGAACCGTACACCATTTGAAGCAAAATGAAAGAAACAAGAATTCTGTTGAACATAGTGTTCTGGACGATGGTGGTGACCGCGCTCACCGCCGTTGTCGTGTTTGAGACCGGCCTGCTGCCCATGGGCTACTATGCCGGAACGAGCAGCGAGGGCGAGTTTGTACTGGAAGTGATGATGGAGCTGGCCACGCTTCCCCTCCTCATTCCGCTGGCCCTGAAACTGTTCAGCCTGAAACGGGTGAAGGCCGACCTCGTAAGCCGCAAGTCGGCGGCCCTGCGCAAATGGGGCCTGCTGCGGCTGCTGATGCTGCTGGTGCCGATGGTGGTCAACACCTTATTATATTATATGTACGTCAATACCACCTTTGGCTATATGGCCATCATCGGACTTATCACCCTGCCCTTTGTCTATCCCGGCAAGAGCCGCTGCGCGGCTGAAGTAGAGGAGTCATGAAACTGTCAATAGTCATAGTCAGCTACAACGTGCGCCGCTATTTGGACAAGTGTCTGGAAAGCGTACAAAGGGCACTCGAAGGCATCGAGGCCGAAGTGTTTGTTGTCGACAATGCCTCGGCCGACGACACGATGGCCGTGCTGCCCGGGCGTTATCCCTGGGTGAGATTTATAGCCAACAGCGACAATGTAGGCTTCGCACGTGCCAACAATCAGGCCATCAGGCTCTCGGCGGGCGAGTATGTGCTGCTGCTGAATCCTGACACGACAGTAGCCCCACACACCCTGCGCGATGCCCTCAGTTTTATGGACAACCACCAGCAAGCGGGCGGCGCGGGAGTGAAAATGCACAATGAGGACGGCACCGTAGCCCCTGAATCGCGGCGCGCCATACCCACACCCTGGGTGTCGGCACTGAAGATGCTGGGCTTCACCGGCCGCTACTACATGAGCCACCTGCCATGGGATGCCCCCTGCCAGATAGAGGTCATCAGCGGCGCCTTCTGCCTGTTGCGCCGCAAGGCCTTAGACCAGATAGGACTGTTGGACGAAGCCTTCTTCATGTATGGTGAGGACATCGACCTGAGCTTCCGGCTGCTCAAGGCAGGGTGGGAGAACTGGTATCTGCCGCTGGACATCACCCACTATAAGGGGCGCTCCACGCGCAAGTCTGACTATCGATACGTCCACGTGTTCTACCAGGCCATGCTCATCTTCTTCCGCAAACACTACAGCCACCTCAGCATCTTCTATACCGTGCCCGTCAAGATGGCTATCTACTTCAGAGCCTTCATAGCACTCATCGACCTGTTACGCCAAAAACTGCACCTATGACCACCACCGACCAAGTGAAACTCAGGGCTATGGAACCCGAAGACCTCGACATGCTCTACCGCATAGAGAACGACCGCCAGCTGTGGGACGTCGGCGCCACCAGCGTGCCTTATTCGCGCTACGTGCTCCATGACTACATCGCCAATGCTTCCGGTGACATCTACACCGACCGGCAGGTGAGGCTGGTGGTAGAGAACGGAGTAGGGGAGGCCGTTGGACTGGCCGACATCATCAGCTTCGACGCCAAGAACCTGCGGGCTGAGGTGGGTATCGTCATCGACCGTCAGCACCGCTCACGCGGCTATGCACATGAAGCCCTGCGGCAAGTGGCTGATTACGCTCTCCACGTGTTGCATCTGCACCAGCTATATGCCTTCATTGCCTGCGACAACCAAGTGTCGATGCAACTGTTCGCAAAAGCAGGATTCCAACGGTCAGCAACCCTCAAAGACTGGCTCTACGATGGCAAATGCCACCATGAAGCGGCCCTGATGCAATTATTTTTGTAAAAAAGTACCGAAAAGTTTTGCAGATTCAAAAAATATTGCTACCTTTGCACCCGCAAAACGACAGAGACCCATAACGGTGCGTTAGTTCAGTAGGTTAGAATGCCTGCCTGTCACGCAGGAGGTCACG
>CAMNJY010000163.1 GCA_946541745.1 uncultured Prevotellaceae bacterium
CAGGGCTACACCTTCCCCTGTCTGTTCAAAGCCCCCCTGTCGTCCCCCGAGGGGGTTCTGTGGGTGCTCATCTCCGAGACGGGGGTTGACGGCAGCTATGTCGGCAGCCATCTGAGCGACTACAAGGCCGGCGAGGGCTATACCATCGCCTTCCCGCAGGCTGGCGAGAACAACGGCATAGGCTCGGCCACGGCGGGCATTCCCATACCCTATAGCACCCCCTGGCGCACTATCACCGTGGGCACTACACTGAAGCCCATTGTTGAGACGACCATCGCCTACGACGTGGTGAAGCCTAAGTACACCGCCTCGCAACGCTACGGCACGGGACGCTACACGTGGTCGTGGCTCATCTGGCAGGACGAGTCGATCAACTATCAAGACCAGGTGCAGTTCGTTGACCTGGCCGCGAAGATGGGCTACGAATACTGCCTGGTAGATAACTGGTGGGACCAGCGCATAGGGCGCGAAAAGATAGAGGAGCTGTCGAAGTATGCCCAGTCAAAGGGCGTGAGCCTGATGCTGTGGTACAACTCCAACGGTTTCGAGAACGACGCTCCGCAGACACCGCGCGACTGCATGTCGACGGCCATTGCCCGCGACCGCGAGATGGCTTGGCTGCAGAAGATAGGTGTGAAGGGCATCAAGGTAGACTTCTTCGGCGGCGACAAGCAGGCAACCATGCAGCTTTACGAGGACATCCTCTTCGATGCCAACCGCTATGGTCTGCAGGTCATCTTCCACGGCTGCACCATCCCGCGCGGCTGGGAGGTAATGTACCCCAACTATGTAGCCTCAGAGGCTGTGCTGGCTTCTGAGAACGTATTCTTCACCGAAGGCCACGCCAAGAGCGAAGCCTTTGAGCTGACGATGCACCCCTTCATACGCAACGCCGTGGGCACGATGGACTGGGGCGGCACCATCATGAACCGCTACCTGAGCCGCGACAACAAGAGCCGCCACCGCCGCTATACCACCGATATTTTCGAGATGGCCAGTGCCATCACCAACCAGACGGCCATACAGTGTATCGCCATGCAGCCCAACAACCTGGAGGAGCTGCCGCAGTTTGAACTCGACTTCCTCAGGGCCGTGCCCACGACATGGGACGAGACGCGCTTCATAGACGGCTATCCCGGCCGTTATGTGGTGCTGGCCCGCCGTCACGGCCGGCAGTGGTACGTGGCCGGTCTGAATGCCGAGGCCACGGCCAGGACGCTGACGCTGCAGATGCCGGAATGGGCCGGCCAGACGGTGAGCTACTATGTGGACGACGCCAAGAAGGGACCCCAGCTGCGCCAGCTGAAGTTCAACAGGAATGGCGAGGCCAAGGTGGTGATACAGCCCATGGGCGGCGTGATAGTCACTCAGGGCTAACGGTCGAGGTTGAACCGCAGCCCCACCTGCAGGCTGACGTTCACGGGCTTGTCCTTGAAGTAGTTCTGCAGGGTGCTTCCATTGTCGGGGTAGTAGCTTACGCCAGGCTCCGCATAAAGCCCCAGCAGGGGCATCACGTCATACTGGACTCCTAAACTCCCGCTGAGCGACCACTGCATGTGGTCGCTTTTCGTTTCCTGGTCTACGCCTTCAGTCGCTAATCGGGTACCTACGTTCCAGAGGGCTGTGGCACCGGCCGAGGCGTACACCCTGAAGCCGCCCGCCCGCCAGAGTCTGTAGCTCACGGCGAGGGGCAGGCCGACGTAGTAGAGCGTCTGCTCGCGCTCTATCTGCTGGCTGCGCATCATTTGGGTGAAGTCTGACGTCAGCTTTGTGTAGACCATGCCCGTGGTCAGTGCCAGCCGGTCTGTGAGCGGGTAGCCTATGGTCAGCCCGAAGCTGACGGGCCGGTGGTGGTTCTGCCGCTCCTCGTAACCCGTCAGATAGATGGGCTCGGTGGCGCGCGATGCCAAAGCATAGCTGTTGGCAAAGGTGTTGTAGTAGTTTTTAGCCAGGTGGTCGGCCATGCGAACCCCGTTGCTGCCGTCGTAGCTGGCCAAGCCGTTCATAGCGTACAGGCCAATGCTCAACTGCCGCTTACTGCCAGTCGTTGGGCGCATGTTGCCTCTGATGGGGGTATAGGGTTCCACCGCTGCCGTGTGGCTTGTTTCTTCAGATATGTACGGCCGTTTTGTCGGCGTGTCAGTCGCTTCGGCCTTCACCGCTGCGACGGTCTCTTGTACAGGTGCCACTGCTGCAGCGGCTTCTTCCATGGCCAGCGGCTCGGCGACGCTCTCCGGCTGAGCCGTTGGCGGTCTCTGTAGCTTCGTTGCTGTCATGGCCGTCGTCCCTGTTTCAGCCACGTCTTCATCCGGTGGAGAGGGGCAGGGTTGCGTGTCCTCCCTCACGTGCGATGCATATTGTGGCGCCGATTGGGGCAGTGCCGCCGTGTCACTGCTGTCATGGATGGCCCACCAGAGTCCTGTGCCGCCGACTGCCAGTAGGGCTACTGCCGCTGCTGCCGCCCATCGCCGCCATGCCACGAAACGCGACTTCCGTGGCAGGGGCTGCGCCTGGAGCGCTGCCTCGATGTCGGCCCACAAGCCTTCAGGCGCAGCTGTTTCGTGCTCCGCCAGCTTGTCGTGCAGTTGTTGCGTCCACTCGGACCATTGCTGCTTGCCGTTGTCTCGTTTCATGCGTCTTGACTGTTTAAATACTCCTTGATTTGTTTTGCCAGCATTTTCTTGGCCCTGAAGAAGAGCGACGACGAGGTGCTCTCCTTGACGCCCAACAGGCGGGCTATCTCGCGGTGTGGCCACTGCTCGAAGACGTAGAGGTTGATCACCGTCCGATAGTTTGCGGGCAACCGCCCTATCATCGCCATCAGCACGTCGGGCGGCAGGCGGCCTATGTCGGGCTCCTCCGTGTCGTCAGGCTCGTCCGGCACGTCGCTGACCGTCCTGAACCGCTGGTGCTCACGCAGGTAGTCTACGGCGCGGTTGCTGACGATGCGTCCCACCCACGACTTCAGCGACCCTTCGCCGCGGTAGCTGAACTGCCCCACGGTGGTGAGGATGCGCACAAAGCTGTCCTGCAGCACGTCGCGTGCCTCGTCGCTCTGGGGCAGATACCTCAGTGCCACTGCCATGGCGTAGCCGGCATAGCGGTCGTAGAGGCGGCGCAAGGCCGCCCTCTCTCCGGCCGCGATGGCCTCCAGCAACTGGTGTTCAGTCTCCACGCTTCCTGTCTGTGGTTGTCAGCGTATGCGCTCCGTGGTGTTATAATACAAGGTGATGGGTGCCGGCAGCTGCCTTATGCTCTGCTCCTGCGTGTAGAGGTTGGTGACAGCCAGGCCGCCTATGCTGATGCCGATAGTCCAGGCCCCGCTGTCAGTTGTGCGCACGGCGTTGCCTTTCTCGGTTGACAGGATGTCGATGCGGTGCAACGCACCGTCGGCCACAGCCGTAAACGAAACCGGCTTGTAATACACGACACTGCCGTAGTGCTCGGTGACAGTCCCGAACGACGAGAAGTTGGCCTCGGCCGTATAGCCCTGACTGGTGGTGGCTATCTCTACCGGAAGCCCCGTCGGCTCCATCTGCGACAGGACGCCGCTCTGTGCCGTTGTACACAGGTCCAGCAGGTAGGCCTCCGGCAGTCTGACGCGCAGCGTAGGCCCTACCTCCAACCGCGCCGTGTCGACCACCTGCCTGTTGACCGTCCACTCTCCGTTGAAGCTGGCCTGCAACGTCTTGGCATCCGACATCTGGTAGTAAACCTCGTTATTGCCGGTGGTGCAAGCGGTCAAGCCCAGTACGCCCACTACGACCAATGCCGTGAGCCATTTGCCGGATATTGTTCTCTTCATATTTCTTGTTTTTTTATTCTTATAACGTGGAATCTTGGAAAACTTGCACCTTACGCCCCTGTTTTTTTGCGAATTTTCTATGTTTAACATTTTTTTGTGTGATAAGGTGCAGGATTGTAGCCATCAGCCCGTTTTAGCAGCAAACTATGAACATCAAATACAGACAGAAAACTATGAAGAGAACGAGATGGATGTTGGCCTTAGTGGCCTCGGGCTTGTTGGCAGCAAGTTGTTCAACGGGCGGTGATAACCAACCTGAGTTTTTAGGGGGAATCACTTCCTTTAACGGGGGTAGTCCACTTATTAGTGACACCAATGGTGGGTCGGCGGAATCGCCGGCCGGCACCGCTGCGTCTGACCCTTCCGGGTGGTCCGGCGACCAGTTTAACGCTTATTTCGACAACCCCTTCGTCGAGACGTCGGCTAAGCCCATATCCACCTTCTCGGTCGATGCCGACGGTGCCTCTTACGCCATTGTGCGCCAGTATCTGCTGAGAGATTACAAGGTGAACCCGTCGAGTGTGCGCATTGAGGAGCTGCTCAACTATTTCACGTTCAACTATGCAGCTCCTGTAGGCGTCGAGTCGGTGGCCATCAGTGCCGAGGTGGACGACTGTCCGTGGACCCCCGGCCACTACCTGCTGCAGTTAGGCATCAAGGGGCGTGAGTTGTCAGCCGCCGAGATGCCCCGTGCTAACTTCGTGTTTCTGATAGACGTGTCGGGGTCGATGGATATCAGCGACAAGCTGCCTCTGCTGAAGAGGGGACTCAAGCAGCTGCTCCACGAGTTGAATCCTGACGACCGCATCTCGATAGTGACCTACTCAGGTGAGGTGAAAAAAGTGTTGTCGTCCACCCCGGTTAGTGAGTTGAGCACCATAGAGGAGGCCATCGACCGCCTTACGGCCCGTGGGGCCACAAACGGCGGCAAGGCGCTGGAGATGGCTTACGAGGAGGCCCTGGCCAACTACGACCCGGCCTTCAACAACCGCATCATCATGGGCACCGACGGCGACTTCAACCTGGGAGTCACTACCACCAACGCCCTGGTGGAGATGGTCGAGAACTATGCCGACAAGGGCATCTACATGACCTGTCTCGGTTTCGGTCTCGGCAATCTGAACGATGCCATGATGGAGCGGGTGAGCAATGCGGGGAACGGCACCTACCACTTTATAGACAGCGAGCAGGAGATGATGAGGGTCTTCGTCCACGAGCGCAACCAGTTTGTCAGCGTGGCCAACGATGCCAAGTGCCAGCTCACGTTCAACAGCCATGTCGTCAGCAAGTACCGCCTCTTAGGCTATGAGAACCGCATCATGGCTGACGATGACTTTGAAAACGACATGAAGGATGCTGGAGAGATAGGGGCCGGACAGACCATCACTGCTCTCTACGAGATTGTGCTTGCGGACGAAAAGCCGACAGACATGGCAGGCAAGGACTTGGCGACCTTCGACTTCAGGTACAAGCAGAAACTGGGCGGTGAGAGCCGCGCCCTCCAACGAAAGATACCCTACGTTCGTGTGACAGAGAAATACAATCGCCCTGGCGATTTCTACTTTGCCGCCGGTGTGGCTGCCTACGGTATGCTGTTGCGCGAGTCACCCTATAAGGGCGATGCCACCTTCAAAATGGCTGAACAGCTGGTGGAGATGGGGCTCGGTTTCGACCCTCACGGTTATCGTGCCGAACTGAAAAGCCTGATACGCAAGCTCCGGGAACCTGATGACGAATAAAGCAACGGCGCCCCTGTTCTGCTGAACAGGGGCGCCGTTGTCATGGGGTTGGCTTACCGACCCACTCGAAGCGTCCTTTATAATGTTTTTTAAGCTATTTAACGCCAACCACTATGTAGTTCTCAATAGTGCGGCGGTCCTTGCTGATGTTCAGGCCGACGGCCCACACGGGGCGCTGGTCCTGGGCGAAGCGCGCGGCGTAGTCCTTCTTGA
>CAMNJY010000164.1 GCA_946541745.1 uncultured Prevotellaceae bacterium
ATTACTTAGCAGTCAAAGCTATAGCATAGTTTATAGCATGGTTATAGCATAGTTTGCGGAAACTATGCTATAGGTTAAACAGCTGATTAACAGCGAGATACGTATAACTATAGCATACATAGCAGGGTTTTCTGTCTCCTTGATGCTTATGGAAGTGGTCGACAGCAGTTTCGCTCAACCTTCTAACTCCTTTTTCGCTCGGACTTTGCTCGCCTCCCTCCTACTCCTCAACTTGAAGAACTTGAATAATTTTACGGGAAATGCTTTGCCACATCAGTATTATTTCGTAACTTTGCAGTCAGATTTTGAAAGACAGCACATGAAAAGGCTTTTATGGGGAGCATTGGCAGTAAGTTTGGCCATGTTCTCATGCAAAGGGAAACAGGCAGCAGATGTGGCAGGCGACGTCCCGCAAGACACTGTTGACACTGCAACTGTTGACACTACAGACATTGACCCCATGGAGCAGCTTATCACCGCCACCCCCGTGCCAAGGGCTGCCGATGAGCTGTTCGATGACTTTCTGTTCAACTTTTCCGCCAACCGCAAATTGCAGATGGAGCGCGTGGCTTTTCCGCTCAAGGTGGTGCGAAGGGGCGACACGTCCTACGTCAGCCGCGAGGCATGGCAGATGGAGCGCTTCTTCATGCGCCAGGATTACTATACCGTGCTGTTCGACAATGAGCGGCAGATGGACGTCGTGAAAGACACATCGGTCAATGAGGCCATCGTCGAGAAAATTTACTTCAATACCGGAGCCGTACAGCAGTACCTCTTCCGCCGCATCAGGGGAGCATGGATGCTGCTCGCCATGAAGACCGAGGCCATATCTGCCAACAGGAACGGCTCGTTCCTTGAGTTCTACCACCGCTTTGTAACCGACTCGGCGTTCCAGACGGAAAGCCTGGGCCGAACCGTCGTCTTTGTGGGTCCCGACCCCGACGACGACTTTGCGCGCATGGAGGGCATCCTCACGCCCGACACATGGGCGGCCTTCGCGCCCGAACTGCCCGACCGCATGATTTACAACATTGTCTACGGCCCGCCCACGCCTCCCGGCCGCACAAAGATATTCGTCATGCGTGGCATAGCCAACGGCCAGGAGGTGGAGATGTCGTTCCACCGCGAGAATGACCGCTGGGAGCTCGACAAACTGACAAACTGAACGATGAGAGACCTGAGCAACTATAGTCTGAAGCCACACAACACCTTTGGCATCGAGGCGCGCTGCCGCCGTTTCTTAGAATACAGCAGCACGGAAGAGGCCCGGCAGGTGGCCAATTTGTTGCGCCAATCCGATAGTCCATATATTATAATAGGTGGAGGCAGCAATCTGCTGCTCACCGGCAACTTTGAGGGCACCGTGGTTCACTCGGCCATCAAGGGCATCGTCCCGGCAACCGGCAACCGGCAACCGGCAACCGACATCCGCTGTGGCAGCGGCGAAGTGTGGGACGATGTAGTGGAGTGGACTGTCAGCCAAGGCCTGCGCGGAGCAGAAAACCTGTCGCTCATACCTGGAGACGTGGGTGCCAGTGCCGTCCAGAACATAGGCGCCTACGGCGTTGAGGTGAGCAGCCTGGTGGAGCGGGTAGAGGCAGTGGAGATAGCTACCGGACGAGCCTGTTCGATGAGTCGCGACGACTGTCAATACGGTTACCGTGACAGCCGCTTCAAACATGAATGGAAGGACCGCTACCTCATCACCCACGTCACTTACCGGCTGTCGCCAACTGCCGGGCTGAATCTCGAATACGGCAACATCAGGGCCGAACTGGAGCGTCGGGGCATCAGCGAACCCAGCCCGAAGCAACTGCGCCAACTCATCATCGACATACGACGCGAGAAACTGCCCGACCCGGCAGTGACGGGCAATGCCGGCAGCTTCTTCATGAACCCGGTGGTCGGCCGCGAGAAATACGAGCAGTTAGCCGGCCTTTATCCCGACATGCCTCACTACCACATCGATGAGCACCACGAGAAGATACCTGCAGCCTGGCTGATTGACCAGTGCGGGTGGAAGGGCCGGCAGGTGGGCCGTGCCGGCGTCCATCCCCGTCAGGCCTTGGTGCTGGTCAACCTCGGCGGGGCTACGGGCAGCGAGATTGTCAACCTCTGCCGCCTCATCCGCCAGGATGTAGCCAAGCAGTTTGGCATAGAGTTGCGGCCTGAGGTCAACATTGTATAACTTTCAACATTAAAATAGAAAACCGTAAATCGTAAATAGAATGGTGAAGCTGACATTCTTAGGAACGGGAACCTCGTGCGGCGTGCCTACTATAGGCTGCCAGTGTGAGGTGTGCCAAAGTACCAACCCCAAGGACAAACGACTGCGCACGTCGGCTCTGGTAGAGACCGGCACCACGCGCATACTGATAGACTGCGGCCCCGACTTCCGCCAGCAAATGCTGTCACAGCCCTTCCGGCGCATTGACGGCATACTCATCACCCATGCCCACTATGACCACATGGGCGGCATGGACGATGTGCGGCCCTACTGCCAGTTTGGCGAAATCAACGTCTACGCCGACCCCCTGGCCCGCCAGGGCCTGCTACAGATGCTGCCCTACTGCTTCGCCGAGAACCGCTATCCCGGCGTGCCGGCCATCCAGCTTCACGAGCTGCACAAGCATGAGTCCCTGCGCATCGGCGACCTCGACATCATGCCCATCGAAGTGATGCATCACGACCTGCCCATCCTTGGCTACTGCATCACCCAGCACTCGTCACCCCTCACCCTCACCTACATCACCGACATGAAAACCATCGCCGACACAGAGCTGCCATACATAGCTGACAGCGAGGTGCTGGTGGTCAACGCCCTGCGTTTCACGCCCCACCACTCCCACCAGACGGTGGAAGAGGCCGTCAGCTTTGCCCGCCGGGTAGGTGCCCGCCACACCTACCTCATCCACGGCAGCCACCACATAGGGCTGCACGACGAAACCTGCCGCAAGCTGCCTCCAGGGGTGGAGTTGGCATACGACGGCCAGGTGATAGAAATGGGTTAAAGTTTCTTTTTCTTACCAAACAGGCCGGCAATACTGCCATAGTTCTTCTTCAACTTGCGGAACAGCAGGAAAAGGTCAATCACGGTGACGCTGTTGGCCACAAGTCCGGCTATATAGTCGCCTTTGGTATTGTTTTCACGCTTGACGAAGATCTCGCTCCACAGCTTTGAGACCTGGGTGCTGTCGGCCTGCATCTGGTCAAGCAGTTCGTCCTTGCGCTGGCGGATTTCCTCCAGCGTTTGATATTTGGGTTGTGGCTTCTTGACGGGCAACATTATTATCTAAATTATATCTACTTATCATTCAGGCAGGAACCGTCGCTGCACAGCCTCACTTGCTCATAAACAGGTTGGCCAGGAACCTGACCAACGGCCGCTCTATCCACTTATGATGAAACAGGAAGAAGAGCAACAGCAGCAGCAAATGGAAAAAACCGACCACGACAAAAGCCGGAGCCATGCCGATATAACGCCCCATCCAGTAGGCAACGGCAAACGAGAAGAAGAGCATGACGGCAATGAGTAGCAGAAAGAAGATGATAGCCAAGGCGGCTACCGTCAGCAGACGCACCACCTTGTCTATCACGTCGAGCTTCACATATTCTGTCTGTAGCCCGAAATAATGCTTGAGCAACCCTAACAGCTGCCCAATGTTCTCAACATTCCTGTCGCTTGAAAACATAGTTCGTCAGCTCAACGTCTTGCTTTACACAGCCTCTTCGGCTGCGTCCTGAATGTCGTCGACCAAGTCGCCCACTTCCTTACGGCTAAGCTTGATGTTGTGCTTCTTCAAGAAGTCCTCCACGGCGTCAGTAATCTTCACCCGGGTGTCGGCGCCCTTTTCGGGGGCCATGAGCAGACCTAATGCGGCGCCGGCGATAGCACCGCCCAAGAAAGCGCCAATATAACCTAAACTTTTCATATCACTAAAAATTTAATTAAGGTAAAACATCTTTTCATGCGCAAAAATACAGTTTTTTTCTGAAACTGACGTTAAAAACTGTATCATTTTTTGTTAAAATGTGAGTATTTCGCCTATTTAACAAAGTTTAGGTAGGATTTTTGTACGTTTTTGCGCGATATTTTGTAATTTCGCACTGACTTTTAGCGAACTTCATTAATAACAACATTAATAAAACGAAAAGAAAGTATGAAAAAGTACATGGTTGTTTGCGCAGGACTGAGCCTGGCTTTAGCACTTGCCAGCTGCGGCAAGAGTAGTGAGAGTGCTTACAAGAAAGCCTACGAGAAGGCTAAGCTACAGGAGGCTACCCAGCGTGTCAATAATCAGGCTGAGACTTCTGCCACCGTCGTGGCACCCGTCACCACACGTTACGCCACGCAGGGCTCCGTGGTCGACAACAGCGACAACGTATCAGTGCGCCAAGAGCGTGTATCGCTCATCAACGGCTCTGGTCTGAAGAACTTCAGTGTCGTCGTAGGCTCTTTCGGCCTTCAGGCCAACGCCGAAGGTCTGCAGCAGCAACTCCGCGACGGCGGTTACAACGCCCAGATTGTGAAGAATGAGGCCAACAACATGTTCCGCGTCGTGGCCACCACCTTCGACAACAAGGCCGATGCCGCTGCCAGCCGTGACATGATGCGCGGCTCGAAATACAATCCTAAGGGCGACGCTTGGTTGCTCTACAACGTACAGTAGCGCTTGGCCCGGATACTCTCTATAGACTACGGCCGCAAACGAACGGGAATAGCAGTCACCGACCCTCTGCAAATCATTGCCGGAGGGTTGGCGACTGTTTCTACGTCACAGCTCTTTGAGTGGCTACAGCAGTACATGGCCCGCGAGCCGGTGGAGCGCATCGTCATAGGCGAGCCCCGTCAGCCCAACGGCCAGCCCAGCGAGAACCTGCAGCGCGTGCGGCAGTTTGTGGCCCGTTGGCGCAAAGCCTGCCCCGCCGTGCCCATCGACTATTATGACGAGCGGTTCACCTCGGTCCTGGCCCACCAGGCCATGCTCGACGGCGGGCTCGGGAAGAAAGCCCGTCAGGACAAGGCACTGGTCGACGAGCTCTCGGCCACTATCCTACTGGAAGACTACATGCGGGCGAGGAAACTGAGAAACAAAGACTGAAAGTCGGAATATCGACCTATCGACATCACGAATTATCGAAAAAGAAAACCGAAAAATATATATTATATGGTATTACCTATTTATATATATGGCCAGCCCGTCTTGCGCAAGGTGGCCGAGGACATCACCCCCGACTACCCTGAGCTGAAGCCCCTCATCGACGACATGTGGGAGACGCTGGCCCAGAGCGAGGGCATCGGTCTGGCCGCCCCTCAGGTAGGGCTCCCCATCAGGCTGGTCGTCATCGACCTCGACGCCATCAGCGACGACCTGCCGCAGTACAAAGGCTTCAAGCAGGTCTACATCAACGCCCACATCATAGAGCGCGACGACACGGCCACCGACAGCAGCGAGGAAGGATGCCTCTCGCTGCCGGCCATCCACGAGAAGGTGGTACGGCCTACACGCATCCATGTACAGTGGACGGACGAGCAGTTCCAGCCTCACGACGAGTGGGTGGAGGGCTACCTGGCCCGGGTGATGCAGCACGAGTTCGACCACCTCGACGGCCATATATTTATCGACCACATCTCGCCCCTGCGCCGCCAGCTCATCAAGAGCAAACTCAAGGCCCTCACACTGGGCCGCTACCGCTGCGCTTACAAGACGAAGCCTGTGAGACGGTGATTTATTGATAAT
>CAMNJY010000165.1 GCA_946541745.1 uncultured Prevotellaceae bacterium
CCCCTCGGGGGCAGTAGGGGGGGCTATATGTACAACCTGATTATCTATCTCTATCAGTTTGGCGTCGCCGTCTACAGCCTGTTCAACGAGAAGGTGCGCAAGATGTGGCGCGGCGAGCGTGCTGCCTTCAGCCTGCTCAGGGAGAAGGTCGACCCCAAGGGCCGCTACGTGTGGTTCCACGCCGCCTCGCTGGGCGAGTTTGAGCAGGGCCGGCCGCTGATGGAACAGCTGCGCCGCGAGCATCCCGAGCTGAAAATCCTGCTGACCTTCTTCTCGCCGTCGGGCTACGAGGTGCGCAAGAACTACGAGGGTGCCGACATCGTCTGCTATCTGCCCCTCGACACCATCACCAACGCCCGCCGGTTCCTGAGGCTCGTCAGGCCCGAGGTGGCTTTCTTCATCAAGTACGAGTTCTGGTACAACTATCTCCACATACTGAAACATCGCGGCGTGCCCGTCTATTCGGTGTCGAGCATCTTCCGGCCTGACCAGGTGTTCTTCAAGTGGTACGGTTGGCAATACGGCCATGTGCTCAACTGCTTCACCCACTTCTTTGTGCAGAACGAGCAGAGCCGTGAGCTGTTGGCCAAGATAGGCATTACCTGCGTCACCATCACCGGCGACACCCGCTTCGACCGCGTGCTGCAGATCAAGGAGCAGGCCCGTCAGCTGCCGGTGGTGGAGGGCGTTGTCTCGAGGAGCGTGGAGCGTGGAGCGAGGAACGAGGAACGAGGAGCGAAGGTGTTTGTTGCCGGCAGCAGCTGGCCGCCCGACGAAGACATCTTCATACGCTATTTCAACGAGCATCGCGACTGGACGCTGATCATTGCCCCCCACGTCATCGACGAGTCCCATCTGCAGGAAATAGAACGTAAGCTGGAAGGCTGGCACGTGCAGCGCTATACAGCCCCCCCCTCCGCCCCCGAGGGGGCTACAAGTGTGTTGCAGCAAGGTAATGAAGCCCCCTCGGGGGCCGTAGGGGGGGCTTCGGCGTCAGTAGGCGAGGCCCTCGTCATCGACTGCTTCGGCCTGCTGTCGAGCATCTACCGCTATGCCGATGTGTGCTACATAGGCGGCGGTTTCGGCGTCAGCATCCACAATACGGTAGAGGCCGCCGTCTGGGGCAAGCCCGTCATCTTCGGTCCTGAGAACCAGAAATTCCAGGAGGCGCAGGAGCTGAAAGCCTGTGGCGGCGGTCTGGAAATTGGCAGCTATGAGGACTTCGCCCGCGTGATGGGCCGGTTCGGCGCCGACGCTGAGGCGCTGCATAAGGCCGGCACTGCGGCCGGCGACTACGTGAAGAGCAGGGCCGGTGCCGTCGGCAAGATTCTGGCTGCTGTCAAACTATAGATAAACGACTATGTGGATGCTTGTTTTCATGGCGCTGCCCTTGCTGGCCGTCATTTATCTGTCATGGCACCTGTGGGTGCTCCTGCCCTTGCACAGTGTGTGGAAGGTGCTGATTGTGGGGCTGGGCATAGGCTCGTTCCTGTTGATGTTTCTCAACTTCGGCCGCCGTTTCGACACGCTGCCCTTGCCCTTGGCCACGGCCTGTTATGAGGTGTCTACGTCGAGCATCTTTGTCATGCTTTACCTGGTCATGCTTTTCCTGGCGCTCGACCTGGGGCGGCTGTTGCGCCTGGTGCCCCGCTCGTGGCTCTACGCCAATGGCGTGTCGGCCCTTGTCATCGCCGTCGCCATTGTCGGCATCTTCGTCTACGGCTATCTTCACTACAATAACAAGGTGCGCGTGCCGTTGCGGCTGACCACCACCAAACCGCTGTCCAAGGCTTACAAGGTGGTGATGATGAGCGACCTGCACATAGGCTACCATAACCCCCGCAAGGAGCTGGCCCGGTGGGTCGACCTGGTCAATGGCGAGCATCCCGACTTCATCCTCATTGCCGGCGACATCATCGACGGCAGCATGCGCCCGCTCGTCGAGGAGCGTATGCACGAGGAGTTCCGGCGGCTGGAGGCACCCGTCTACGCCTGCTTGGGCAATCACGAGTACTACGCCGGCTCGCCCGAGGCGCAGCAGTTCTACCGCGATGCCGGCATCCGCCTGCTGATAGACGACTATGCCGTCATCGACAGCTGCATCGTCGTCATAGGCCGCGACGACCGCACCAACATGCGCCGCCAGTCGGTCAAGGAACTGACTAAAAAACTCCCCCTCCTCGGAAGGGAACAGGGGAGAGGTTACACCATCGTCCTCGACCATCAGCCCTATCACCTCGACCGTGCCGAGCAGGCCGGCGTAGACTTCCAGCTGAGCGGCCATACCCATCGCGGCCAGGTGTGGCCCATATCATGGATTACCGATGCCATCTACGAGTGCTCGTGGGGCCACCACCAGCGCGGCCATACCCGCTACTACGTCAGCAGCGGCATAGGGCTCTGGGGCGGCAAGTTCCGCATCGGCACCCAGTCGGAGTATGTTGTGGCAACGATTGAGAATGAAGAATGAAGAATGAAGTATTTCATTCTTCATTCTTCATTTAAGTAGAATTTAGAGTAGGCCACGTAGTGCTTGGCGTTGTCGGTCTGTCCGGGGCGCACGGGCTTGATGTACTTGGCCGGCACGCCGCCCCAGATTTCTCCGGCAGGAATCTTGGTGCGCTGCAGCACCAGGGCACCGGCGGCCACAATCGAGCCTTCGCCCACCTCGCAGCCGTCGAGCAGGGTAGACCCCATGCCGATGAGCGCGTTGTCGTGAATGGTGCAGGCGTGGACGGTGACGTTGTGGCCTATGGTGACGTAGTTGCCTATGTGCGTCGGGCCCGTCTCGTGGGTGACGTGTACGCACGAGCCGTCCTGGATGTTGGTGCAGTTGCCGATGGTGATGGGGGCCACGTCGCCCCGCACCACGGCGTTGAACCATACTGAGCACTCGTCGCCCATGGTGACGTCGCCCACTATCGTTGCATTCTCACTGAAGTAGCAGTCGCGTCCCCACCGGGGGCTGCTGCCACGATATTTCTTGATTAAAGCCATTGTCGTGTGTGTGTAGAGTGTGTGTTGCTATTTACCCGACTCGTAACGCTCGCGTATCTTCTTGATGCGCAGCAGCAGGTTCTTGTAGTGCAGGCCGTTCAGTCCGTCGGCCGGCTGGGTCTTGAGGTACTGCTCCACCTTGTCCAGATGCTGCTCCAGATAGAGGATGGCGTCAGACCGCTGGGCGGCGGAGCCAGCCGACGACGACCCCTGGGTGGGGTTCAGGGCTATGCCTATGAAGTCTACATAGGTGCGCTGCAGCTGGCGGCGGAAGTTGTTCTGCAGTTCGCTCTGGCTGGTCAGGGGTTTCCATACCGTGTTGAACACGTCGTCGAGGTACTCGTCTACGGGCCATGCCTTGGCCGGTGCCTGCAGGTTGGCGTTGTGCAGGTTCATGATGGCGTTGGCCGAGAGCAGCAGGGCGATGACCGTCTGCTGGCGGGAGCGTATCTCGTCGGCCCAGTCGGTGCCCAGCTTGTTGACAATCGACTCGGGGTAGAGCCAGAGGGGCGCCTCCAGCACGTTGCGGTCTATCCACTGCAGGGCTTCGCGCTGCAGGCTGCGGGGCACGACGTCGTGAGGCTGCTGGCCGGGGGCGTTGTTGGTGTACTTGCCGAAGAGGTAGCGCTGCACATGGCCCACGTAGCGCTGATACTGCGCGCGGGCGGCACGGTGCATCTCGTTCAGGTCGTCATACTCGCCGTCGGGCTGAGCCGTCCACCGTTCCAGGTTCTGCACCACGCGCTTGAGGTTTTTCAGGCCGTATTCGTTGGCCTTCATCTGGTTGTCGCCCAGGTCCTCGGTCTGCGAGCGCGGGTCCTGGCCGCGGCCCTCGTCGCCGTTCCACCAGAGGCGGCGGTTCCCGGCCAGCACCTTCGTGGTCTCGGCCCTCAGCGCCTTCTTTTCCTTGTCGGGGTCGCTGAACTCCGGGCGCCACTGGTAGCCCCACTTGATGGCCCACTTGTCGTAGTCGTTGATGCGGGGGAAGAGTCCCTTCTCTGATATCTTGTCCTCGGGCTGCGCCACGTAGTTGAAACGGGCGTAGTCCATGATGCTCGACGTGTGGCCGTTCTTCTCGACCCACGCCTTGTCGCGCAGCTTCTCGACCGGTGTGGCCTGCGAGGCTATCATGTTGTGGCGCAGGCCCAGGGTGTGGCCCACCTCGTGGCTTGAGACGAAGCGTATGAGCTGGCCCATGAGCTCGTCGCTGAACGCCATCTTCTGGGCGCGCTTGTCCATAGGGCCGCACTGCACCATGTACCACTTCTTGACCAGGTTCATCACGTTGTGATACCAGCAGACGTGGGCCTCGATGATTTCGCCCGAGCGGGGGTCAACGATGCGGGGGCCGTAGGCGTTCTCGGTCTCCGACGGCAGGTAGCGCAGCACCGAGAAGCGGGCGTCGTCGACCGACATCGTCGAGTCGTTCTCAGGCCACTCGCGGCCCACGATGGCGTTTTTGAAGCCGGCGGCCTCGAAGGCCACGTTCCAGTCGTCGATGCCCTGCTTGAGGTATTTCACCCACTTCTTGGGCGTGGCCGGGTCAATGTAGTACACTATCTGCTTCTTAGGCTCCGTCAGCCGCCCGGCCTTGTAGGCCTGCGGGTCCTTGGGCTCCAGGCGGTAGCGCATGACGATGGCCTCGTGCTGTGTGGTCTGCTGCTCGTCGCTGAACTCGGTAATCTTGTTGTTGAAATAGCCCACACGCTCGTCCTCGTATCGGGGCTGCATGGGCTCTTCGGGCAGCAGCACCATCGACGTGTTGAGCGACAGCGTGGCCGAGCCCGTCTTCGAGGCCGGTGTGCGGCCGGCGCTCATGCCGTAGGTACGCAGCGTCTGTATCTCGATGTTGATGGGGTAGGTCTTGATGCTGTCTATAAACGAGCGGTCGCTGATGAGTCCGCCTATGCCTAAGGTGGTGCGGTCGGTGCCGCTGAAGCTGGTCACCTTATTGTCCGACATGAGCCACTTGGTGATGTTGATGAGCTGGGCCTTCGTGTCGGGGTTGCGGCCGATGACGTCGAACTTGCAGACGATGGGGTCAACGGTCGACTGCTTCAGCGAGATGGCGATGCGGTCGTCAGGCTTGGCGAAACTCGACTGCACATACTCGCGCAGGAAGAGCGTCTTGTCGTTGTACTGCTCTAAGTAGACGGCCGAGCGGTTGACCTCCTCGCCGCTGAACATCTTGAAGTCCTGCGGCACGCTGGTGAAACGGGTCACGCAGAGCAGCATGCGGCCCAGCAACTCGTCGGGCACCTCGAGGTACCAGTCGTCCTTGATGTGGCGCACGGTGAAGAGGCCCTCGCGCTTGGAGCCGCCCTCCTTCACTACCTTGTGGTAGGGCGTGGTGTGGTCTTTGACGGTGGTGTCGGCACAGCACTCATGCTTCTTCTCGGCCTTCTTCTCCACCTTGACGGAGTCGGTCTTGGTGGCTGCGGTGTCGGTCTTCAGCGTGTCAGGCTGTAACGTAAAGGCTGCGCTCCGCCCGCAGACGAGCAGGAGTGCAGCCAGTGTGGTGGTCTTTATCTGATTCATGTTACAAAGTTACAACAAAAAAGGCGATAACCTGTGGCAGGGGCTGAATAATTATGCTTATTTTACAATTTTCCTGCCGTTGACGACATAGACGCCCTTGCGGGGCAGGGCGTTGAGGCGGCGGCCCTG
>CAMNJY010000166.1 GCA_946541745.1 uncultured Prevotellaceae bacterium
AGTTGAATAAAATTAATTTGCGGAATATTTGGATATATAGAATAGATTGCCTACCTTTGCATTCGATGGATATATTAAGATGGGTAAAAGAGTGGACGCTGCCGGCTGCCATGTGCACCGGGGCGGTGCTCTACTTGGTGTTTGCCTTGGTGCCTCAGTTAGACGGGGCGGGCACGGCGTTGGGGCCGCTGTTTGCGGCTGTCCTGCCGTTGTTAATGTTCCTCGTGCTGTTTGTCACCTTCTGCAAGGTGGACTTCAGGGCGTTGCGCCCTGTGGGCTGGCACCTTTGGGTAGGACTTTTCCAGCTGTTGTCGATAGCGGTGCTGATGGCACTCATAGTAGGCTGCGGACTGAGGGGCAACAGCCTGGTGCTGACGGAAGCGCTGCTGATGTGTGTCATCTCGCCCTGCGCCACGGCGGCGGCCGTGGTGACGCAGAAGCTGGGCGGCTCGCTGGAACAGACGACGACCTACACCTTTCTGTCGAATTTTCTCACTGCGCTGCTGGTGCCGGTATGTTTCCCCATGATAGAGAAGTCGGCCGACATCACGTTTATGTCAGCTTTTACCAAGATTCTCTACGAGGTGGCAGTGGTGCTGTTGGCGCCGATGTTGCTGGCATACGTCGTCAAGCACCACATGAAACGTTTGCACCGCCGCATCGTCGCCATCCGCGACCTGAGCTACTACCTGTGGGCCTGCACGCTGATGATAGTAACGGGCACCACGGTCCGTAACATTGTCCACGCCGAGGCAACCGTCGTGCTGCTCACGGCCATTGCCCTGTCAGCCCTCGCCGTGTGCATTGTGCAGTTTGCCGTCGGGCGTTTCGTTGGCCACTATTTCGGCCACACCCAGGAGGCTGGCCAGGCCATGGGGCAGAAGAACACCACCTTTGCCATCTGGCTGTCGAGTACCTACCTGAACCCTCTCAGTTCGGTAGGTCCCGGCTGCTATATCCTGTGGCAGAACATCATCAACAGTATCGAGATTCACGTCTACTCCTCCTCCTCCACCACCTCCTCGGGGTGGAAGACGCAGTCGTAGGTAATTTGGTTGTAGGCCGTGAAGTAGCCCAGGCATCCTCCCGTGAAGTTGGTGATGGGGTTGGTGCCGGTGTTGTCCATCAGTTGCATGGAGTAGAGGTAGTCGTAGGCCGCGCGGTCGATGGCCCTTATCTCGATGTGCAGGCGGTCTCCGTCGTGGAGCACGTCGTCGCTGGTGCCTTTCTCCTGGTCGCGTTCGCTGACGAATGTGAAAACCTGCTGCAGCTCACCGTTGGCGTCGCGCTGGTCGTCGGCGGCTACTGCCCATCGGTAGCCTATGTTGTTGCGGAAGATGTGGAGGAAGTAGTAGTTGGTGCTGCCGGGAATGTCCTGTATGCGGAGGTCGCCCAGCATGATGCGCTCAGAGGTGACCCGTTTCCACACAAAGCGGAAGCTGTTGAACGTCGGCCTGGGCTGCATGACTGACGAGGCTGTGAAGCGCCTGCCGTCGACGTCGACGGTCAGGTCGTAGCGGGTGCCGGGAATGCCGCGCAGTGCCGACTGGTAGTATCCGTTGCGCGAGTAGTTGAGGCGGCGGCTGATGCTGTCGCCGGAGGTAATGACGACGGTGGCCCCCTCAACGCCTTTGCCGCCCGAGTTGTCGTCCATGGCCTGGGTCATGGTGATACGCACCCGGGTGAGGTCCTGAGTGAGGTTGGCCTCAACGACGTATAGCGGGTCCACCTGGCGGTAGTCTATGTCGATGTCTTTCTCGCAGGAGGTTGTGAGGCCGATGAGGGCTATGAGGCAGAAGGTACTGAAGAGGCGCATGGGAGGTCAGAGCTTAAAGTTAAACGACACATAGGGCACAATGCCGAAGAGGCTGTATTGAACGGCGCGGGTGCGGGCACCGTTCTGACTGTCCTCAAAGTTGATGAGGAAGGGGTTGTAGCGGTTGTACAGATTGTAGACGCCGAAGGCCCATTGGTAGGTGCGGCGGCCCTTGTGGTTGGTCCAGGTGGCTCCTACGTCTAAGTGGTGGTAGTCGGGCGCACGGTAGCCATTGCGCTCGGCGTAGTAGTAGATGTAGTTTTGTTCGATGGCATATTTGCCACTGGGAGCGGTGAAAGCCTGTCCGGAGTTGTAGACCCATGTGGCCGACAGTTGCCAGCGGGGCGACAGCTTGAAGAGTGCCACGATGTCGATGTCGTGGCGGCGGTCGTTGTTGGCGGTGTACCATTGGCCCTGGTTGATGCCGTCAATCTGGGTCTCGCTCCACGACAGCGTGTAGGCCATCCATCCCGTCAGGCGTCCGGTGTTCTTGCGCAGGCAGAACTCGGCTCCGTAGCTCCTTCCCTGTCCGGCCAGCACCAGCCGCTCAATCTCGATCTCGGAGCGGAAACTCTTGCCGTCGCGATAGTCCAGTACGTTGTGTACCTTGCGGAAGTAGCCTTCTAACGACACGTCGTAGTCCTGCTGTGCGGTCATGGCAAAGATGCCAGCGCTGAGCTGGTCGGCCGTCTGTGGCTTGACGATGTTGCTGCTCATGGTGTAGCGGTCGAAGGGTGTCGATGTGCTCTGGTTGCGCAGGGCGTGGATGTTCTGCGACGAGCGGGTGTAGCCGGCCTTCAGGCTGAGTTGGGGAGTGAGTTTCCATGCCATGCTGAGGCGGGGTTCCAGTGCCAGGTGGGTTTTCACCACCTCGCCCCGTTTCTTGTTGAACAGGCGGATGATGTTGCCGCGCTCGTCGACATCATAGTATAGCGAGCCGCCCAGGGCTGAGAACAGTGACAGACGCAGGCCGGCGGAAAGCGACAGCCGGTCGTTGAGCTTGACGACATCGTTTATCCACAGGGCACTCTGCCAGCCTTGACGCTGTTCCTTCTGGTAGTTGAGCACCAGTTCCCATTCAGCCGACTTGACGTCGAGCAGCATGGTCTGCAGGCCCGTATTCAGCTCGTGGCGGCCAAGCCTGAGGTTGGTGACGTGGCGCAGGCCGCCCTGGCGGATATGTCCCTTGAACGAGAGGTTCTTGCCCAGGAGGTCGAGTGCTGTCAGCGTCTGATAGCCCGAGTATATCAGCGAGGTCTGCGACCAGGCCTTGGCGTTGTACTGGTGCAGCCAGCTCAGGCTGCCGGTGAGGTTGTTCCATTTCATGTCGACCATGTCCTCAAGGGCTGTGCGGTCGAGTCCGGTGAAGAACGAGAGGAACAACTGGTCGCGTCGGCCCAGCTGGTAGTCCAGCTTGACGTTGAGGTCGTAGAAGTAGAGGGTGTTGTTCTTAAAGTCGTCGAGCCGTTTCAGAAAAACGTCCATGTAGGAGCGTCGCGCCGTGAGCAGCAGTGCCGCCTTGTCTTTCATCAGCGGCCCTTCCAGCACGCCCTTGGCCGAGAGCAGGCCTATGCTGCCGCCGCCATGCCACTCCTGGCGGTTGCCGGTGCGGCTGGTTACGTCGAACACCGCCGACGAGGCGTCGCCGAACTGTGCGGGGATAAGCCCCTTGTAGAGTGTGGCCGAGCCTAAGGCATCGTCGTTGAAGGCTGAGAAGAGACCGGCCAGGTGGCCTACATTGAAGACTGGCGCGTCGTCGTAGAGCACAGCATTCTGCACCGACGTGCCCCCCCTGACCTGAAAGCCGCTGGAGGCGTCGCTCTCCTGCTTCACGCCCGGCAACAACTGTATGGAACGCATGATGTCGTTCTCGCCTAACAGTGAGGGGGCGGCCTGCAGTTCCTTCAGCTGCAGCTGCTCGGCTCCTATCTGCGTGCCCGTCAGCCTGCGCTCTGCTGAGTTGGCACTGACCACCACCTCCTGCAACCGCTGCTCCCGGGTCACGGTGGTGTCGGAAGCAGCGGTTGACAGCAGTGTGGTTAGGAGCAGACTGACGATGCTCATACGTGTTGCTTAGAGGTTAGCCAGTTCAACAACCTTGTCGACGGCGGCCGAGAGTCCGTCAGCATTCTTGCCGCCGGCCTGGGCGTAGTGGGGCTGTCCGCCGCCGCCGCCCTGAATGAGCTTGGCGGCCTCGCGCACCATCTGTCCGGCGTTCAGGCCGTGGTCTTTCACCAGGTCGTCGCTCATCATGATGCTGAGCATGGGCTTGTCCTGATAGACGGAGCCGATGACGCAGAGCAGCGAAGCCCCGTCGGCCAGTGTACGCACCTTGAACACCAGGTCCTTGGCCTGGGCGGGGGCTATGTGCAGTGTGCCGGTAACGACCGTCACGCCGCCGATAGTGCGGGCACGCTCCATAAGCTGCTGGGCTGTGCGCTCCACGGCCTGGGCCTGGTACGTCTCTATCTGCTTCTTCATCTGGTCGTGCTCGTCGATGTACTTGCGGATGACGCTCTCCAGGTCCTTGGCGTTGTTGAAGAACGAGCTGACGGCCTTCAGGTGGTCCTCCATCACATAGAGCAGCTCTTCGCACTCGCGGCCCGTCTTGGCCTCGATGCGGCGTATGCCGGCGGCCACGCTGCTCTCAGAGATGATTTTGAAGAACCCGATGCGGCCCGTGCTCTTGGCATGGATACCACCGCAGAACTCGCAGCTGGGGCCGAAGCGCACCACGCGCACCTTGTCGCCGTATTTCTCGCCGAAGACGGCAATAGCCCCCATCTTCCTGGCTTCTTCCATAGGCGTGTCGCGGTGCTCGTCGAGGGGTATGTCCTGGCGTATCATGTCGTTCACCATTCGCTCCACCTGACGCAGCTCCTCGTCGGTGACCTTCTGGAAGTGTGAGAAGTCGAAGCGCAGCGTGTCGGGGCTGACGAACGAGCCCTTCTGCTCTACGTGGTCGCCAAGCACCTGCTTCAGGGCATAGTCCAGCAGGTGGGTGGCGGTGTGGTTGGCTGCCGAGGCGTCGCGCTTGTCGGTATCGACGCAGGCCATGAACTCAGCCGTCGGGTCTTTTGGCAGTTGTTTGACGAGGTGAATCGACTGATTGTTTTCGCGCTTCGTGTCGAATATCTCTATGGTCTCATTCTCGTTCACCAGCACGCCCTGGTCGCCCACCTGGCCGCCCATCTCGCCGTAGAACGGCGTATAGTCGAGCACCAGCTCGTAGTATTGGGCCTTCTTTTGCGTCACCTTGCGGTAGCGCAGGATGTGGCACGAGTATTCGGTGTAGTCGTAGCCCACGAACTGCTGCTCGAGCCCTTCCTTGTCACCCTCGGGGGACGACAGGGGGGTAATCCAGTCTCCATTCTCCACCTGGGCGGCGTTGCGGGCGCGCTCCTTCTGCTTCTGCATCTCGACGTCGAACTCCTTCTCGTTCACGGTGAAGCCGTTCTCGCGGCAGATGAGCTCGGTCAGGTCTAAGGGGAATCCGTAGGTGTCGAACAGGCGGAAGGCCTGCTGGCCGTCAAGTTCGGTCTTGCCCTGGGCCTTCAGCTCGGTCATGGCCTTGTCGAGCAGCGCGATACCCTTCTCGAGGGTGCGCAGGAAGGCGTCCTCCTCCTCCTTCATCACGCGGGCTATCAGTGTCTGCTGGGCTTTCAGCTCGGGGAAGGCGTCGCCCATTTCCTCAACCAGTGTGGGCAGCAGCTTGTAGAGGAAAGCCTCTTTCTGGCCGAGGAACGTGTAGGCGTAGCGCACGGCGCGGCGCAGGATGCGGCGGATGAC
>CAMNJY010000167.1 GCA_946541745.1 uncultured Prevotellaceae bacterium
ACGTGAAGGTTCGTTCTTCATACCGTATCCATACAGATAGTACGTCGTGCTGCGGCGCACCTCCGGCGCAATGTCAGCCACCTTTACATAATACACTTCGGCAATGATCATCACGAAAGCCACGGCCAGCGCCGTGCCCGCGATGTACATCGCTGAGTAGAGTTTCTCCTCGCGCATCAGGGCGAGGGCTTGTCGGAAATACCCTGCCATATTTACTATTTACGATTTTACGATTTACTATTTTACATGCCAAAACCGTGCCAAACTCGTAACCCACTGATAATCAGTGACGGCATAAAACAAAGTGTCCATTTCTGGACACTCGTGGTGTCCGGAAATGGACAGTTGCCTGCGTTATCGTTTCGCAGTCTACATGTCGCTGACGATGGTGATGGCCTTGATCTTCTCTCCAGGAGTGGTGTCGGCCTCACGAGGGAAGTAGACTGGTAGGGACGGTTGCATGGGCAGGATGCGAAGCTCTAACTGCCTACAGTCACGGGGTAGGCGCCAGAGACCGTAGAGTAGGGGGCGCCCATTGTTGAAATGGTCGGCCACGAGTCGGCCATCAGCATAGAGTCGGGCGCAGTCGCCCTGATAGTCTACTTGTAGCAAGCAGCGGTGCAGACTGACGGCCTCCTGCGGCACCTTGATACTGTAGACGGCTGCCTGGTTGAAGTCATCGTCGGTGGGGGCCTCAGCCACCTTGTTGACACCGATGGTAATAGTGCGCAACGGGCCTGCCTCACGCGTCTTGCTATAGGTGGCCGTGAGGGTGATGTTGACACGCTCAGCGCGGGGCAGGAACAGCCGGCCGGCCTGGTCGGCGGTCAGCAGATAGATGTTGTCATAGACAGGAGCAGTCTCGCCGCGTGGCTTCACGTTTCTGAGCGTTGTGCCGTCGTTGAGGGCGATGGTGGTGGGAATGCCTTCTATCTGTTGCATATATATCTTCCCCTGTCGGCGAGCCACTATCTGGGCGGTGGCGTAGCGCACGTTGCCAATGTTGACGGGCAGCACACAAATAGTTCCGGCAGGGATGGTCAGACGGGGAAACTTCACGCCGCAGACTTCCAGCCGCACGTTCTTCTTGGCTGTAAGGGCCTGCAGACGCTCGTAGTTGTTGATGAAGATGAACGCGCTGCCGTCTTTTGAGCGGTACGACCAGCGTAGGGCTGTGTCGTCGCCCTTGGGCAGGTCTTGCGGGCAGGGAAAGACAGGTTCCATAGGGGCCAGCACCTCGCCGTAGTCCTGCATGAAGAGATGAAGCGGGCGGAGCATATAGTAGTGGGGATTGCGCTGGCCAAACTCGCCGAGGGGCGCCTGGAAGTCATAGTTCTTGACGGGCATGTCGTTGTAGTTGGTGGCCGGTGTGCGCTGAGTTTCATTGAGGGTAGTCTTGCCATCGGGATTGGTGCCGCCGTGGTACATGTAATAGCCTATGAGGTTGGAGCCACTGCCCAGCTTGACGACGGCCATTGAGAGAGCATCCTCTGGATAGAGGTAGGGACGGCGGTGGTAGGCGGCCATCATTCCTCCGCCCAGTTCACAGGTGAAGTAGGGGTATTCCTGAAGCAGCGTGGCGGCGTTGTTGGAATTTTGTGTGCTGTAGTCAATCTGCTCGGTGGCAATGGCGGTAGACGAGCGAAAGGCTTTGAACTGGAAAGCCTTGTAGTAGTTGCCTGCCGTCTCGGCGAGTGAGCGTTCCCAGAAGCCGTCGGCATAGTCGCCGTAAAGAGGCAGCATTTCGCCGAAGGGTACGGGCTTTGACAGTTCAGGCCAGCCGGTACGCGTGTAGAAAGGCAGGTCGAAGCCAATGTTGAGGGCTATGCGCTTGAGGGCCATCAGGTAGTCGCCGGAGCCGCGATACTCGTTGTCGAACTGGCAGGCAATGACGGGGCCGCCGTCCTTCCACTGCAGGCCTTGCACCTGTGTGAAAATCTGACGGTAAAGGCGTTCTGTTAACGACAGAAACAAAGAATCCCGGGAGCGTGTCTTGCAGCCTTTGGTAAACACCCAGTCAGGCAGGCCGCCGTTGCGCACCTCACCGTGGCAGAAAGGACCAATGCGCAGCACCACAGGCAGTTGCTGGTCGCGGCAGACCTCCAGGAAACGGCGCAGATGGCGTTGGCCGCTCCAGTTGAATATGCCTTCTTCCTCTTCGATATGATTCCAGAATACATAGGTGGCGATGATGGTGACGCCACCCTCCTTCATCTTGCGCACCTCGTCAGTCCATTCGTTGGCCGGTATGCGTGAGTAGTGTACCTCGCCCATGACTGGGACGATGCGTTGGCCGTCAATGATGAGACTGTGCTTGTCCCATGTGACCTGTGGAACGCCAGCCCAGCCCAGTATTGTCGTTACGGCCAGCAGAGTGGTAATTAGAATCCTTCGATGCATAGAATATAAAATGCGTTATGAGTCTTTTTGGCGAGAAGTGTTATAAAACTCCTTGCGCAGAAGGTTGCACTGGGTGACAGTGATGTAGTAGCCGTTGACAAAAAGGCCGTGCTCGCGCAGTTGTGCCACGTCATTGGCCGTCAGCACCACACGATAGACGGTGCCCTCGCGTCCAACGGCGGCGCATCCCCACTTGTTGAGCTCGTTGGCATTGCCTTCCAGCGGGGTGTCGGTGCCGTTGTAGATGGTCTTGAAGAGCCAGTAGTTGACGTTGGGGTCGCTCTTGTCGGTGGTGAAGATGAATTCCAGCTTGTCGCCCTTACGGGCTTCCTCAAAGGCTTCTGGCTTGATGACGAAGCCGTTGGCCCAGTTGCCGAAAGCGCACTCTATGCTTCTGATAGGCGTTGTATGCCACGTACCGTTGACGGGTGCCAGCTTGACCTGCTTGATAACAAGGGTGCAGGTGTCGGACGCCTGTAGCATCAGTTCGTCGACGGAAGTCATGTCCTGGCCGTCGAAATAGCAGGTGAGCGAGGTGATGCCGGCCTTGCCCCAAGTCTTCAGCTTGTCAGAAATGAGTACCTGGGTTTCAACAGGTGTTGGTTCGGCAAAGTCGATGGTGACAGACTCGTAAGCCGACCAGTCGACAGGCAGGTTGTGCTCGCGCAGCGACCCTATGAGTCCGCCCCAGGGAAGTGCGGTGTAGGTGATGGTGCCGTCGGCATTGCGCACCAGTTTTTCATGTATGTTCCATGTGCTCTTGAACTTAGAAGTCAGCGTCAGTTTGTCCTCTTCATCGTGGTTAGGATTGGAACCGCAGCCAACTACCAGGAGAGCTGTTATCAGTAGCTGGAAGACTTTCTTCATTGGTTGTTTTCTTTAGGTTTATGCTTTAGGCTGTAAAATAGTGTTTCCTTAATCTTGATAGGCTTTCTCACCTATAGTTTCGAGCGAGCCGATGGTCATCTGTCGTAAGTCGTAGTAGGACCCGTTGTAGATGTTGAGGTCGACATGGCCCTTGATGCCGGGCAGTTTGCCCACGTCGGTATGCTGCCAGAATTTCCACCGCCCGCGATATTCCACGCTGTCAACGTAGTAGTGGGCTATCCAGTAGGGATACTGGTTGAAGACAGAATCGCTGAGGTACTTCATCTTAAACTTATAATAGGTATAGATGATGGGTTTCACCTGATAGTGACGCTCAACGATGCGGAGCCACTGTAGTACGGAGGCCTTGAATTGCTGGTCGGTCTGGCCCTTGGGCTTGTGCTCTACGTCGAGCACGGGGGGCAGGTCGCCATTTTCAAGCTTCACCTGCGAGAGGAAATGAGCTGCCTGCTGTTCAGCGGACGAGTGTACGCTGTAAAAGTGATAGGCCCCGCGGGTAAACCCGTACTCGCGGGCCTGGTAGAAGTTCTCGCTGAAGTTCTCGTCGGTCTGGGTAGCACCCTCGGTGGCCTTGATCATGACAAAACGTACGGGGTATTTGCCTATCATGCCCTTGTCTTTGAGTTCGTCCCAGTCGATGTGCCCCTGATGATGAGAGATGTCTATGCCGTGGATTTCGTATCCATCGGGATAGTCCGCATTGCCGTAGAGTGCCCGCCAGCGGAAGCCGAAGGGGCCAACGAAGAAGTAGTAGAAGAACCAGATGTAGCCTGCCACGACCATCAGTCCGCCTATCCACCATCCCCATGAGGGCACCTTTTGCAGGAGACGGATGACAAGGTTAGGACGCTTATGATGAACAGGTCCGGTGAGTCTCCTTTTACCATTTCTCTTTTGACTTTGAGCTTTGAGCTTTGAACTTTGAGCTTTATGATGAGTTCGGTGCGCAGACCAGGAGCCTGTGTGCCGGTCTTTACTGCCATCGTGTGAAATCATAAAGTTCAAAGCTCAAAGTTCAGATGTTCAAAGTTCAAAGGAATCAAGCCTGCTCTAAGGCCAGCGTCTTGGTGGGCTGGTCGCAAACCTCGCTGGGTCCCCAGTACTGGATGGGACCGGGATAGACGTAGGCCGTCTCGCGGGCCCAGCGGTCACGCTGTGAGGCGAAGCACTTGAAGGGAGCACCGTCGAGCTCGACGAGTGCCTTGCGGATAACGGGCTTCATCTCGCCAGCACGCTTCTCCATGTTCATCATCATTGTGATGGGCACGCCACCGGCAATCCATTGGTCGGCGGGAGCGGTCGTGTTTTTGACGATAGCCATGTAGCCGGTCTTGCCATTGGCAATAAGCTGGGCGGCGCTGGTGCCGAGGGCGTAGCAGTAGTCGGCATCGAAGTTGGAGGGGGCAGCGCAACGGCCTTCGTAGCCGAAGAAGTGGTGCTGTGTTCCGAACTTGCCATTGTACTTGCCTTCCTTCTTCATCTTCTCCAGCTTCTGGGCCACCATCGTAGAGAGCAGTTTCTCGGTCTCGATGAGGCTCACCTGCACGTTGCCGTGAGGGTCGCGGTCGAGGGCCAGCTGGCGGGCAACGCCGGTGGGCAGGCTGTTGAACACGTTGAGGTTCTCTGCTGTGAGGTGGGCCTTCACGAAGTCGATAGACTCATGGCGGTCCAGATTCTTGGCCTCGGGCATGGCCAGCACATCGTTGAGCTGGGCGATGAGCTTCTTGATGGCGGGAATAAACTCGATGACACCCTCGGGGATGATGACGGTTCCGAAATTATTGCCGTCGGCAGCACGCTGGCAAACGGCATTGGCAATGTAGGTCACGATGTCGTCGAGGCTCATGCCTTTCTGCTCGATTTCCTCAGAGATAAGGCAGATGTTAGGCTGGGTCTGTAAGGCACACTCAAGGGCGATGTGCGAGGCCGAGCGGCCCATCACCTTAATAAAATGCCAGTACTTGCGGGCCGAGTTGCAGTCGCGCTCTATGTTGCCGATGAGCTCAGAGTAGGTCTTGCAGGCCGTGTCGAAACCGAAGGAGGTCTCAATCTGCGAGTTCTTCAGGTCGCCGTCGATGGTCTTAGGACAGCCGATGACCTGTACGCCGTACTGCTTGGCAGCGTAGTATTCGGCCAGCACGCAGGCGTTGGTGTTGGAGTCGTCGCCGCCGATGATGA
>CAMNJY010000168.1 GCA_946541745.1 uncultured Prevotellaceae bacterium
TGCGCAGAATGGGAAAACTTTTGTATCTTTGCAGGGAATAAATAGTTTTAACTAAAGATTTATCATCACAATGAGAGCGAGAATTATATTCGGCAAGTCATGGCTCGTGCTGCTGACGATGCTGTTGGTGTCGGCAGGCTGGGGAGCATGCTCAAGCGACGACGATGAAGACGATTTCCCGCCCGAGGTGACCGGGCCGAGGATGGCCAAGTACCAAATCATGGTGGTCTTTGATCCTTATCAGCTGGGCGACAGCGGCTATGCCGACAAGGTGATGGAAGGCATACAGTTCTTCTCCAACCCCCTTTACGACGATTCAGCCCAAGTCGACGTTTCTTTCATTGCAGATTTCGACCGCTACAGCATGGAGGAGGCTTTTTGTAAGTGGGCCACTGACAGCATCAATCCCGCCTATGGCAATGTATATGAACGCCGGCTGCTGATACTCACCGAGCACCAACAGCTGAGGATGCTCAACGAGATGGCAGACTCGCTGCGGCCTACCGACGAGGTGCTGGCGCTGAAGGTAAACGACGAAGACCTTGACAACACTGAGGCCAGCCAGAAGCTGGGCAACCGGCTGCATGGGGCAAACATTTCGGCCGCCTATTCCATCAGGCGCTATTGCCGCTTCATGGACTATATTGCTGGCGAGACTGAAGCCAAGGGTGGCCAGATGAACAAGAACATAGTGCACATGCTGCGCCTCTATGATGACTCTTTGCACGTCTACCGCGACAGCATCGTGGAAGCACTGACCGAGATGAGGGGTGAGACGCTGAGAATATCCAAGATGGCGATGCTGGCCCCTGACGACGAGCTGCCTTATTCGTCGATCTTCTATGGCAACGTGGTGAGCGCTGCCACTACCCTCAGTGCTAAGCTGTTATCTTTTGCAGCTTTAGTCAACTGCCCGTTCTGCATCATCGACCTCGGCTCGTGCAACAACACCATGGACTTTGCCCAGATGGGCAACCAAGAGGCACAAGTATTTCCACTGATGATTGACGGGCAGGCTCACGATATAAATGGCCGTTTCTATGTGGACAGAGATTTCAAAATCCTGGTTTCCAGCTGGGTGTCCAGATGGCTGCAAGCGCCCATGGGCAGCATGCCACGCATGGAGTGCCACGGTGGGTGGGACGGCTACTGCACCGACAACCTCTACGGGCCTATCAATTAAAAAAAGCAACAACAATGAAGATGATTGACAGACTCTTTACCACGCTCCTACTTCTGACGGGCTTGCTGATGGCAGGAGCGTGCAGCGACCATGACGACGAAAGCACCGCAGCACAGCCTACTGACAGCACCTGCGTGGTGACGGTGAATGTAGACGTGGTGCTGCCTGCCACCGTAGCTCAGGACTGGAAAAACGCCATTGACTGGGCGATGGAGAACATTGAGGCGGCACAATACCGGCTGGAGAAGAAGGTGAGACTGAACCTGAGATACCACGACGAGGACACGGAGGACCTGGACAGCCTGGCCCGCCGACTGGCACAGCCCGAGGAGGGCGACGACACCTGCCATGCCATCCTCGGCCCCTATCACTCCAGCAACGCCCAGACCTTCCTGAACTATGCTGCCAAGAACCACTTGCCCGTGGTCATGCCCACCTGCACCAGCGCCGAGCTGCAGCGCGTCAACGCCCGCAACGACTATGCCTGGTTCCTCACCGAGAGCGACGTCACACAGTGCGAAATCATGCTCACGGCCGTGAACGCCATGGATAGCAAGGATGTGGCGCTCATCTACAGTGACAACACTTACGGCCAAACCTTCTATGACTACTTCGGCTTCTTCGCCGCTGAACACGGCATGCACATTGCGGGGCAAGGCATCATCGACTACGCCAAGGGCGACGACCTGACGGATTTTTTCAAAAGCGTTTCTGAAGACTGCAAAAGTTACAGGCCCTATATCCTCGTGGCATTGTCAGACCCCGACGACTATATAGAAGTAGGCCGTCAGCTTGAGAAATTCAACGTCACTCCCGGAGTGACAAAACCGCCCATGACCATTAGTGCCGACGTAGCCCTGAACGAGAAGACCAGCCAGGCCTATGCAGGCAAAAGCTTCTTAGGCGTCAGCCCTGTCGGCGAGATGACAACTGGTTTTCCCCAGACTTACAAGTCGCATTTCCTTCGCGACGCCTATAATGGCGAAGCACAAGTATATGATGCGCTGGTTCTCATAGCCATGGGAGCCGCATTTAAACTGAGCAACCCGAAAGATTTTTTAGTCGTCAATGAAACAGAACCAACCCTCATGACGCCAGAGGGAGCACGTTTTACTGACTACATGCGTGGTGCCGTTTACGGAATAGGAGGCGCACAAAACATGAACTGGACGCGTGACGGCCTGGCGGCGGCCTTTGCCCAGCTCGGTGCGGGAAACGCCATCACCTATACGGGTGCCGTGGGAATGTTGGAACTTGACTTCTATACCGGCACGAAAAACATGAACACCTTCTATATGCTTTGGAATTCAGAGTCTTTTTTTTATGAAGAAGACGGAAGTTCCTACACGACAATACAAATAACGCCCATCTGCTACATGTCGAACAAGGAATATGGCAATGGTGTGAACACCACCTTCCTTTGGGATATTGAGATAGGAGCGCCGAGCTTTGCTGATAGGGATGGATATGCTCGATTCCTGCCTTTGGCCAATGACTACTGGGCGGTGGTCATCGCAACGAGCACCACATGGAAGGACTATCGCCACCAGGCCGACGCGCTGGCCATGTACCAGATGTTGCGCCAACATGGCTATGACGACGACCACATCGTGCTCATCATGGAAGACAACCTGGCCAACGACGCCCGCAACATTTATCCGGGACAGCTATTCGTTGACGGCAGGGCCTTTTGGGGAACGGCCGAAGACAGGGAAATATTCGACGTGCGCAATGGGGCCAAGGTAGACTACCGCTTCAGCCAGTTACAACCCGATGACCTGAAGGACATCATGACGGGCCGACGCTCCGACCGCCTGCCCCACGTCATCAGTTCCGACTCGACCAGCAACGTCTTCGTCTTCTGGAGCGGACACGGCGGCGAGAGCGAAGGACCGCTGTGGGGCAACGAGGCCGACTGGACCTACTTCGGGCAGCATCGCATCAGGAATATCGTAGAAACGATGAGTGCCAACAAGCAGTACCGCAGGATGATGATGGCCGTGGAAACCTGCTTCAGCGGAAAGTGGGGCGAGGAGCTGACCGGCATCCCCGACCTGCTGGTGCTCACGGCCGCCAACCCCTACGAGACGAGCAAGGCCGAGCAATTCGAGCAGCAGTTGGGCGTATTCCTCACCAATGCTTTCTCCAGCACCTTCATGCAGAGTATAAAAGCAAACCCCACTATCAGCATCTACGACCTCTTTACCAAAATCCTCAAGGCAACCAACGGCTCGCACGTATCGCTCTACAATGTAGAGAACTACGGATCGGTATACAAAAACGACGCAACGGATTTCTTCCCTTATGTTTGGGAGTAAGCACAGATTAGAAACTTTTTCAATGTCCGGAAACAAAATATACGTCACGCATCCATTGCTAATCGTCCTGCTGGTCTTATGGCTGGGAGGCTGTTCCGACCACGACGAGCGCAGCGAATCGGAAAAACAGGCACAGCCTGCCACCAAGCAGGTCATGGTGATTTTCGCCCCGGGCCAGCTGGGCGACAACGGCTATGCCGACAAGGTCTTCAGTGGCGTCCTCGCCCTCACCAGCATGGGGCAGGACAAGCGGGCGGACATCGACATTGAATATAGCGTCAGCAGCAAGAACGAGGGGCCATTGAACGACATGCGCGCTTGAGTGAACGACACGGTGAACGCTGCCTACGGCAACACCTATGAGCGCCGCCTCTTGATTCTCACCGAGCACTACATGCTGGAATGGCTCGACAGCATTGCCCACCAGCTGCGCCCCACCGACGAGGTGCTGGCGCTGAAGGTGAACGAGGCCGACTTGCGGCAATGCGAGGCCAGCCAGAAGCTGGGCAGCCGCCTGCATGGAGCCAACATCTCGGCGGCCTCTTCCATTCGCAACTACTGCAAATTCATGAAGGTTGTAGCAGAAAACATGACCTTCGACGATGGCACTCCCATCTCCACACAATCGGTGGGGCTTACCCGCCTCTATGCCGACACGGTAAGGGTTTATCGCGACAGCATCGTGGAAACCATCAATGAGGTATGGCATAGCCAAGTGAAGGTGGCAAAGAACAATTTGTTCGCGCCGCAAGACCCTCCGGGCGTCTCGTCCATCTGGGGGACCGACATCGTCAGCGGCATCGCCCTCTTGGTAGAGCTGGCCATCACCACGGCGCCGTACACCTCGCCCTTCAACATCTATGACCTGGGAGCCTATAACAACAGCGTGACCTATACGCTCATGGGCACTACTGGTTTGAATTTCACGCTATTGATTGATGCCGAGGACAGCTACACGCTTCGCAGTGCGAGCTCATGCTGACGGCCGTCCGCTCCATGGACTGTAAGGATGTGGCACTGCTCTGCAGCGACGACTCCTACGGACAGTCTTTCTACGACTATTTCGGATTCTTTGCCTCCGAGCAAGGCCTGCATGTGGCCGGCCAGGGCATTGCCAAATACAAAAAAGGCGACAACCCTCTGGGAGCTGACGAAGCGAATCCAAGACTTTTCAGACGAGGACATTGCCCAGCACAAGCTGCCCGATACCGCCGACCACTGGGCCGTGGTCATCAGCCCCAGTACCTCATGGAACGACTACCGCCACCAAGCCGATGCGTTTGGCATGTACCAGGTTCTGAAAATCTTTGGCTACGACGACGACCACATCGTGTTCATTGTAGAGGACAACCTGGCCTACGACGAAAGAAACCCCAATCCGGGCGATATTTACATGGAAAACAGTGCCTTCCAACTTCCCGCAGAGCATCGTCACGTATTCGACGTGCGCATGAACGCCGTGGTTGACTACAAATTCTCGCAGCTACAGCCCGACGACCTCAAGGACATTATGATGGGGCGGCAGTCGGAGCGCTTGCCCCACGTCATAAGCCCCGATTCGGCCTGCAACGTTTTCTTCTTCTGGAGCGGACACGGGGGAAAGACCGACGGCCCGCTGTGGGGAGGCGTAGACTCGAAGACCTATTTCGGCTCGCAGCGCATCAACGACATTGTCACCAGCATGAACGCAGAGAACCGCTATCGCCGCATGCTGATGACCTTGGAAACCTGCTTCAGCGGGAAGTGGGGCGAAGTGCTGAAGGGCCAGCCCGACCTGCTGGTGCTCACCGCCGCCAGTCCCTATGAGACCAGCAAGGCCGACAGCTTCAGCCAGGAGCTGGGCGTCTTTGTCAGCAACGCCTTTACCCGTGCTTTCAGGTCGGAGCTTCTCAAGTTTGAAGACACGTCGTTCTACAATCTCTACATGTCGCTGCACAAGGCCACCAACGGCTCGCA
>CAMNJY010000169.1 GCA_946541745.1 uncultured Prevotellaceae bacterium
AGACGGAAGACGAGTGGACGGCCCTGGCCCGGATGGCCGAGGATGCCGGCTGCGATGCCGTGGAGCTGAACTTCTCGTGCCCGCAGATGAAGAGCAAGGGCATGGGCAGCGATGTGGGCCAGAGTGCAGAACTGGTGAAGGCCTATACAGCCTGCGTGAAACGAGCCGTCAAGATACCGGTCATTGCCAAGATGACACCCAACATCACCCATATCACCGAACCTGCCGAGGCCTCACTGCAGGCTGGTGCCGACGCACTGTCGGCCATCAACACCATCAAGTCGGTGACGATGAGCAGAGAGGCCGAGGTCACAGGCCAGCGCACCATATCGGGCTACTCGGGCCGGGCCGTACACCCCATAGCCCTGCGCCACGTGCTGGAGATGGCACAGATGCCGCAACGGCCGCAGCTGAGCGGCATAGGGGGCATTGAGACCTGGCGCGACGCTCTGGCGTTCCTGCAGCTGGGCTGCAGCAATGTGCAGGTATGCACTGCCGTCATGCAGTATGGTTACCGCATCATCGACGACCTCGTGCTCGGCCTGCAGCGCTTCATGGCGAAACACGGCATCACGCAACTGCAGCAACTGGTGGGCGAGCAACTGCCTTCGTTTCAGAAGCCCAGTCAGCTGGATCGCAACACCATCGTCTACCCCAAGTTCAATCAGGACCTGTGCGTAGGATGTGGACGCTGTGTGATATCATGTAGTGACGGCGGCCATCAGGCCATCGTCTTCAACAGCGAGACCCGCCGTCCCCGTCTGGTAGGCACCAAGTGCGTGGGCTGCCACCTCTGCCGGCTGATTTGTCCGACCGGTGCTATCGGCATTACCAACCGGATAGTGAAACAGACGTTGAAAGGCGGGGATGCCGGTTGTTAGGCTCTTAAACTTGTGATATTGCACATTTCTGTGGAGCCATCTGACAGTCTCTGTCCAATATCTGCAGGAATCAATTTATTTCTGCCAAATGCTTGGTGCATAGAAAAAATATTGTTAACTTTGCGCCCGCGTTTCCAGACAAACAGTGATAATAGCTATTAGTTATAGAAGAAGGTAAAAGCAAAAATAGCCCTAAATGAAATGAAAAAATATTTCTTATGGTTTCTTGCTGCAATAGTTCTTAGCAGCTTTGCGCTGACGGCTTGTACTGACATAGCCGACAATAATGGTGGGTCGCAAATTGTAGAGCCAAAGGACGAGTACAGCATTTTTGTCATGAGCGACATCCACGTGATGGCTCCTGAACTGCTCGTAAAAAAAGGCCCGGCCTTTGAGAAATATGTCAAGACCGACCCTAAACTGCTCGAAGAGAGCGGCGAGATGCTAAACGCCGTTACCGACGTAGTGCTGGAAAAGAGGCCCGACCTGGTACTCATCCCTGGCGACCTGACCAAGGATGGCGAGCTGTTGAGCCACCAGCTGGTGGTGAGCATTCTGGAGCGTGTACGCACGGCTGGCATTCCTGTCATTGTGATTCCTGGCAACCACGACATCGACAATCCCGAGGGGGTCTATTTCACGGGTGACGAGACGAGGCCCGCGGAGCGTACCTCCACCACTGAGTTTGCAGAGCTGTATCGCAACTATGGGTACACACGGCCGGAGACCGTCCGCGACCCTGCGTCGCTCTCCTTCGCCTGCGAGCCTCTCCCAGGGCTGGTGCTCATCTGTCTTGACAGCAACCTCTATGAGGAGAACCTCTTTGTGGAGCGTGGCGACAGCATAGACCACAACCAGACGGCAGGACGCATCCGTAAAGCCACTCTGGAATGGATGTGGCAGCAGGCTGACGCTGCACGGGCTGCAGGCAAGCAGGTGGCGGCTATGATGCACCACAATGCCGTGGAGCACTATGACGGACAGGCCACGCTACAGTCTTCCTATGTGGTGGAAAACTACCGGGAAGTGGCTGAGGGCATGATGCAGCACGGCATTCACCTCGTGTTTACCGGCCACCAGCACCTGCAAGACATAGCACAGTACAGGACGCTGACGGAGTCGAAGACAGACAGCCTGATTGACATCAGCACCGGCGCTTTAGTCTCCTATCCCAACCCGTGGCGCCTCATCAGCGTGAACCGCGACTTCACGCAGTGGAATGTCAGCACGGGGTATGTCGAGTCGATACCCTCCATCGCCGATGTCAGGCAAACGTGCTACAAGCGCAGCTCAGAGAACATCGTCGACGGACTGATATGGCATATCAACGAATACTGGCCCATGATAGAGTCGTATCGCAGCACGCTGACCGACTATGGCCTGCCCTCTGTGCTGCTGCCTCCCACACCGCAAGAGGCTGGCAGTCTGCTTATGGAATTTCTTGGCCCGCAGTTCACAGAGACTTACATGATACACAATGGCGGCAATGAGAATGATAATCCGCGCAGTCAGGTTGTCATGTCGGATTTCGAGGATGGCGTGTCGAAACTTTGCAAAAAGCAGATGAAGGGTCAAGTAGACGATGCCTACCTTGACGGCACAGTCATATTTCTGAGCGGCATAATAATGACGAAGATCAGACCTTTGCTGACGAGCATGCTCACTGATACCAACCAGGCAGAGTTTACCACGCTGAGCAGCAGGACCAACGACCTCAACGCCGTTCTCAACATTCCACAGCCCGGTGAATAAAAGAATAACATACTAAAGATGAAAAAGTATTTAACATGGATGCTGGCTGCCGCCCTGACGGTTTGCAGCCCCGTATTGACATCATGCAGCACAACTGATGTCGAGTCGACAGCCAAGAAAGAGTATTTCACCTCGTGGAACAGCTGCGAGGCCCTGACGGCCCTGAAAGCGTATGTGGAAGACGTCACCGACCCCAAATCGCCCAACTACATCAAGGAGGAAGACCGCATAGCCACCTTCGACATGGACGGCACATTCGTCGCCGAGCTCTATCCCTCCTACTTTGAGTACAACATGCTGGAATACCGCGTGCTCGACGATGCCTCCTATCGCGACAAGGCCCCTGAGGACGTGCGACAGGCGGCTCAGAGCATCCGCGATTTCGTGCGCAAGGGAACGGCTCTGCCCAGCGGCTTCGACATGATTCATGCCCATGCCGCCGCCAAGGCCTATGCCGGAATGACGCTGGCCGAGTTTGACGCCTACGTGAAGAAGTATGCCGCCCTGCCTGCCAACGGATTCAAGGGCATGACCTATGGCCAGGGTGTCTATCAGCCCATGCGCGAGGTGTTCGACTACTTGAGGGCCAACGGTTTCACCTATTATGTCGTGTCGGGTTCCGACCGCTTCATCTGCCGCGCCCTGGTTGAGCCTCTGGGCATAGCCCCCAACCGGGTCATTGGCATGGACGTGCGGCTCAAGTCGAGCAAGCAGGGCGATGTGGCCGGTGTGAATTACACCATGGGGAAGGAAGACTACCTGATACGCACAGACGAGCTGATCATCAAGAACCTGAAGACCAACAAGGTGCTGCAGATTTCGCAGGAGATAGGCAAGGTGCCCGTGCTGTCGTTCGGCAACAGCGGTGGTGATGCCGCCATGCACAACTACTGCCTGAGCAACAGCAAGTATCGCAGTGCTGCCTTCATGCTGGTGGCCGACGACGATGCGCGCGACCATGCCAACCGTGACAAGGCCCTCAAGCTGGCCGCCCAGTGGCGTGAGGCCGGCTACCACGTCATCTCCATGAGAGACGACTTCCGCACCATCTACGGCAACGGGGTGGAGGTGGTGCCCTTCACCTTTCCTGAGTAGGATAGAGAAAAGCTGCGGATGGATAGAAACAGGCAGATTATCAGGACCAGCTATGTGGGCGTGGCTGCCAACGTGGTGCTGGCCGCCTTCAAGGCCGTCGTAGGCTTTGCAGCCAGTTCGGTGGCCATCATCATGGACGCGCTGAACAACCTGACCGACGTGCTGTCGTCGGTCATCACCATCGTCGGCACCAAACTGTCGTCAAGGCCTGCCGACCACGAGCATCCTTTCGGCCACGGGCGCATAGAGTATTTCAGCGCCATCATCATCGCCGTCATCGTGGTGATGGCCGGCATAGGCTCGCTGATGGAGTCGGTCAGCAAGATTATCCATCCCGTAGAGCCGCGATACACCGCAGTGACCCTGACAGTGATCATCGTGGCCGTAGGCGTGAAGTTAGTCCTGGGGCGATACGTGAAACGTACCGGCGAGCGGCTGAAGAGCGACGCGCTGATAGCCAGCGGCGCCGACGCCCTGTTTGATGCCGTGGTGACACTTGCCACCCTTGTCTCGGCCGGCATCATGCTGCTGTGGGGTGTCAACCTCGACGGCCTGTTCGGAGTGCTGATCTCGCTGGTCATCCTCAGGGCCGGCTACGAGATGCTCGCCTCGCCCATCAACGAGCTGCTCGGCAGCCGCATTTCGCCCCAGTTCGTTGCCCGGCTGAAGGAGGAGGTCATGACGTTTAAGGAAGTCTACGGCGTGTTTGACATCATCATGAACAGCTATGGCCCCGACACCATCATCGGTTCGCTGCACGTCAACGTCTCCGACAAGATGACAGCCCGCGACATCCACCGGCTGACGCGCAGCATCGCCCAGCGGGTCTACGAGAAATTCCACGTCATCCTCACCGTCGGCATCTACGCCATTTCGACGGACGACAGCGGCCTTGGCCGCCTGCAGCACGACGTCATGGACTTTGCCGCCAGCCAGGAGGGGGTCATGCAGGTTCATGCCTTCTACTACTACGACGACAAGAACCTGATTACCCTCGATGTTGTGCCCGAGGATGACGTCAAGGATGCTCAGGCCTTTGTTGCAAGAATCGAGGACAGCCTCCACCGACGCTTCCCCTCCCGCCACTTCTCCATCGTTGTAGACCATAATTACAGCGAATAGCGGTGCAGGCGCCTTTTGTTTCATAGTCATCAAATTGAAAACAAGAGTCCCCGGCGCTTCACTGCGTCGGGGACTCTTTCGATTGGGTATTACGATGGAAAGCATGCGCTCAGTTCTGGCGCACTGGGCGCACCGTGGAACCGCCGCGGCGACTGCCGAAGCCGCTGCCGTAGTCGCTGCCCCAGAACGCACTCGAGTACTACATACAAGTACACACGGTTCACGCCCCAGCGTGGAGCTTTATACGTATTGCACACATAGTAAATACTTGCCAGTATTCAGGTAAAGAGGACAAGAGCTAAAAGGGATTTTCGTGGAAAGTAGGTGGATTTTTAAGCCAAAAGGTAAAAAAGGGGAGAAAAGTTTGGCACTATTCCCATTTATTCGTACCTTTGCATTGAACCAAAAGTGTTTTACCAAAGGTGTAACACCAAAAGTGTAATGAATTTATGGCCAAGAGACTAACCAAAAAGCTTAGGTTTCCTGAATATATGGCTAACCCGAATAGTATGAGCAGAAGATATTGCTTATTCACGCTTTTGGCTTTATGGCTGGCCGTTGTTCCACTGTCGGCCCAGCCGCTGT
>CAMNJY010000170.1 GCA_946541745.1 uncultured Prevotellaceae bacterium
GCTCAGCACGTTACCCACGCCGGTGATACGCATCAGGCGCGGCTTGATGTTGATGTCCACATAGTTCGACACAAAGTCCTCGTTGTACTTGCCGTCGGCACTCTTCACGGCGAAGATTCTCAGAATATTGTTCTGACGCTTCTCTACCTTCACACCGACCTTCGTAACGTCAGCAGGCAGCAGCGCCAGTGCTCCGCTCACGCGGTTCTGCACGTTGACAGCCGCCAGGTCGGGATCGGTGCCCTGTTTGAAATAGACGTTAATCTCTACGTCACCGTTCGATGAAGCCTTTGAGGTGATGTAGGTCATGTCCGTCACACCGTTGACAGCCTCCTCGAGGGGCTGGATGACCGATTTCATCACCGTGTTCTCATCAGCACCAGAGTAGTTCGTCGTTATCGACACCGTAGGCGGCGCAATGTCAGGATACTGCTCCACCGGCAGCGTGTTCATCGAAATGTAGCCCACCAGCGCTATCACAATAGAGATGGCGCATGCCATCACGTATTTATTGATAAATATGTTGTTCTTCATAATGCGGAAGCAAATTCTTCATTCTTCATTCTTCATTCTTCACTTCCTCGGGGAACAGCACCCTCTGCCCCTCCGTCACGTTATTGGCACCGACGGTCACAATCTTGTCGCCCTCGTTCAGGCCGCTGGTCACAATGAAGTCCTTACCATTGCCGGTATCCTCTGTCGTCACCTCAACAGCCGTTGCCGTGCTGTCGGCCTTCACCTTAAAGACCTGCGACTTGTCCTGGAGGCGCACCACGGCGAACTGCGGAATGACTATCACGCCCGTTTCAGCGAAAGGCATGACGATGGTGCCCTGAATGCCTGAATACAGATGGCCGTCGGGATTGGGAAACGACACCTTGCTGGTCAGCGAACCCGTGGCGGCGTTGACCACGCCTGTCAGGCTCACCACGCGCCCCTTGTGGGGATACTCCGTGCCGTTCTTCATGACAAATGTTGCAGCGGGCAGGTTGGCTATATATTTGTCTACCTCGTCGGCTTTCATGCCGCTCTGCACCATGGCCTCGACGATGGCCTCCGTCACCGAGAACTCAGCGTACATCGTGGTGTTGCCGCTCAGCATGGTGAGTTCGCTCATGGGCGACACCTGGTCGCCGGTACGAACGGGAATCTCACCAGTAATACCCGACACGGGAGCCGTGATGGTGCAGAAGCCCAGGTTCACCTTGGCACGGTTGACAGCCGCACGGGCCTGTGCCACGGCCGCCTGGGCCTGCTTATAGGCGTTCTCAGAGTTGCTGAGCATATAGCTGCTGACGATTTTCTTCTCAAACAGGTTCTTGTTCGAATCGTACTCCAACTTGGCAGAGTTCTCCTGGGCTTTGGCAGCCTGCAGATTGGCCTGGGCAGCCTCCAGTTCTAACTGGGCATTGCGCGAGTCGATGATGAAGAGCGTCTGGCCTTTCTTCACCTGCTGACCCTCAGTGACGCAAATCTTCATCAGCTGACCGCTCACCTGTGGCGTAATCGTCACGTCGTTCTGGCCTTTCATCCTGGCACTGAACTTATAAGGCAGCTCAATGTCAGACTTCTTGACTGTCATCGTCTCGAACGATGAATTCTTCTCCTTCGGCATGTCTAAATTGCACGCCGACAGCCCGGTCACGATTCCGAGCATCAGACTCCATTTGATTGTATTCATTCCGTTGCTATTGTTTTGTTGTTAATGATGATATTGACAGCTGTCTCGCTCACGTCTCTTGTGTCTCCGTCACGAAGCATGCTACCAGGCCGTAGACTATGGTGGGACGTATCCATATCTCAGTGAGCAAATAGTTGGTATATTCGTCGACAGACTCAAATAATGCGATGTCGAGGTGGTAGAGCGCGGCTATGAGCGCGTCGATGATGAAGATGCTCCAGAGGTTGCCCTTGGTATAGCTCTTCCAGTCCTTGCGGGCATAGAAGAACGTCAGCGTGCAGAGCAACAGCACCGAGAGGGTGAAGCAAGCCAGGTGCAGGGGGTAGTTGGCCAGTGGCGGCGGGAAGAGTATGTCGCGCAGCAACACCGTCATGCCCACCAAGAGTGAACACCAGTAGTTGAACTGACGGGTGGTGATGCGAATGTTGAAGAAGTACATAAAGATCATCGCCAGGCAGACGATGTAAAACAGGTTAAGCACCAGCTCCGGCCACGCCTCCTTCACACCGAAATGGAAGATGGCGTAAAGCATGACGCACACCGAGAGCGTGCCACCTACGGCGGCAATCATGATGTCGATAATTTTGGTGCCTTTCTTGAATCTTGTACGAATCATGTTTGATTTATATATATCGGCTGCAAAGTTAATCATTTTTTACAAAACATCCAAGCCCAAAGGCTGCCAAAAGATAATATTTGTAGATTTTGGAACAATTTTTGTAAATTTTAATAGAACAAAAGGAAAGATAAAAGGTACGCGCGCCCGATTTTTTTTCAGAAAAGGCCAAAGGTCTGTCCCCCTGATTACTGGGAGGGAAAGACAGAAACAGGGTGCCCCCACTGCCCCTACAACCCATTTAGGGGCAGTAGGGGCATTCTGATTTTGCGTTTGCATTCCCTATTTAGAGAGAAATGAGACATACAGAAAACAACCGATGAGACAAATAGAAAACACCGCAAGCAAGGGGGGACGCCCGTGAGAGGTGACAAAAGTGGCCGACTTTTGTGAAAGGAAACCGTTTCGGGCAAAAGGGAGTCCCTTTTGGGCGAAAGGCAGTCCCTTTTGGGCGAAAGGCAGTCCCTTTTGAGCGAAAGGGGGTCAGAAAAGGTCGTCGGTGGGTTCATCGTCAGCAGGCTCCTCGTCGGTCTTGGGCGTGGGCAGTGCCTTCAGGTTGCCCTTGTCGTCGAACAGGCCGTAGGTGGTGCGCAGCACGATGAATTCCGTGCGCCGGTTCAGCTGGTTGCAGGCCTCCTGCTGCTCAGGGTCTTTCAGGGCTTTGATGAAGTCCTCGGTCAGCACGTCGTTCTCCTTCAGATAGGGGAACTTCTCGGTCAGCTTGCGACGCACGGTCTTGGGCTTCTCCTTGCCGTAGCCCTTGGGGGTCAGACGGTCGGCGGCGATGCCGTGCTCTATGAGGTAGTTGACCACCGACTCGGCACGTCGCTGCGAGAGTCGCTCGTTATACTGGGCCGACCCGCGGTAGTCGGTATGGGCCGACAGCTCGATGGTGACGTTGGGGTTTTCGTTCAGCAGTTTCACCAGCTCGTCGAGGGCTGTCTGCGACTCCGGGCGCAGGGTGGCCTTGTCGAAGTCGTAGAAGATGTTGTCAATCAGCACCGGGGCCGAGATGTTGGCCAGCGGGAACTGCAGGACGTACTCGTGGGAGACGGTAGCCGTGTCGACGCGCAGCTCCTCCTTGTGGTTGAGGAAGCCCTTGCAGGTGCCGAGGAAGACGTAGTCGACGCCGGTCTGTATCTCCTGCGTGAAGGAGCCGTCGCCCTTGACGCTGAGTTTCTGGTTGGTGCCGTCGTTGCCCACCATGTAGACCTGGCCTGCCGGCAGCTCATAGCCATCCCTCTCGTAGACCCATCCCTTGACGGTGACCATCACCTCCGACTTCTCAAAGGAGTAGATGTGGTCCCACCCTCGGGCGTCGCCCCGGTTGCTGCTGAAGAAGCCCCGGTTGTGCAGCCCCTCGAAGGTCATGCCGAAGTCGTCGCCCTGCGAGTTGAGGGGGTAGCCGGGATGCTCAAGGACGTAAAGCCCACCCCCGGCCCCTCCCAAAAGGAAGGGAGATTGTTTAGCTTTCTCTTCTCCTGATTTGCCATCCACAGCACCACTATCTATGATACTGCCCTCCCTTTGGGAGGGGGCGGTGGTGGGCTTCGCAATAAAGATGTCGAGGCCGCCCAGCCCCGGATGGCCGTTGCTGGAGAAATACAGGTCGCCATTGGGGCGGAAGGTGGGAAACAGCTCGTCGCCGGGGGTGTTGACCGGCGCGCCTATATTCTCGACCGCCCCGAGACCGTTAGCCGAGAGGGGTATGCGCCAGATGTCATAGCCGCCGAGGCCGCCGGGCATGTCGCTGACGAAATAGAGCCACTGGTCGTCGGGCGAGACGGCAGGATGGGCAAAGGTGGAGAGGGTGTCCCTGGCCACGGTGACCTCTACGGGCTTGCCCCACGAAGCGTCGCTGCGCTGCGACTTGACGATGGTAGCATAGCGCGGATAGCTGGGATCGGTGCGGCACTGGGTGAGATACATGGTCTTGCCGTCGGCACTGAAGCAGCAGGCCCCCTCGTCGAAGTCACTGTTGAGTTCTGAGTCGATGGTCTGCGGCTTGCCCCACTTGCCCTTCTCGTCTTTCTGCGCATAGAAGATGTCGCCGTTCTTGGTGCCGGTAATACCGCTCAGCTCGTCGCCCTGGGCCTGGTTGCGCGTCGAGGTGAAATATATCTGGTCGAAGGCGTCGCCGTTGAGGGCCGGTGAGTATTCGGCCCGTCGCGAGTTGAACAGGTCTTCGCGGCGTACGGTGTATTTGGAACCCAACCGCTTCCACTCCTGAGCCTGCCGGGCGGCGGCCACCCCCTCCCGGGCCAGCCTGACCTGCCCCTTCAGCACCTCGCGCCTGGTGTCCTTTTCCTCTCGGTGCAGGCTCTGCTCCAGGCTGTCAATGGCCTGCTCAAACGACTTCTGGGCGCTCTTGTAGTCGCCGTTCTTCATCATCAGCTGGCCCAGGTAGAGGTGGGTCAGCGAGTCGGCCTGCTTGTAGCGCACGGCGTTGTTGTAGGCGGCCAGTGCGCGCTGGGTCTGGTTGATACGCCGGTAGCAGTCGGCCATCTTCAAGGCCCGCTGCCCTCGCAGCCGTCGCTGCTTGGCCGGCGTCTGGGCGTAGGCCTTCTTGTACTGTGCAGCGGCGTCGTAGTATTCGCCGAGGGCATAGAACTTGTCGCCCTTCTTCATGGCAGAGTCGGCCCCACAGGCGCAAAGCATCATGACCGTGGCGGCTATATATAATATGGTATTAAATCTTTGCATACCCTCTAATAACGTTGATGGGGGGCGGTTTATTGTAGGTTGAAAAAACAAAAATAGACAAATTTGGAAAGTTTTTTCAGCCGCCGCTTTGCAAATTGCAATTTTATTGTTATCTTTGCAGCTGTTTAAGTTAACAAAGTAATATTATTGCGCAGCGCATGGATGCTTTCTTTCGCACACATCGGTACTTGGTAGAGCATGTCAATGCCCCGGTCCGCCGCTCGTTGATGGACGAGATAGACTGGACCGACAGGCTGATAGGCATCAAGGGTACGCGGGGCATTGGCAAGACCACCTTCCTGCTGCAATATGCCCGTGAGAAGTTTGAGACCGGCGACAGACAGTGCCTCTATATCAACATGAACAACTTCTACTTCCAGGGGCGCGGCATAGCCGACTTTGCCGGCG
>CAMNJY010000171.1 GCA_946541745.1 uncultured Prevotellaceae bacterium
ACGGCGTGACGTAGACGTTGCCTTCGTCGTTGATGCCGAAATACGAGGTGCCCCAGCCGCCGATGTTGTACAGCTCGCGGGCGTCTTCAGTAGTCCACTTCTTCATGTTCTTTGAGTTTGCCTGCAAAGTTACGACAAAAAAGCGAAACTGCAAAGTTTACGACGTTTTATTTGGTGATGAAGAAATAAATGACTAATTTTGCACGCTCATAACAAGACAACCCGCATAACCCTGAACAAGCATGATTTCGTTTGAATGTGACTACAACAACGGGGCTCACCCCCAGGTGCTGGCCAACCTGATAAAGTATAACGACGCCAAGCCTACGCCCTACGGTTTTGACGAGTACTCGGAGCGCGCCAAGCAGAAGATACGCGAGGCCTGCGGCCTGCCCGATGCCCAGATTTTCTTCCTCACCGGCGGCACGCAGACCAATGCTACCACCATCGACTCCATGCTCTACCAGTATGAGGGTGTCATCTGCGTAGGGTCGGGCCATATCAATGTCCACGAAGCCGGCGCCGTAGAGTTTACCGAGCACAAGATCATCACCCTACCCGACCGTCAGGGCAAGCTGGAAGCCAGCACGCTGGACGGCTACCTCGACGACTTCATGCACGACGGCAACAAGGACCATGCCGTCCACCCGGGCCTGGTTTACATCACCTTTCCCACCGAGCTGGGCACGCTGTACACCGCCCGTGAGCTGGATGACATCTACCAAGTGTGCCAGCGTTATGACATACCCCTCTACATCGACGGCGCGCGGCTGGGCTACGGCCTGATGGCCGAGTCCGGCGACGTCAGCCTGCCCTACCTTGCCCGCCACTGCGACGTCTTTTACATCGGCGGCACCAAGATAGGGGCGCTCTGCGGCGAGGCCGTCGTCTTCAGCGGGCGCAAGGCCCACAAGCACTTCTTCAGCATCCAGAAGCAGCACGGCGCCGTCATTGCCAAGGGGGCGCTCATAGGGCTGCAGTTTGACGCGCTGTTCACCGACAACCTCTACTTCCAGCTGTCGCGCCACGCCATCGACATGGCCCTCAAGCTGAAGCTGGTGTTCCAGGAGCTGGGCTGCCGCTTCTACATCGACTCGCCCACCAACCAGCAGTTTCTCGTGCTGAGCAACGAGGAGGTCGAGCGCCTGAGCCGCCACGTGCTGTTCACCCACTTCGGCCAGACCGACCACCACCACACCATCTGCCGCTTCGTCACCAGCTGGGCCACCACCGAGGCCGAGATTGACGAACTGCGGCAAATCATGGGCAGCAGATAAGGGGATGTCCCTCTACTGTATATCGCTGTCGCTTGTAATGATGATGGTCTCTACTAACGGCATCGTCAACGTTTTGGTAATATCATCTGGCGATTGGGTCAACATCGGGGCTGTCACTACCTCTATGATTTCTGTAGCTGGACGTATGTAAACTCTTTTCATGGCTATGTTCATTTAATAACGACAAGCTGACCGTTTCTCACATAGATGCCCTTTTGCACCTGGGCTACGCGCACTCCTTGCAGGGTATAGCAAGGGGCGTCGGAATCCGGCAATGCCAGTGCCTCCACAGCTGTGGCCTGTCCGTCTGAGGGAAGCAGGATCTGCCTGACGCTGCCTCCTGCAGGTATGGTCAGATAGGCTTTGTGCGCCGGCAGCGTCACCGACGTTGCGAGGGGGTAAAAGCCCGTCGTCCCGTCCTGCGTTGACAACACGTAGGAGTGGTCGGGGGCGGTAGTGGCCGAAAGGGTGCCCTTCAGCAGATTGCCCGACACGTCGTCAGCCTCCTTGTCGGTGGCCCAGAGCCTTATGTCGGCCGACCCTTCGCCGCTGATGATGAACCCCGTTTCTGCCGGCACTATGCTTACCTCCTTCAGCTGCACGCCTTTGTCAGATACCTCCTCAACGATATACCCTTTGATGCCATCGGTCTTCGACAGGTCGAGACAGCGGTCAGAGCAGTAGGTAGACCACCCTGAGACTGACACGCTCAGACCTTCGGAAAGATCGGGCATGGCGATGGTCAGTGACCGGTCGTCCGTCTTGTCCGCACGTTCTGTCCCGTAGTTGCTTATATCATAGAGTATGCTTTTCAGAATAGCCTCAAAAGAGTCGAACGTCAGGCCTAAGGATTTCAGCTTTGTTGAAATTTTATTACCCGAAAGGGGGTCGAGTTTTTTTGCGAGATCAAACATATTCAAATAACCATCGGCCATTCCCGACTCGTCCTCGTTACCCTCCGCATGTACAACAAACACGTTGGCCGCTGTTCCGGAAAGGGCGTTTCCCACTTTTGCCGCTGCTATCTTCGTCATGCTTGCCGTCAGTCTCTTCTTGGCAGTATTGCTGAAAGCCGGCTCGTCGGGCAATGTCGTGACGCTTTGGGTGGCTACCTCCAAAGTCTGCAGGTCGCCGCTCAGCGTCATGACCCGATAGTCGCAGGGATAGGAGATGACCGAGCCCGTATTGATGTCATAGATTTCCTTCGTCATGTCGGCGTTCCAGTCCTTGGCTATGTCCGACGTATGGAAATGGCCCGAAAGCACCACCCGCACCCCGGCATCGGCCAGACGGTTGCGCACCGTCTTATAGTTGGCCACCGTTGACGAATTTACAAACATGTCGGCTCCCAGGATGTGTGGAAAGAGGGGATGGTGCATCATGGCAATCACCTGCTTTCCCTGCCGGTAAGCGTCGCGCGCTTGCTGGCACGCCCAGTCCAGCGTTGCACCGTCAATGGCGCCGGTGTGGGTGTCGATACCTATGAGTACCAGCCCGCTGACAGGCTCGCAGGCATAGCTCAGCGAGTTGTCGTCGCGCACCGTGCCGCTGTAGCCATAGTCGGCATAGAGCGTAGCAAAATCGGCGCTGCTGACGGTCTCCACCTTCGTCGCCACGTCACCGTCGTACTTCTCGGCACCGTTATTGTCTATATCGTGGTTGCCGGGAATGACCAGCACCTTCACGCCTTCGGCCTTCAGTTGGTCTAATCCAGCCTTGACATACTCATGGCTCAGCCGCTCGCCGTCTTTCGTCAGGTCGCCCGTCACCAACAGCAGGCCGGGCTTTTCCGCCTTGAACTTCGACACCAGTTCGTCAAATATCCTGCTACTGTAGTCCAGCAGCTTACGGTCGTTGCCCAACTCGTTCTGCCAGGCTGTACCGCCGTTCACCAGCAAGCCTGGCGCCATCACGTGGGTGTCGGTGATGACGGCGATCGTGGTCTGAGCCATCAGCGTCGGCCGGCACAGCAATGTCAGCAGACCTATAGACAGCAGTTTCATCCAATGTTTGTTCATTTATTCGTTGTTTTGAGGTTAAGTCAAGCCGTTTGGCAGGCTTTTCGCAGCCTCTGCCTTCGGCGATGGTGCAAAGATAACTATTTCATGTTTCGCATTCGCTCAACTCCTCGGAGTTAGAAGGAGTTAGAAGGAGTTATCGGCCTTTGGCCTCATGTAGTTAGAAGTCATTAGACCGGCTCTCTTCAAGCTTCAGGGGTTATTGGCGTTGTTAGTCATTTGACTTCTAACTCCATCTGACTCCTTTTAACTCCTTCTAACTCCTCAACTTGCGAAAGTTGAATAACTATTTTTCCGAATACTGCCAAGTTTTCCGGCCCTGAATATCAGAACTGGAACCCTATGTTGATGTAGAAGTTCACCTTGCGCGTCTTGTTGCTATAGCCGAGCAGGGCACCGACGGGGCCGAACATCGTGTTGTAGAAGTAAGCCGCCTGCACCCCCGCCAGCGTACGGTGGTCGAAGAGCGTGCCGAGGCGGTCGGCCTGCTGTGCAGCGGCCACGCGCAGCAGCACATAGTTGTTGGTGGCTATGCGCTCCTGGGCCTGCAGCTGGGCGGCTATGAACTGACGGCCCGCATACTCCATGTTGCCAATGCCGGCGAAGGGCATCTGCTGCTCCACGTAGTGGCCGAACCAGTTGCCGCCGACGGTGTTGCTGAAGACGGGCGGGAATATGCTGCCAAAGAGCATGCGCCCGTAGACCATGGGCTGCAGGGTGAAGCGGCGGTTCAGCGGCAGCGACATGCGCCAGTGGCCGCTGACGACGGACGTGCCGGTCTTGCCGTCGAGGTTGGCGAAGTTGTCGGTCAGATAGGCGTAGGCGGCCTTGAAGCACGTACCCCTGGAGGGGAAATACCAGTTGTCCTCACTGTTGTATTCGGCCCGGACGCGGTAGCTGTAGAAGTGCTCGTTCTGGAGCGACACCTGCATGGCATCGTCGGAGCCGAGCTTGCTGCGGTAGTGTACGAAGTCCCAGCGCAGGCCCATCTGCAGATTGAAGCGGTTCAAGGTGAAGTTCACCGGCAGGGACTCGGCCTGGAACTGATTGTAGCGCACGTTATAGTCGAGGTCGCCGTCCATATAGACATCGATGTCGTTGCGCTTGAAGGTGAAGCTGAGCGAGGGTCTGGTGAAACTGCGGGGGTGGACGGTGACCTCGCCCCGGGCCATGAGCCGCTTGCCCAGTCGCAGGGTGATGTCGGTATTGACGGGTATGGCCGTCTTCATCGGGATGTCAAGCCCCATCTGCAGGGCTACGTGCTCCTCCATGTCGTAGCGCACGCCGCCGTGCAGCTGTGCCGTCTTGCGGTTGCCCGCCGTCAGTATGACGCGCACGCCATTGGCTTCGGGCACCAGCCGGCACTCCGCCGTCTGGTAGAACAGGTCGACGCGCATGCAGGTGGTGAGCTCCTGCTCCAGCTTGGCGTCGATGCTGTCGCGGCGGTTCAGCTGGAACTTCTGGCGTACGAACCGCTCGGCCTGGGGCGTCATGTTCTCGAACCTGTAGCCTACGACGCGGTGCCTCTCGGTCATCACCAGCGGGCGCAGGGGCTGCAGGACGGCGGGCCGGTAGGACGCTTTGAGCCCCATGCGCCGCTTCAGGGCCATGATGTCGTCCCAGCGGCTCATGGCCAGCTCCTCGCCCCGGCGTATGAGGGTGTCGATGGCGCTCTGCGAGAAGCTGGCCGACCCATAGCCGCGGGTGTCTACCTGCAGGTGGAGGTCGGTGATGGCCAGGTTCTCGTCGTACTTGTTCTTGCAGTTCACGTCTACTATCTGGCTGATGATGCTCATCAAGCCGCCCATGTCCTCGGCCACCTTAGGCTCTCCCTGCACGGTGACGCCGATGATGATGTCGGCGCCCATCTGGCGGGCGATGTCGGCGGGGTAGTTGTTTTTCAGGCCGCCGTCGACGAGCACCATGCCGCCTATCCTGACGGGCGAGAAGGCGGCGGGAATGGCCATCGAGGCGCGCATGGCCTGGGGCAGGCGCCCGCTGTGGAAGACAACCTCGCTGTTGTCGACGATGTTGGTGGCTACGCAGGCAAAAGGTATGCGCAGGTCGCGGCTGAAGTCGAGCGAGTCGGTGTAGCCGGCGCAGAGCT
>CAMNJY010000172.1 GCA_946541745.1 uncultured Prevotellaceae bacterium
AATTCTATAACATAGTTTAACTTTGGATTTTTATGCAACTGCAATGCGGGTTAAAGTTCTGGAGAGCTTCCTTTATGTTGCCTTTTGAAACCAAATAATCAGAAAGGCCTTTGTATCCTACTTTTTTTGCATATACAGATGGAAGACTTGATAGTCGATTATAACAAAAGCTGGCAGAATCCATCAGACCCAAAGCCTGATATGTTTTAGCTGCTATTGAATACGTTGCACTCTGATTGGCCTTGTCATTACAATTCATAGCAGCCGAAATGAGTTCATGTGTTTCATTTATCTTTCCTATTTTGAGATAAACATTTGCCATCTGGACTTTCATTTGCATTACTATCAGTTTCTCGTTCTGCAACTCTGCAAGTGACATGGCCTGCTCAAAATAACAAATTGAGGAGTCTCTCTCACCAAGATTCTCATAGTTGAAACCGAGGTCTCTTAAATTTAGAATCATTCCAGTTGTATCACGTAATAAACTATCATAACGATACGAATTCCGGAAAGCAGCGAGGGCATACTGGTAAAGTTTCTGCTGCGAGAAGATATACCCCATCTGGCTGTTGACCACTGCTTTCAGATGCAGCTGGCTGTCATCATCCCTGAGAAGGTCGTGAGCCTTCAGCAGGTAATCAAGGGCTTGTGGCGAGTCGTTGCGGGTGCGACAGACGCGTGCGGCATAGTAATAGGCCATCGGCAACAAGCGACTATCTCCGTGCTGCTCATACCAGTCAACCAGCTGCCAGGCAGCGGTGTCAGTTGGCAGAAGCAGGTCGGCCTTGTCGGCCACCTTGATACTGAGAAGTTTGAAGTAGCGGCGGTCGCGCTCGTCGGCCTCCGCCATCAGCGGCTCTATCTGGTGCATCAGGCTTACAGCACTGTCAGCATTACTATCTGCCAAAGAGTCGAGCTGCACCAACTTTGGGTGATAGCTAAATCGATCGCATTGAGCAAATAGCACAGCCACCATCAACAGCAGGAGTAGCCTGACGAAGCATTTCATAATGCAGTGGTACGCATTAAAATCTCCCTTCACTCTTCACTTCTTCAGGTACTTCGCCAGTTCGCTCTTGTTCTGGCGGAGTCCCTTGGCAAACGACTGGGCGTTCATCTGGGCCCCCAGCTTTGAGGTGTGGGTATGGTCCTTCTTGAAATACTTGCTGCCGGCCTTCTCCTTCAGCTCATCCATCTTGGCCTTGGCTTTCTCCTTGTCGGCGGGCAGCTGCTTGACGGCAAACTTCTTGTCGAGGAAATCGGCCGACAGATTGTGCATGTCGATGAACTCTACGCCCGTCTCGGCCACCACCTCGCGGTACCACTTGCCGTAGGAGCCGTCGCGGCGCTCCACCCGTCCGCCGGGCCACTCGTTGCGGGGGGTCAGCGAGACGAGAATGGGCGTGGCCCCCTTTTCGCGGACGTCGTCGATGAACTTCTTCAGATACCAGCCGAACGAGTAGACCACCTCATACTGCCCGTTGTCCAGCTTGTAGACGTGGCAGGTGTCGCGGGTGCCGGGAATGACACCGCGGGCTTTCTGGTCGGTGATGGGGCAGATGTCGTTGTGCCCGAACTGTATGGTGACGAAGTCGCCCGGCTGGAGCGAGTTGTAAACCTCGTCCCACAGCCCTTCGCGCAGGAAGGAACGCGTGGAGCGGCCGGCGCGGGCGGCGTTGAACAGCGTGATTTTTGACTCGTCGAACACCGTCTGTGCCTGGGAAGCCCAGCCCCACATGCCGTCGTCCTCCTTGTCGGCGTTCTTCACCGTGGAGTCGCCGGTGAAGAAGAGCACGGGCTTGCCCTTCTCGCGCTTCACGGGCTTCACCTTGAGTGGCACGTTCTGCATCATCGCCTGCAGCGGTCTGAGCTGTGGGTTACGGCTCTCCCACAGTCCCTCGGCTGCCGAGCGGGCGTTCATCTCGGCTCCAAATTTCGAGGTGTGTATCTTGTCGCCAAAGAAGTGGTATTTCTCCTTCCACGGGCTGTAGCTGTCGAGCTTCCGGCCGGAGATGTCGTTCAGGTCGACGAAGGGCACACCCTCCACGGCGGCGATATAGGCACCCCACTCCGTCTGGGGCTTGCGTACTATCCTGCCCTTGTCGTCGTAGGCATCACGCGGTGTCAGCGACATCAGGATGGGGTGGGCACCGCGGGCCCTGGTCTCCAGGATGTAGCGGCGCAGGTAGTGGCCGTAGCTGTAGACGGTGTCCTGGCGCTGTGTGCGCTGGTTGAAGCCTACGTAGCATGTGTCGGGGTCGACGCCGGGAATGACGGCACGGGCACGGCGCTGGTCGAAGAACTCGCCGTTGTCGTTGTGGCCTATAGAGACGATGACCCAGTCGCCGGGTTTCAGCGCGTCGCGCACGGCGGGCCACAGGTCTGTGTAGAAGGTGCGTGTGGACATGCCGCCGAGGGCTTGGTTCTCGACGGTGATTTTTGCCGCGTTGAAGTATTGGCTGGCGTAGTAGCCCCAGCCCCACTGCCCGTTGGAGCCGTCGCCGCGGGTGCCGTTGCGCATCGTCGAGTTGCCCACTAAGAAGAGCACGGGGTTCTCACCCTTGCGCGTAGAGCCGGGCTTGGGCCGCGACATCAGGGCCTTGGCTATGGAGTCGGGGGTGTTGTCCACCACCTTGTTGACGTCCTCTATGGGGTCGGGCAGGTTGTCGAAACCCTGGGCCTGCGCGGTCGTCGTGCCCGCAGCGAGCCATGTGAAGAGGAGTGAGAGTGCTGTCAGTAGTTTTCTGTTTTTTATAGTCTGTTTCATAAAGTTGTAATTTTGTGCAAAGTTACGAAAAAAAGATGAAGTACGAAAGAAAAAGGCTTTTTTTCTTTTGCACAGGCCAAAAACTATTCGTACCTTTGTCACCGTTTTTCCTAACGTATCATTGCGCTGTATGTTGAAACTATTGCTGAAACTGTGGGCCGACCAGAAACGCCGCGACTTCAAGTGGGGGCGCTTCCTGGGTATGGCTTACTTCTTCGGGCTTTTCATGATGGTGTGCATCGTGGTTACCCTGGCTATCTATGAGGTCAGCGGCCCCCAGGCGGGCATGGAAGTGGCCGTGCCGCTGCTGGCCGCTATGCTGATAGTGCCCGACTTTCTGCATAAACTGCTCATGAAGCACGACGAAACGGCGATGGACCACTACCTGAAGAGCCGTCCCGTCAGCGAGCGTGCGTGGAACAGGTTCCTGTTGGTGAGCAACGTGCTGAACTTCTGGAACTGGACGCTGCCGCTCTCGCTGTTGCCTTTCTGCGTCCTGTTCCTGCCGTGGCCGTTAGTGGTGCCGTCGATGGTGCTGCTGCTGGCAGTGTCGTTGGTGGGCGGCGTGGCCATTACGGCTTTCCGCAAGGCCAGGGGCTGGAGCGGCGTGTGGCCGGTGCTGGCGGCTATGGCGCTGTGGGCCGTTGTTGCCGCGTGCTATTCGCTGACGGTGTTCTTGCTGCCCTGGTGGGTCCATGTGGTGGGCTTCCTGCTGCTCTGTGCCGGCGGCGTAGCCCTGTTTTACGACTATCTGTGTGACATCCGTCGGTACGAGGAGTCGCATGAGCATTCCCGCCGGCTGTTCCGCGTGGGGTCTTCGTCGCTGTTCTCTATGGAGTATGTCTCCGTGCTGCGCTCCAAGCGGCTGCGGGTGGCGGTGCTGATATTGCCGCTGGTCTTCGTGCTCAACGTCTATCTGCAGATGTCCCAAGGGCAGAACTTCATGTTCTACATGATGTTTCTCTTCTCTGTCTTTGCTCCTTCCATGATGTTGGGCCAATGGGTGTTCGGCATCGAGGGCAACTATTTCGACGGCTTGTGGACGAAACCCGTCAGCATCCGTCAGATACTGGAAAACAAGTTCTGGTTCTATGCCCTGCTCGACGTGTGGCCCACGCTGCTGGTGCTGCCGGTAGTATGGCTGGGTAATGTGTCGCCGTGGTTGTTGGTGGCCACGTGGTTGTTTACCACGGGCATCGGCAACCTGTCGCTCATGCCCACCTGCCTTATCTCTTCGCGCATAGAACTGTTCCAGTCGGCCTTCTTCAATTACCAGGGAGCGTCGCTGGCCGTCAACCTCTATGGGCTGATAATCTTTGTACCGCTGGCCATCTATGGACTTTGCCTCTGGCTGCTCTCTGAGGTGGGCGCTCTGGTGACCCTCTCGCTCCTCGGCCTGCTGGGCTTTGCCCTGCACCGGGTGGTCATCGAATGGCTGGCACGACTCTATGAGCAGCGTCGCTACAAAAGTTTTGAACGTTACAGACAATAAACAGATTAGCATCTTATGGAAATCAAAATAGATCAATTGGTGAAGGAGTATGGCCAGCAGACTGTGCTCGATATTCCTGAGTTGACCATTGGCTCGGGCGAACTCGTAGGACTGGTGGGCAACAACGGTGCCGGTAAGACCACGCTGATGAGGCTGATGCTCGACCTGATAGAAGCTACCAAGGGCAGCATAGAGGTGGATGGACGGCCTGTGGTCAGCGACGACACCTGGAAATTGTCCACGGGGTCGTTTATCGACGGCCACTTCCTCATCGACTTTTATACGCCAGAGGAATATTTCGGATTCATTGCCCGTGTCTACGGCCTGTCGCCTGATACACTCAACGACCGGTTGGCTAATTATCAGTCACTGATGCACGGCGAGATACTGGGCACCGAGAAATATCTGCGTCAGTTCTCTGAGGGCAACCGCCAGAAGATAGGCATCATCGGCGCCATGCTCATCAACCCTAAGGTGCTGATTCTTGACGAGCCTTTCAACTACCTCGACCCTACGTCGCAGATAACTGTGGCACGGCTCATCAGCGAGATGAACATCAGGTTGGGCACGACGGTCATCATCTCCAGTCACAACCTCAATTTCGTGTCGGAAATTTCCAGCCGCATCCTGCTTTTGGAGAAAGGGCACGTCATCAAGGACCTGGACAACGAGGACGGTGACGCTACCAAGGAGTTGGAGGACTATTTCAATACCGCAGAGCTGTAAGAGCTTGCACAAAACCCTATATTGTGTGCACAAAATGTCGGATTTTGTGCATTTTATTTTGCTGTGTGCGCAAAAAGTAGTAATTTTGCAGCCGATTTCAGAAAGGATATCAATTTTACACATTATTATATTTATATGGCATTAAAAATTGTTGTGCTGGCCAAACAGGTGCCAGACACCAGAAACGTGGGTAAGGACGCCATGACCGCCGAAGGTACTGTGAATCGCGCTGCCCTGCCCGCCATCTTCAATCCCGAAGATTTGAACGCCCTGGAGCAGGC
>CAMNJY010000173.1 GCA_946541745.1 uncultured Prevotellaceae bacterium
CTCGCGCAGCTGCTGCTTCAGCTTGTTGATGAGCTCCTTGTTCTGCTTCATCGTGTTCTGGATAAACGTGATGTTCTCCAGAATGCGCTGCTTGGCACTCGCGCCCTCGCCCTGCTTGGCCACGGCCACGCGGTTCTGGGCTTCTGAGATTTCACGGAAACCGTCCTCTATCTCTGAGAACGTGCTCATCATGTCGTTGATTTCATTATCCTTCTGAGTGATAATCTGCTTCAACGAGTCTACCCGCTGCATGGCAGCAAGCTCTGTCTTCGACTGTTTCTGCTCGCAGCCGACTACGGCCAGCGCACAGAACCCGATTAATACTAATTTCTTCATAAGTTTATCTTTTAAGTCTTGTTTTTACCTTCTTACTTTACTACTTTTCACCTTTTTACTTTTTATTTCTACCTTCCAGCACTATGACGATTTCGCCCTTAGGCTCGTGCTCCTGGAAGTGGGCTATGACCTCGGCCAGCGTGCCGCGCACACTCTCTTCGTGAACCTTGGATATCTCGCGACACACACTGACACGGCGGTCGTCCCCGTAGACCTCGGCAAACTGCTGCAGCGTCTTCACCAGCCGGTAGGGCGACTCGTAGAACACCATCGTGCGCTCCTCATCGGCCAGGCTCTGGAGCTTGGTCTGCCGCCCTTTCTTCTGAGGCAGGAAACCCTCAAAGGCAAAGCGGTCGCAGGGCAAACCGCTGCTCACCAGCGCCGGGACGAAGGCGGTAGCCCCCGGCAGGCACTGCACCTCGACGCCGGCCCTGACGGCCTCGCGCACAAGAAAGAAACCGGGGTCGCTGATGCCCGGCGTGCCGGCATCGCTGATGAGGGCCACGCTCTGGCCTGCCAACAGGCGGCTGACAATGCCCGCCGACGTGCCGTGCTCGTTGAACTTATGGTGCGACATGAGCTGGTTGCTGATGTCGAAATGCTTCAGCAGGATGCCCGACGTACGGGTATCCTCTGCCAACACCAAGTCCACCTCTTTTAATATACGGATGGCCCTCAGCGTCATGTCTTCCATGTTGCCTACAGGCGTCGGAACGATATACAATATTCCCATTACAGCGGACAAAGATACAATATTCTTTGAACTTTGAACTTTGAACTTTGAACTTTATGACGACCTGTTATACTTATTTAACACTTACGTTACCACAAAGTTCGATGTTTGGGGCCTAAAGTTAAAAAAAAATTGTAACTTTGTACCCATTATGAACAACAACATCAACGGAGAGCCGCACAGGCCAGGCCGCATTGAGGTGATCTGCGGCAGTATGTTCTCAGGCAAGACTGAAGAGCTGATACGGCGATTGCGCCGCGCCAAGTTTGCACGCCAGCAGGTAGAAATCTTCAAACCGGCCATCGACGTAAGATACTCTGAGGAGGACGTCGTCAGCCACGACCAGAACCACATACACTCTACGCCCATAGACTCGTCGGCCAGCATACTGCTGCTGTCGAGCGACATCGACGTGGTGGGCATCGACGAGGCTCAGTTCCTCGACATGGGACTGCCCGACGTGTGCAACGAACTGGCCAACCGTGGCGTCCGCGTCATCGTCGCCGGCCTCGACATGGACTTCCGCGGCCACCCCTTCGGCCCCATGCCACAGCTCTGCGCCATTGCCGACGACGTGACCAAGGTACACGCCATCTGCGTCAGGTGCGGATCGCTGGCCTACGTCAGCCACCGGCTGGTTGACAACGACCGCCGCGTGCTGCTGGGCGAGACCCACGAATACGAACCCCTATGCCGCGAGTGCTACAAAAAAGCACTTGTGAAAGAAAAAGAAAGAAAAAACGGCTGAAAATTTGGCCAATTCAAAAATTCGTCGTACCTTTGCACCCGCTTTACAGTAAAAACCTATAGGTAGATCCGCTAGCTCAGTCGGTAGAGCACAACACTTTTAATGTTGGGGTCTTGGGTTCGAACCCCAAGCGGATCACTCTCAGAAAATCAGCAAGCAATTGAGCATCAATTACTTGCTGATTTTCTTTTATTACAAAATTCATGTTTCGCATTCGCTCAACTCCTCGGAGTTAGAAGGAGTTATCGGCCTTTGGCCTCATGTAGTTAGAAGTCATTAGACCGGCTCTCTTCAAACTTCAGGGGTTATTGGCGTTGTTAGTCATTTGACTTCTAACTCCATCTGACTCCTTTTAACTCCTTCTAACTCCTCAACTTGCGAAAGTTGAATTACTAAAATAGGGTGGATAAAGGCTTTTGCACACCCTGACACTTTAAAACGAGAAATAGCAGAATTACATTTTTTTCGGCCTAAAAGTGAAAAAATGATGTTTTTCTTTTGCTAAGAGAAAGATTTTGATTAATTTTGCACGGAAATTTATACACGAAGCAAAAAAATGGCACAACTATCCAACCGCCTGCAAAGGCTGGCACCTTCGGCCACACTGGCCATGTCACAGAAAAGTTCCGAAATGAAAGCCCAGGGCATCGACGTCATCAACATGAGCGTCGGTGAGCCCGACTTCAATACCCCCGACCACATCAAACAGGCCGCCAAACTGGCTATCGACGAGAACTACTCACGCTACTCGCCCGTGCCTGGCTACCCCAACCTGCGCCAGGCCATCGCCCGCAAACTGGAGCGCGAGAACCAGCTGCGCTACCAGCCCAGCGAAATTCTGGTGTCGAACGGTGCGAAGCAGAGCGTCACCAACACCATCATGGCTCTGGTGAACGACGGCGAGGAGGTCATCATACCGGCCCCCTACTGGGTGAGCTACCCCCAGATGGTGAAGCTGGCCGGGGGCAACCCCGTCATTGTGGAGGCCGGCTTCGAGCAGAACTTCAAGATGACACCCGCCCAGCTGGAGGCCGCCATCACGCCTAAGACGCGCATGCTCATACTCTGCTCGCCCAGCAACCCTACGGGCTCTGTATATAATAAGGTGGAACTGCAGGCACTGGCCGAGGTCATCCTGCGCCACGACGACCTGTACGTGCTGGCCGACGAAATCTATGAGCACATCAACTACGTGGGCCACCACGAGTCGATAGCCCAGTTCCCCGGCATGAAGGAGCGCACCATCGTGGTGAACGGCGTCTCGAAGGCCTACGCCATGACGGGATGGCGCATAGGCTACATCGCCGCCCCGGAGTGGATCGTGAAGGGCTGCAACAAGCTGCAGGGCCAGTACACCAGCGGCCCCTGCTCCGTGAGCCAGATGGCCGCCCTGGCCGCCTACACCGAGAGCCAGCAGTGCGTCGAGGACATGCGCCAGGCCTTTGAGCGCCGCCGCGACCTCATCGTCGGCCTGGCCAAGGACATAGAGGGCCTGGAGGTCAACGTGCCCGAGGGTGCCTTCTACCTGTTCCCCAAGTGCAGCAGCTTCTACGGCAAAAAGACACCCGGCGGCGCCGTCATCGCCAACAGCACCGACCTGGCGATGTATCTCTTAGAGGAGGGCCATGTGGCCACCGTCGGCGGCGACGCCTTCGGCGACCCCGACTGCTTCCGCATGAGCTATGCTACGAGCGACGAAAACATCGTCGAAGCCATGCGACGCATCAAGGAAGTGCTCGCAAAGCTGTACTAAAAGCATAAAATTGAGTTAAAAGTTGTCAATTTAGCTCTTTTCCCACTATAATTTACTATCTTTGCGCGTGATTAACATTAAATCGGATTTTTACAAACTTCTATTATTTAATAACTAAAAATTAATTCAAATTATGGCAACAACAACAAAGGCTGCAGCCCCAGCCAAGAAAAGTTCGGGCTTCAAAGGTGTGAAAGATGCATGGATCATCCTCGTAATCTGCTGTATCTTAGCTTATTGCTTCTACTTCTTCGTCCTCGGTGACCCCAGTCACTTCCAGGGTGGCGACCGCACAGGACATCCCGCTGACCTGATGGGTACCGTCTACAAGGGTGGTTTCGTGGTAGGTCTGATTATCACGCTGCTGCTCACCGTCGTCGTGCTCGGTGTGGAGCGTTTCTTCGCTATCAAGTCTGCTTCTGGTAAGATCAACCTGGCTAAGTTCACCGCCCAGGTCAAGTCGGCCATCAAGAACCAGAACTTCGACGAGGCCAAGGCTCTGTGCGACAAGATGCAGGGTTCGGTGGCTAACGTGGTGCTGGCTTCCATCAACATGTACCAGACCGTTGAGAAGGACGACACGCTGAAGAAGTCTCAGAAGATTGCAAAGATACAGCAGGCTCACGAAGAGGCTACCCAGCTGGAGATGCCTACCCTGACGATGAACCTCCCGATGATTGCTACCATCGTTTCCCTCGGTACGCTGACCGCTCTGTTCGGTACGGTGCTCGGTATGATCGGTTCGTTCCAGGCTCTGTCTGCCGGTGGCGGTGCTGACTCTATGGCCCTGTCAGCAGGTATTTCTGAGGCCCTTGTGAACACGGCTTCGGGTATCTTGACATCATGGGTTGCTACCGTTGTCTACAACTTCTTCTCCAACAAGATTGACAAACTGACGTTTGCACTCGACGAGATTGGTTACACCATCGCTGCTACATACGATTCTAACCACCACGAGGCATAAGCGGGTTTTACCTTTAATACCTTAGCAGATTATGGGTAAAATTAAAATTGAGAAAAAAGACATCTGGATCGACATGACGCCTATGTCGGACGTGATGACCCTGCTGCTCTGCTTCTTCATGTTGACATCAACATTCCTGACGCCAGAGCCGGTAAAGGTCAACACCCCGGGGTCTGTGTCCGAGGTCAAGGTGCCTGAAAACGATGTGCTCAACATTCTGGTGTCGCCAGAGGGTCACATCTACGTGGGCTCCGAGAACAAGAACACCATGTTGGAAATGATGCAGACGGTGACCGACAAGTTCGGCGTCTCGCTCACCGGCGAGAAGCTGAAGCACTTCCGCGAAGATGCCATGATTGGCGCCCCGATGGCCTTGTTCGAGTCATACTATGCCCTCGACACCGAGAAGATGTCTGAGGAAATCCAGAAGCTGAGCATCCCCCTCGACAGTATCGACGGCGGGAAGAGTGAGTTCCAGGAGTGGGTAACCGCCGCTCGTGACGCCAACCCCGACATCCGTCTGGCCATCAAGGCCGACGCCAAGACTTCTTATGCTGTGATTAAGAAGATGATGTCGGAGCTGCAGGACATGAACGAAAACCGTTACCAGCTCATTACTAACCTTGACACTAAAAAACAGGCGGAGATCTAAGATATGGCTAAAAAGAAACAAAGTAAGCAGAAGAAAATGGATACCCGCGTGAACTTCACGCCGATGGTAGACATGA
>CAMNJY010000174.1 GCA_946541745.1 uncultured Prevotellaceae bacterium
GAGGAGAAAGCCCAGCTCTTAGTGGGCGGTGGTAACGACGCCTTTACAGGTTCCGGAGCCATGCTCGGCCACCAGAAGAAACTGGTAGCCGGAGCAGCCGGCATCACCGTGGCCAACGAGCGCCTGGGCATTCCCGCCACCGTGCTGAGCGACGGCCCTGCCGGCGTACACATCGACGCCAAGCGCGACGGCGACCCTAACTCCTATGCCGCCACGGGATTCCCCATCGGCACCTGCTTAGCCTCGACGTGGAACACCGACCTGGTGCGCCGTGTGGGCGAGGCCATCGGTAACGAGACTTTGGAGTACGGCTGCGACGTCATCCTGGGACCGGGACTGAACCTGCACCGCTCGCCGCTCTGCGGGCGCAACTTCGAGTACTACTCCGAAGACCCCATCCTGACCGGCATCATCGGCACGGCCATGACCCAGGGCATACAGAGCCAGGGCGTGGGCGTGTCGGCCAAGCACTACGCCGTCAACTCGCAGGAGACCGACCGCACCCGCGTCGACGAGCGCGTCAGCCAGCGTGCCCTGCGCGAGCTCTACCTGCGGGGCTTCGAGATGGTGGTGCGCGACGCCGACCCCTGGACGCTGATGTCGGCCTATAACAAGGTGAACGGCGAGTATGCCCAGGGCAACCACGACCTGCTGACCAAGGTGCTGCGCGACGACTGGGGCTTCCGCGGCATCGTCATGACCGACTGGATAGACAAGCGTGCCGACCTGCCCACTACGCGCGAGGTGGCTGCCGGCAACGACCTGCTCACTCCGGGCTATGCCGCCCAGGCCGAGGACATCGTGAAAGGCGTGAAGGACGGCACACTCAAGATTGAGGACGTCAACCGCAATGTGCGCCGAATGTTGGAGTACATCGTCAAGACACCGCGCTTCCGTGGCTATAAGTTCACCAACAAACCCGACCTCGCCGCCCACGCCCAGATTACGCGCCAAAGCTCTACCGAGGGCATGGTGCTGCTGAAGAACAACGGCGTGCTGCCTGTCAGCGAGCTGAAGACGGTGGCCCTGTTTGGCGTCAACAGCTACGACTTCATGTCGGGCGGACTGGGGTCCGGTGCCGTCAACGTGCCTTACGTGGTCGATATGGTCGAGGGGCTGAAGAACGTGGGCGTCAGCACCACGCCGCAGCTCACTGAGATTTACCAGAACTACGTCAAATATGCCAAGGCCAAGCTGAAGGCCGACAAGAACCCCATCATGTGGTTCCTCGACACGGGCACGCCGAAGCTCGATGAAATTGAGATTTCCGAGCGCTGCGTGGCCCACGAGGTGAAGGAGGCCGACGCTGCCATCATCACCATCGGACGGCAGGCGGGCGAGGGCATGGACCGCGAGATAGAGGGCGAGTTCAACCTGACGGCCAACGAGAAGGCCATGATAGAGCGCGTGAGCGACCAGTTCCGCCCGGCAGGCAAGCCCGTCATCGTGATTCTGAATTCCGGCTCGGTCATGGAGACGGCCTCCTGGCGCGACCGTGTCGATGCCATCCTCTGCGCCTGGCAGCCCGGCGAGGAGGGCGGCAACTCAGTGGCCGACGTGCTCACCGGCAAGGCCAACCCCTCGGGCCGTCTGACCATGACATGGCCCATCGCGGCCACCGACCATCCGTCGACCAAGAACTTCCCGCAGCAGATGGACATGTACACCTTCCGCGAGTCGTTAGGCTACGGAGTCGAGATTCCAGGGCGCGACTACACCAACCACGACGAGGACATCTACGTGGGCTACCGCTACTTCGACACCTTTAACAAGGAGGTGGCCTATCCCTTCGGCTACGGCCTCAGCTACACCACCTTCGCCTACTCAAAGCCTGCCGTCAAAGTGAGCGGTGGAACAGCCACCGTTACCGTCACCGTCAAGAACACCGGCGCCGTCAGTGGCAAGGAGGTAGCCCAGGTCTACGTCACCGCCCCGAAGGGCCAGATTGAGAAGCCCGCCCAGGAGCTGAAGGCTTTCGCCAAGACGCGCGAGCTGAAGCCCGGCGAGAGCCAGACGCTGACGATGCAGATTCCCGTCCGCATGCTCGCCTCGTTCGATGAGGCTGGTTCGCAGTGGCTCGCCGAGGCCGGACAGTACACGTTCCGCATCGGAGCGTCGAGCCGCGACATCCGCCAGACGGTGACGGCCAAAGTAGACCAGTACACCGAGAAGGTGAGCAACGCCCTGGCACCTACGGCCAAGCTGAACCTGCTGAAGCAGTAAACGATGAAACAAAGTGCGGCGACCAGTCTGTGATCCCTGGTCGCCGCGCGGATGTTGGTATGCAGATTTGACATTGGTAAGTATGTCGATGCAAAGGTAGTGCTTTTTCCGGATGCTTGCAATAGGCCGTCGGTGACTGACACGCCATAAAACAATTGATGTACTGATAACCAATTAGTTATGAAGAACCTAAAATGGCTGGTTGACACAAGCGCCATTGTGCTTTGCTTGCTGTTGACCGTTGCCTGTACCACGCAAACGCCTCGCTCGTCAGACACCGAACAGCTGATGGGTGAGGCACTTACTGCCTTAGGCAGCCACGACCTGTATGAAGCCGAGCAGAACGCTTTCCGTGCGGCTATCCTGTCACAAGATTCCACCGAGATGGCCGATGCTCTGACCATGCTCTCGCTGGTCTATATGCTGGAAGGCAAGGACCGTAAAGCGAAGATGGTGTTAGAGGTGTTGCCAAAAGAGCAGACCATGGCCTTTGTGCGCCTGCAGAGTGCTGCCAATGAGCAGTCCAGGCGGCACGACCGTTTCATTTTCGGCGGTGTCATCGCATTCTTTGTTTTTTTAGCTCTCGGCGGCATCTGGCGGTATCGGCGTCGCGAAGCGGCGTTCCAGCAAAAGGTCGATGGGCTGATGGCGAACATGGTCACCGAGGCCGAAAAGCCGGAGGAGCAGCCCGCCGCCCTGCTGCGTGCCGACATCGTCCGCACGAAGCAGGGCGTAGACGTGCTCTACGCCATACAGCACGACGAGAACATCTCGCAGATGGGCAAGCGTCAGCAGGAGGCCGTCAGCGAGACGCTGCGCATCGTCGAGCCCCGGCTGGCTGCCGTACTCGACACGGTGGAGCTGACGCCCAAGGAAACCTTTTACTGCATCATGCACTATTATGGCAAGACCGAGCAGCAAAAAGCGCAGTGCTTCTGCTGTACGGAGCAGGCACTGCGCTCTACGAAGAGCCGGTTGGGCAAGAAACTCGACCTCAGCCGGCTAACGAATGTCTAACGCCACCGTCGCCGACTTCAGCCCGTCGGCACTGACGGTCAGTTTTCCGGCACCTTTTATCACGCAGAGGGCGCGGCCTTTCCAGGCCTTGCGCTCTGTGGCTACAAAGGGGTCGGTGTCCTTGATGTCGCCGTTACCCACGGCTAAGAGGCGCCCCTTGCCCTTCACGGCGAAGTGGAGCAGCGGGTCGGCATTGGGACAGACGCGGCCCTGGGCGTCGACCACCTCGACGGTGACGAACGACAGCTGGCCCTTCTTCCCCTTAGCCGACTCCTCGCGGACGGTGGTCAGCTTCAGCGTCGTGGGGCTGCCGGCCGTAGCCAGGGCGACGCTCTCGCCGCCCGCCTCGGCGCGTAGCGTGCCGGGCCGGTAGGGTAGGGTGAAGGTCGCCTTCAGTTCCTTTGTCGGCTGCTCGCCCACGAGCTGGTCGTCTAAGTAGAGCTTCACTTTCGGCTGGCGGCTGTAAACTTCTACCTCAATAGGCTTGCCTTCGTGTCCGGGCCACGTCCAGCTCTCCCACGTCGGCCACGTCCCCCACATGGTAGTCTTCACCTTGCCGTAGTATCCGTCAGGCTCCCTCACAGCCATATATAGATTCTCCCCTCCCTTGGGGAGGGGTAGGGGGTGGGCTTGCCCCTTGGGGAGGGGTAGGGGGTGGGCTTGCCCCCACAACATACTGCGATAATGCGAGATGGGCTTGCGCCAGCCCGTCAGGTCGATGTCGCCGCAGTAGGCCGCGTTGTTGGGGAACATGGGGTTCTGCCACGACTCGCCGGCCGGCTCGCCCTCGTAGTAGTAGCGGCCGATGCCCGACTCGCCGAGATAGTCGATGCCCGTCCAGACGAAGTCGCCGATGATGTACTGGTGGTCCATCGTCGTGCGGTAGTTGCTGTAGGCATCGCGGGGGTAGCTCTCAGTCTGCATCATCACGCGCTGGGGCACGCGCTCGTGGTCGCTCTCAGCCTTGAAAATCATGTAGTTGTAGCCCACGATGTCGTGACAGGCGGCCAGGGGGTCGTAGATGTCCCAGTCGCGGTCCCAGGCGGCCAGTGCCGACGTCACGGGGCGCCGCTCGGGGTCGAGCTGGCGTATGAGCTGCGCCATCTGTGTGGCCGTCTTGATGATGCCTATGTGCTTGCGCTCTATCACCTCGTTGCCCGTCGACCAGCAGAAGATGCTGGGGTGGCAGCGGTCGCGGCGTACGAGCGAGCCCAGGTCCTGCTGCCACCACTGGTCGATCAGCTTGTGGTAGTCGTGCGGGTTCTTCTGGTCGCGCCAGCCGTCGAAGGCCTCGTCGATGACCAGCAGGCCCAGCTCGTCGCAGGCCCGCAGGAAGGCCTCCGAGGGCGGGTTGTGCGAGGTGCGCACGGCGTTGAAGCCGCCCTCCTTCAGCAGGCGCACCTTGCGGTACTCGGCTTCGTCGTAGGCGGCGGCTCCGAGCACGCCGTTGTCGTGGTGGACGCAGGCGCCGTTGAGCTTCAGTGCCTTGCCGTTCAGCAGCAGGCCCTTCTCTGCAGAATAGTCGATGGTGCGGATGCCGTAGGTCACGGGCAGCACGTCGTCCTCGGTCTCAATGGTCGTGTGGTAGAGGTAGGGGTCGTCGGGCGACCACAGACGGGGCTCCGCCACGGTGATGGTCTTGGTGATGGGCTGGCGTTGGCCGTTTTCGTTCACCACCTCGGCCTTGATATTGACGGTGTGCGTGTCGGGTGTAGTTACCTCGACGCTCCACTCGTCGATATACTCCTTGGGCGTGGTCAGCAGCCACACGTGGCGGTAGATGCCCGAGCCGGAGTACCAGCGGCTGTTGATCTGTTGCGAGTTGTCGACCTTGACGCGCACGGTGTTCTTACCTATTTTAATATAGGGCGTGATGTCGACGAAGAACGCCGTATAACCGTAGGGATGGCCGCCGCAGAGCGAGTCGTTGACGTAGACCTCGCTGTTCATGTAGACGCCCTCGAAGTAGAGGCGCA
>CAMNJY010000175.1 GCA_946541745.1 uncultured Prevotellaceae bacterium
AGGGCCACCTCGTGCTGTATCATGCCGGTGCAGCAGGGTATGAGGTCGCGGTTGTCGAGCATCTTGAAGAATATCTGCGACGAGATGTCGTAGGGGTAGTTGCCGGTGAGCACGAACTGGGCGCCGCCGAACACCTCCCTGAGGTCCATGCGCAGGAAGTCGCCCTCGATGATGGAAGGAGGAGCGAGGAGCGAGGAGGGAGGAGCGGGGGTGCTAAACAGGGTGGCCTTGAGGTAGGCAACGCTCTCACGGTCAATCTCCACCACCTTCAGCTGCCGGGGCTTCTGTATCAGGTATTGCGTCATGACCCCCATGCCGGGGCCCACCTCCAGCACGGGCAGGTCGGCGTAGGGCGTGTCTACGGTGTCGGCTATGCGGCGGGCTATGTCGAGGTCGACGAGGAAGTGCTGGCCGAGGTTTTTCTTGGGGCGTACTTGCTTCATGGCCTAACGTGACTGAAGGAGCGATTCCACAAACTGGCGGGTGGTGAGGAAGGAGCGCTCGGCCACGGTGTCCCAGAAGTTGTGATACTGCGATGCGTCGGTGTCGTGCAACGGCGTGTCGCTGACCACCCTGAACGAGATGAAGGGCACCCGGTTCAGGTAGCAGGTCTGGGCAATGGCGCACGACTCCATATCGACGGCCTTGGCGTCGGGGAAATGGCCGACAATGTCGCGCATCTTCTCCTTGGAGTCTACAAACCAGTCGCCGGTGACGATGAGGCCCTGGTGCAGCCTCACCCCGTCCAAGCTAAGGGTCGTGGCCTTCTCCAGCAGCCACGGGTCGGCCTGGTAGCGGACGGGCAGTCCCTGCACCTGGCCGTACTGCGTGATGTTGTCGACGGCGGCACCGCAATAGACGTCGTGGTAGGTCAGTTCGGTGCTGACCACTATGTCCTGCACGCTGACCCCGTCGCCGTGGCCTCCCGCGCAGCCTGAGGAGACGATGGCGTCGGGATGAAACTCGTTGATCATGCGCTGTGCTCCCAGGGCGGCGTTCACCTTGCCGATGCCGCACTTCTGCACCATGACGTTGCCGCCGTTGAAAAGCGACTGGAGCTGGTGCAACTCCCTATCCATCGCTACGATAATACCAATTTTCATGTGTCTGTAAATGTTTATTATGAATTTAATCTTTGTGCATCTCTGTCAGAAGTTCCACTTGAGGACTTACCACTCGCTGCCCACGGCCAAGTGGCCGGTCAGGTTGTACCTACGCCCTAAACCGTAGTGGAGCTGGATGTTCCGGCCACTGGCCAACAAGATATCGCTATCCGCTTGCAAAGTTACGAATATAATTCTACAACGCCAAAAGTTTCTTATGGAAAAATGGCTGTAAAAAAAAGACTCCAGGGCCTGGAGCATGCAAAAGGGAGTCCTTTTTGCGGAAAAGGGAGTCCCTTTTGCCGGAAACGAGCCTCGTTTGGTTTGACAGCCACTTGCTCTGCATGGACATACCGCTACTACAAGATTTCCTGGAGAGGCAGACTGTAGTCCACCCACGGGCCGGTGGCCACATCGTAGCCCGGCGTGCCGAAAGGCTGGGTCAGCACGCCGTCAGTGTAGCCCAGCCCCCTGACGACGGCTACCTGGCAGTCGGCCACGTCGTGGCTGGCCGTGAAGTGGGAAGCCGCTATGCGCTGGCGGGGCTCACGGCTGAAGGGTGGCCAGAGTCCGAGGAAGATGCGGTCGATGCGGGCATCGGGCTTCACAAATCAAAAACCGCTTCGTCATACGCTCATCATTATTATTAATGGGGCAAAGTTAGCAAATAGTTTTCAACTTTACAAGCTTATTTGCGTAAATCATTCCCAAAAAACTTTGCTACGTCAACAATATTTTGTAATTTTGCACCGTGAAACGTTTCAAGCACGCCCTGAGGGTACTCCTGACAGTCGCTTTGGGCATTCTCTTCCTGCCACAAGTCAAGGCTCAGGAATCTGACCCCGTGGCGTATATGGACAGTGTGGAGTACGCACTGGTCACCTGCTCACCCCATGAGGAGGTGTATAGCCTGTATGGCCATACCGCCCTGCGATGCCACGACCTGCACAAAGACAAGAAGCAGGCCGCCGACATGGTTTTCAACTGGGGCATCTTCAACTTCAACGCACCCCACTTCGTGGTGCGCTTCGTCTTCGGGCTGACCGACTACGAGCTGGGCGTGGTGCCTTTCCATCCCTTCTGCGAATACTACCGGCGGTGGGGCAGCTCGGTGACCGAGCAGGTGCTCAACCTCACGTCGGAGGAGAAGCTCAGGCTCAACAAGGCCCTGGCCGAGAACCTGCGCCCCGAGAACAAGGTTTACCGCTACAACTACTTCTACGACAACTGCTCCACCCGCCCCCGCAACATCATTGAGCAAGTCATTGACGGCCAGGTGGTCTATGAGACGCGCACCGACTACGCGCCGACGTTCCGCCAGCTGATACACGAGAAGACCCGCCGCCACCCCTGGGCCACCTTCGGCAACGACATGCTCCTGGGGCTGAAGGCCGACCTGAAGACCAACAGGCAGGAGCAGGAGTTCCTGCCCGACCATCTGCTCTACGACTTCGACCACGCCCGCATCAAGGGCAGCGACGGCAGCTGGCGGCCCCTGGTCAGGGAGCGGCGCATGGCCGTCAGCCCCGGCGTACAGGTGGTGGAGAGCGACTTTCCGCTGACGCCCATGCAGTGTGCGCTGCTGCTGCTGGCCGGCAGCATCGCCATGACCGTCTGGGAGTGGCGGCGGCGGCTGACCCTCAAGTACTGGGACGCCACGCTGATGACGGTGGCAGGACTGGCGGGCTGCGTGCTCTTCGTCATGATATTCTCGCAGCACCCCACGACCAGCCTCAACCTGCAGTTGCTGCTGGTGAACCCCGTCCACCTGTGCTACCTGCCCGCCGTGCTGCGGCGCCGCAAGACCCACTACTGGCGGGTGCTGGCGGCGATGATTGTGCTGATGCTGGCCGGCAGCCTGGTGCAGGACTATGCCGAGGGCATGGAGATTCTGGCACTATGTTTGCTAACAAGAGTATGGACCCACTACAAGAATGAGAAATAAATACCTCTACATCACCCTGCTCACCATCCTGGGCATGACCCCCGAGACGATGGCGCAGGGCAAGATACAGTTCACCCCGCGACTGGTCGTCGCCATCACCATCGACCAGCTGCGCACCGACTATCTTGAGGCCTTTGCACCGCTCTACGGCGCCGGGGGCTTCAAGCGGCTCATGGAGCAGGGACTGGTGTTCCCCAACGCCAGCTACCCCTTCAGTCCGGTGGACAGGGCGGCCGCCGTGGCCTCCGTCGTCACCGGCACCACCCCCTACTACCACAGCATCGTAGGCCGGAAATGGCTCAACAAGGAGACCCTCCAGCCCATGTACTGCACGGGTGACAACCTGTCGGCTGACAATTTGGCATCATCGACCATCGGCGACGAGCTGAAAGTGGCCACGGCGGGCAATGCCAGGGTCTACAGCATCGCGCCATTCGACGATGCCGCCATCCTCACCGCCGGACATGCCGCCGACGCCGCCTTCTGGATAGGCAACGAGGACGGGCTGTGGCAGACGTCGCCCTACTACGCCAACGGCAACCCCACATGGATGCTGGGGTTCAACAACCAGCTGGCCATCACCAACGCGGGCGGCAAACTGCTCTGGGAACCCTACTTAGAGCAGGGCGGCAAATACAACTACTACCAGCACACCGACAACGAACGGCCCTTCAAGCACAAGCTGACGGGCGACGACCGCTACAGCCGGCTGAAAACCAGCGGACTGGTCAACGCCTACGTCACCGACCTGGCCCGCCACTGCGTGGTGCAGGAGTCGCTGGGCTTCGACCGCGTCACCGACCTGCTGGCCGTCACCTACTATGCCGGCACGTTCAACCACCAGGCTATGTCGCTCTGCCAGCTGGAACTGCAGGACACCTACGTGCGCCTGGACCGCGAACTGGCACGGCTGATGAACGACATTGAGCAGAAAGTGGGCGCCCAGCACGTGCTCTTCGTGGTGACCTCCACAGGCTACAGCGACGCCGAGAGTGCCGACTACGAGAAGTACCGCATACCCACCGGCACGTTCTACATGAACCGCACGGCCAGCCTGCTCAACATGTACTTCGGTGCCATCTGGGGGCAGGGACGCTTTGTGGAGTCGTGCTTCGACGGACAGATGTTCTTCAACCAGAAGCTGCTGGAGTCGAAGCGCATCTCGCTGATTGACGCCTGCCAGCGGGCGCAGGAGTTCCTCTCGCAACTGTCGGGCGTGCGCAACGTCTACAGCAGTTTCCAACTGCTGACCAGCACCAGCGAGCACATACAGAAGATACGCAACGCCTACAACCCCGCCCGCAGCGGCGACGTGATGATAGAAGTGTCGCCGGGCTGGAAACTCTACAACGAAGACAATCATGACACCCGCCTCTCGCGCGCCTCGTTCATACAGTTCCCCATCATCTTCATGGGGGCAGGCGCAAAGACCGGCCTTGTCACCGACCGGGTGACGGTGGACCGCATAGCGCCCACCATCGCCAAGGCCATCCGCATACGTGCCCCCAACGCCTGCTCAGCCGAGCCACTGTTTTAAGAGAGGGGCCGGAACAAACCGACGTATCGAAACATCGAGACATCGACAGATCGAAATAACGACATAACGAAATAACAAAAAAAATAACGCAATATGAATTTTACAAAGTTTTTAAAATCATTGTTCGGCGACAAGTCATCGCGCGACATGAAGCTGATTCAGCCCCTCGTGGAGAAGGCGAAGTCGTTCACGCCGCAAGTACAGGCCCTGAGCAATGACGAGCTGCGAGCCCGCTCCAAGGAGATACAGCAGCAGGTACAGGCCTCTGCCAAGGAGCAGAAAGAGAAAATAGAACAGCTGAAGGCTACCATTGAGGATACGCCCATCGACGAGCGCGAGGCTGTCTTCAACCAGATAGACAAGCTGGAGAAGGAGGCCCTCGACGTCTACGAGAAAGCCCTCGACGAGGTGATGTTCGAGGTGTTTGCCATCGTCAAGGAGACGGCCCGCCGCTTTGCCGAGAACGAGGAGACGGTGGTCACGGCCACACAGTTCGACCGCGAACTGGCTGCCGACCCGCGCAAGGACTTCATCACCATCGACGGCGACAAGGCCATCTACCACAACCACTGGACGGCCGGCGGCAACGACCTGAAGT
>CAMNJY010000176.1 GCA_946541745.1 uncultured Prevotellaceae bacterium
TAAATCCGCTCGCGGGTCTGGCCCAGGGCGCTTATCAGTTCCTTGTCTGTGGCGTTATACACTTCGCCGGCCAGCATCTTTTCTTTCTCCGTCATATTATATATTATAATGTTTAGGGCATGCAAAGTTACTATTAAGTTTGCGAAACGCCAAATTATCTCTCTACTTTTCACGCAGCGCGTTCCCCGTGGGGTGGGATCTTCTTGTGCTGCCTTGCCAGCTCAATATCACAACATTTGTTAAAAAAGCGATAGTCCACTTAAACGAAGCGGGGGACGCAGCATCAAAGGGTCATGGAAAATAAACGACCAGCACATTGCACCCTGCGCCCAATGGCGCTGCTTTTCATTCTATTACTGAGTGTACTTACTGCCAATGCCCAGCGTCAGACGCTATCGGGGCGAGTGGTGGACAGCGACAGCCGAGAGGCGCTTCCGCGTACCACCTTGCAGCTTTATAGAATCAACAGAAAAGACACCACGTTCGTAGGAGGAACATTCTCCGACGAGCGTGGTGCCTTCCTTTTCAGCGGAGTGGGGCAGGGCAGCTACCTGCTGAAGGTGAGCTATCTGGGCTACAAGACCCTTTCGCGCAGCATCAGCAAGCCGAACAGCCAGGCCATGCCCCTGGGCGACCTGACCTTGGAGGCCAATGCCGTGGAGCTGCAGGAAGCTGTGGTGACGGCGAACATTCCCAAGATGGTCATCAAGGACGACACCGTGGTATATAATGCCGATGCCTTCCGCGTGCCCGAGGGCAGCGCCATCGAGGCCCTGGTGGAGATGCTGCCCGGCGCCAAGATCGACGACAACGGCGGCATCACCATCAATGGCAAGCAGGTGAAGCGCTTCAAGCTCGACGGCCGCGACTTCATGACGGGCAACAACGATGCCGTGATGAAGAACCTGCCCTCGTACACCATCGACAAGGTGAAGGCCTACGACGAGAAGAGCGACCTGAGCCGCGCCACGGGCATTGACGACGGCAACGACGACTTCGTGCTGGAGTTCACGGTCAAGCGCTCGGCCCGCAACGGCCTACAGGCCAACCCCGACATTGGCTATGGCACCGACGGCCGCTATGGCATCCGCCTGACGGCCATGAAGCCCTTCGGCGCCATGCGCTACACCTTCATGGGCAATGCCAACAACGTGAACGACCGTGGCTTCTCGGGCCGAGGCGGACGTGGCCGTGGCAACGGCAACGGTCAGCGCGAGTCGAAGACCGGCGCCCTGGATGCCAGCTACGAGACCACCAAGAAGCCCAACGGCAACCAGTTGCGCATGAGCGGCCGCGTGACCTGGACACGCAGCGATGCCGACAACTGGAGCCGCACCGGCTCGGAGAGCTTCGTCAACACCCGTGGCGCCGCCTTCTCGAACAGCACCAGCCAGAGCTACTCGCGCAACAACAGCTGGACGGGCAACATGAACCTGCAGTGGACCATCGACACGCTCACCACGCTCTCCTTCCGGCCCAACGTGAGCATCTCGAACAACGACAGCCGCAGCTTCTCCAGCAACGCCTCGTTCAACGCCAATCCCTTCGACTATGTTGACGATGCCCTCAGCGAGGAGAGCATCGACTATATGGACGAGCAGAACCTGGTGGTGAACCGCCGCCAGGGCAAGTCGCTCAGCCACAGCCAGAACAAGAACCTCAGCTCGCAGCTGCAGCTCTATCGCCGCTTCGGCAACCGTGGCCGCAACGTGGCCATCAGCGGCAACATCAACTACAGCGACGGCGACAACCGCAATGCCAACCTCTCGGCCGTGCACCTCTATCAGCAGTTCGACGTGTTTGGCAACGACTCCACCTATCAGACCAACCGCTACACCCTCTCTGACAATAATAACTTCAGCTACTCCTTAGGGGCCACCTATACCGAGCCACTCTACACCTTCAAGCCCAAGCCCCAGCCCGAGGACACCGTGCCGCAGGCCCGTGGCCCCTTTGGCAACCGCAACCGCATGCGCAGCTTCGGCGCGCAGGGCATCTTCCTGCAGCTGAACTACCGCTTCAACCACAGCCATCAGAAGAGCGATCCCTCCACCTACGACTTCCCCGACCTGGGCGAGTCGGCCTTCCAGGACGTGCTCAACGACTATCAGGAGTGGGCCCGCCTCTTCGGCTATCTCGACAATCCCTACGAGATGTACCTCAGCGACCGCCTCAGCCGCTACAGCGAGCGCACCGAGGACGGCCACAACATTGACGTGCAGCTGCGCATGGTGCGCGAGAAGCTGAACATGAACCTCGGCGTCAACATTCAGCCCCAGCGGTCGCACTACATCCAGCAGTATCTCGGCGTGCCCATCGACACCGTGCGCACGGTCACCAACCTCTCGCCCACGCTGAACCTGCGCTATCGCTTCAACCAGCAGACCAACCTGCAGGTGACCCTGCGCGGCAACACCTCGCAGCCCAGCATCACCCAGCTGCTCGACATCTACGACGACACCAACCCCCTGAACATCTCCATGGGTAACCCCGGGCTGAAGCCGTCGTTCACCACCAACCTCAACACCAACTTCCAGAAGCAGCGGTCGCCGACGTTCGTCGAGGACAGCCTGGGCTATCAGGTGCCCAAGGCCCAGGCCCACTGGAGCTATAGCTTCAATGGCAGCCTGCGGCTCACGAGAAACTCCATTGGCAATGTGGTGACCTATAACGAGGTGACCGGCGGACGCATCTCGCGCCCGGAGAATATCAACGGCAACTGGAGCGTCAATGGCGGCGGCTCGTTCAACATCGGCCTCGACACCCTGAACCGCTGGGACTTCAGCGGCGGCATCAACGGCAGCTACAACCACCAGATAGGCTATGTGAACCTGAACCGCACGGCCACACCCGACCGCAGCGTCACCCACAGCTATAACTTCCGCCCCGACGTGTCGCTCAGCTACCGCAACCGCTGGCTGAACTTCTCGCTCAATGCCGACGTGACCTACGCCCGCACCGAGAACCGCCTGCAGGCCAGTCGCAACCTCACCACCTGGAACTTCCGCTATGGCGGCAACACCCGCATAGACCTGAACCAGCTGAACGGGCGGGCTGCGGCCAATACCACCTACTGGCCTGTGCTCTCCACCGACTTCCACGTCTACAGCAAGTGCGGCTATGCCGACGAGACGCTGAACACCAACGAACTGATATGGAACGCCCAGCTCTCCTTCAGCTTCCTGCGGGGCAAGAAACTCACCGTCCTGCTGCAGTGGTATGACATCCTTCACCAGCAGACCAACTTCAGCCGCACCGTCAATGCCAACGGATGGCGCGACCAGGAGGTGAACGCCATCACCTCGTATGCCATGATCCACCTCAGCTATCGCCTGAACCTCTTCGGCGGCAACAATGGTGGTGGCCGTGGCGGCTTCGATGGCGGCCAGCGTGGCGAGCGTGGCGAGCGCGGCGGTCGTGGCGGCGGCTTCGGCGGTCGAGGCGGCGGCTTTGGTGGAGGAGGCTTCGGTGGCGGAGGCGGCGTTGTAGTCGTTGGTGGCGGACGATAGTCACAAGGTTTTAGCGTTTTACTATGATAAAAGGTTAGAGACCCCACCCCCAACCCCTCCCCTTGAAGGGAGGGGAGATTCCTTTGAATAGGCCATCGATAGCATCTCCCCTCCCTTCAAGGGGAGGGGTTGGGGGTGGGGTCTGTATTGTTACATTAACCTTTTACGAAGCACTGGTTACTAAATATTCAACAAAGATTTAAAGATTTAAAAGATTCCATGCGGACTGGGCGCAATACACATAGCGTTAGCCCATCTTTTAAATCTTTTAATCTTTGTAAATAGTACCCAGCCCGATGTGTCAAATCTTTTAATCTTTGTAAATAGTACACAGCCCGATATATCGTCGCTTGGGGTACTTTCGGATAGTTGCGGATAATCATAATCTTCTTTTTATTCCTTCATGAGCTCATAGGCCTGTGAGGCATCCACCTCGTCCGTCGGGGCGACGGGCACGCCGTTGAGGGCGAGCACGAGGCCCCCGGCCCTCACGGCCTTCTTGTCGGTGGAGACGATGCGCTGGGGCGCCGTGGCGGCATCGACGGCGAGCGCGGCCTTGCCCTCCTGCAGGAGCCGGCGCCACGACCAGCCGCCGACTGTGGCGTAGGAGCGGTTGCCCACCACAGGGCTTTTCACCAGCACGCGCCGACTGGTGCGGCGGCGGTCGGCAGACAACTGGCGATAGTATTTGATGGTCTCCTCGACCGAGCGGATGAGCTCGGTATAGCGTGTGTTGTCGGGCCAGGCCATCATGGCGCCCGCGTTGAGCATCAGCGCCAGGGCGCGGAAGGCGCGGTCGGTGGAGCGGCGGGCCCTGAGCAGGCCCTCAGGCACCTTCGCCGACCGCTCGTCGTTGCGCTCGGCCGTGAGCTGCTGCACCTGGTCGTTCACCTGCCGCAGTTCCACCAGCGTGTCATAGATGTCCAGCGCCCGGGCGGCCTCCACGGAGGGCTGGTTGGCCATCAGGTCATCGAGCCACTGCCCGGTGGCTACGGTCATAGCCTCGATGCCGCTGTCGGGATTGAGCGAGTAGCGCAGCATCGAACTTTGGATGGTCGTCGCCCACTGCTGCCGCTCGGGGAAGACGGTGAGCGTGGCGAAGGCGCCTACCACCCGCTTGACCGACGAGAGCAGCATGTCGCGCCGTTCGGCCTGCTGCCTCCGCTGCCGGGTGAGGATGCTGCCCTGCATGACCAGGTATGCCGTGTCCTCCTCGGCCTGGGCGGCGATGAATTCGGCCATGGCGGCGTCCACATGGTCGGGGAACACCTTCTCCGAGCGGCTTTCGTCGGTCCAGCGGGCGGCCTGCAGTCGGGTGGCGATGTCGCCGGTGAAGCCGATGTGGTAGTCGTTCTGCAGGTGCTCGGGGGCTACGCTGGGTATTTGCGGAATTTGAAGGATGTCGTTCGTCATTTGCTTGAGTCTTAATAGGGTGAATAGTTTGCCATACGTTCGTATGGATGATTGTCTTGTTTCAGATAATAGGCTATATGTGCGTATGGAATATCATTATTAATTAGATAGTCATCCATACGACAATATGGAACGCTATCCTTTATCTGATAATCTTCCATACGCTCGTATGGCATATTATCAGCAATTAAATAGCCTTCTATATGCCAATATGGAGCATGATTTTCCATTAAACAGCCATTCATATAGCAATATTGATG
>CAMNJY010000177.1 GCA_946541745.1 uncultured Prevotellaceae bacterium
GCGACTGCCGCAACATCGTGGCCATCAAGGAGGCCAGCGGCAACCTGGAGCAGGTGGACGAGATCATCAAGAACAAGCCCCGCGACTTTGACGTCATATCGGGCGACGATGCCCTGACGTTCCCCATGGTGTCGTGCGGTGCCGTGGGGGTCATCTCGGTCATCGGCAATGCCCTGCCCAAGGAGTTCTCGAAGATGATCAGGCTGCAGATGCGCGGCGAGTATGACCCCGCGCGTAAGATTCACCACCGGTTTATCGACCTCTTCTCGCTGCTGTTCATCGACGGCAACCCGGCCGGCGTGAAGGCCATGCTCCACGAGATGGGCTTTATTGAGAATGTGCTCAGGCTGCCGCTCGTGCCCATGCGTATCAAGAACATGCAGCGCATGTCGGAGATATTGAAAGAGCTGAAAATCTAAGTGGAAGAGTCAAAGGTCATACACGAGATTACACCTTTGATGGGCAAGGACGTGCTCTACATCGCCGACCGGCGGAAAAAGGAGTTCACTTACCCTATCCACAACCACGAGGTCTACGAGCTGAATTTCGTAGAGCATGCTCCGGGCGTGCGCCGCATTGTGGGCGACTCCAATGAGGTGATAGGCGAATATGACCTGGTGCTGATTACCAGTCCCGACCTGGAGCACGTCTGGGAGCAGAATACCTGCACGAGCGACAACATCCGCGAAATCACCATCCAGTTTGACCTCGACCTGAGCGACAGCGGCATGTTTGCCCGCAACCCCTTCAACTCTATGAAGCAGATGATGGCCGAAGCCCGCAAGGGGCTCAGCTTCCCCATGCAGGCCATCATGAAGGTCTACAACCAGCTGGTCACGCTGAGCAGCGTGAAGGACGGCTTCTACGCCTTCATCCAGTTTCTCACCATCCTCTACGAACTGTCAAAGTGTGACGGCGCCCGCACGCTGGCCACCAGCAGCTACGCCAAGGTGGAGACCGAGAGCGACTCCCGGCGGGTGCAGAAGGTGAAAGACTATATCAGCAAGAACTATATGGACGAAATACGGCTGCCCGCGCTGGCCGACCTGGTGAGCATGAGCCCCTCGGCCTTCAGCCGTTTCTTCAAACTGCGCACCGGCCGCAACCTCAGCGACTACATCATCGACCTGCGCTTAGGCTACGCCTGTCGCAAGTTGGTTGACAGCACCGACTCCATCTCAGAAATCAGCTACGCTTGCGGGTTCAACAATCTGAGCAACTTCAACCGCATTTTCAAGAAAAAGAAAAACTGCAGCCCCTCCGAGTTCAGGGAGAATTACCGCAAGACACGCATCGTTGTGTAAGATGAACACTTTTTCGCAAAAAAAAATTCGGCGAAAAAGTTTTTTGTTTCAAAAATATTCCGTATCTTTGTAGGCGATTTGATACTAAAAACAAACAACTTTAAATATTAATTGCGTATGTCACAAATTACAGGACACATTTCCCAGATTATCGGCCCTGTCATCGACGTTTATTTCGATACTGAAGGCCAGGATGCGGAAAAGGTGTTACCGAAGATTTACGATGCTTTGAGAATTGACCGTGGCGACGGGCGTGACCTCATTGTCGAGGTGCAGCAGCACATCGGCGAGGACACCGTGCGCTGCGTGGCCATGGACAATACCGACGGACTGCATCGTGGACTGGAGGCCATACCGATGGGGTCGCCTATCGTGATGCCTGCCGGCGACCAGATCAAGGGTCGAATGCTGAACGTCATCGGTCAGCCCATCGACGGTATGAAACAGCTCGACATGAAGGGCGCCTATCCCATTCACCGCGCAGCTCCTACCTTTGAGGAACTTTCCACAAAGAAGGAAATCCTGGCCACGGGTATCAAGGTCATCGACCTGCTGGAGCCTTATATGAAGGGTGGTAAGATTGGCCTGTTCGGCGGTGCTGGTGTAGGCAAGACGGTGCTCATCATGGAGCTGATCAACAACATCGCCAAGGGCCACAACGGCTTCTCGGTGTTTGCCGGCGTGGGTGAGCGCACCCGTGAGGGCAACGACCTGATCCGCGAGATGATTGAGTCGGGCGTGATACGCTATGGCGAGAAATTCCGCAAGGCCATGGACGAAGGCAAGTGGGACCTCTCGCTCGTCGACCCCGAGGAGCTGAAGAAGAGCCAGGCCACGCTGGTCTACGGACAGATGAACGAGCCGCCGGGGGCACGTGCCTCAGTGGCCCTGTCGGGACTGACGGTGGCTGAGGGCTTCCGCGACGGCGGAGGCAAGGACGGCGGAGCGGCCGACATCCTGTTCTTCATCGACAACATCTTCCGTTTCACTCAGGCCGGCTCTGAGGTGTCGGCACTGCTGGGACGTATGCCGTCGGCAGTGGGCTACCAGCCGACGCTGGCTTCGGAGATGGGTGCCATGCAGGAGCGCATCACCTCGACCAAGACAGGCTCCATCACCTCTGTGCAGGCTGTCTACGTGCCAGCCGACGACCTGACTGACCCGGCTCCTGCCACGACGTTTACTCATCTGGATGCTACCACGGTGCTCGACCGTAAGATTGCCGAGCTCGGTATCTATCCGGCTGTCGACCCGTTAGGCTCTACGTCGCGTATCCTCGACCCGCTGATTGTGGGCAAGGCCCACTACGACTGCGCCCAGAGGGTGAAGGAGATTCTTCAGCGCTACAAGGAGCTGCAGGACATCATCGCCATCCTCGGTATGGACGAACTGTCGGACGAGGACAAACTGACGGTGAACCGCGCCCGCCGCGTGCAGCGCTTCCTCTCGCAGCCGTTCTCGGTGGCCTCTCAGTTTACGGGTCTGCCCGGCGTGATGGTGCCCATCGAGGATACCATCAAGGGCTTCAACGCCATCCTCGACGGCGAAGTGGACGACCTGCCCGAGCAGGCTTTCCTCAACGTGGGTACTATCGAGGATGCCAAGGAGAAGGCTAAGAAACTGCTGGAGGCTGCTAAAGGATAATAGTACAACTACGAATTCTACGAATTAAACGAATTATTGTCAAGCGCAACAATTAGTGAAATTAGTGAAATTCGTAGTAGAAAAGAGAAGAATTATGCTACAGCTAAAGATAGTTTCGCCCGAGAAGATAGAGTTCACCGGCGAGGTGGAGAGCGTGAAGGTGCCAGGTTCGCAGGGCAACTTTGAAATCCTGACAGACCATGCCCCCATCATCTCGACGCTCGGCAAGGGCGTCGTGGAGTATGATGGACAGCAGCTGGAAATACTCGGAGGCTTTGTCTCTGTGCAGCAGAACGAGGTGTCGGTCTGCGTAGAAAAGACAGAATGAGCTACGTCCTTGCTGCGCTGCTGATGACGCTGCTCGGTGTGGCCTACGTGAAGGGTTACGATGTGGTGAAGCGCCGGTCGCCGGAGCATCTGGTCCACTTCTATCTCATCATGGCAACCATACGCATGCTGCTCGTCGCCACGGCCACAGTGCTCTACGTATTTCTTGCCCCTTCGAGGGAAGCCGCCATTCAGTTTGCTGCTGTTATATTAATAATGTACGCGGTAATGATGGCAGTGACACTCTCTTTGAGACACTAATTATGAATTATACATTATGAACAATAGATTAAGAAAACGACTGCTATGCATGGCGCTGATGCTGATGGCGATGGTGCCGGCGATGAGGGCAGAGGGCTTCTCGGCCAAGGAGGTGGTGCTTGAGCATATCAAGGACTCACATGAATGGCACGTCACCGGCGAGGGCGAAACGGCCGTCGTCATTCCCCTGCCGATCATCGTCAACAGCTCTACGGGCTGGCATGTGTTCTGCTCGTCAGAGTTTGAACACCATGCCGATGCCAACGGGCTGCGCCAAGGCCCCTACGGGCTGGCCATTGCCACCGAGGGCGACCATGCCGGCAAGATAGTTGAGGCGGGGGAGCCCGTCCTCGACCTGTCTGTCACGAAGACCGTCGCCGTGATGTTTATCAACGTCACCATCCTGCTTTGCTGCATCCTGCTCAGCGCCCGCTGGTACAAGAACCGCAAGGCGTCGGACGAGGCACCGGGCGGCTTCGTCGGCTTTGTGGAGATGCTCGTGATGTATGTGGTCGATGAAATCATCAAGCCGGGTGTCGGCAAGGGCTACGAGAAATATGTGCCCTACCTGCTGACCTGCTTCTTCTTCATCTTCACCTGCAACGTCATGGGCCTGATACCGTTCCCGCCGGGCTCGGGTAACGTGACGGGCAACATTGCCGTGACGTTCTTCCTGGCTTTCTGCACGTTCGTCATCGTGCAGTTCTCAGGCAACAAGCACTACTGGAAGGACATCTTCTGGCCCGAGGTGCCTACGTGGCTGAAATGCCCCATACCCATCATCCCTGTGATAGAGTTCGTGGGTATCTTCACCAAGCCCTTCGCCTTGATGATCCGACTCTTCGCCAACATGATGGCCGGCCATGCCATAGCCGTGGCCATTACCTGCATCATCTTCCTGGTGGCTTCGCAGGCCGTGGCTGTCCAGCTGTCGATGTCGGCCCTGTCGGTGGTGATGAGCGTCTTCATGATGTGCCTTGAGTGCCTGGTGTGCTTCATCCAGGCCATGGTGTTCACCATGCTCTCGGCGGTATTTATCGGCCTGGCCCGCGTGGAGCCCGAAGGGCACGAGGCTTAGCCCCTTACCGCCGTCGTAATATCGCCATGCCGCCATGTCGGTATATCGCATATTGAAATAACGAAACATTGAAAAAAAGAATTAATAACAACTTAAAAAAACTCAAACAATTATGATTACAGCATTGTTAGCAGCAGAAGGTGTTGCAAAGTTAGGCGCCGCAGTGGGCGCAGGTCTCGCAGCTATTGGCGCAGGTCTTGGTATTGGTAGAATCGGCGGTCAGGCCATGGACGCTATGGCTCGCCAGCCGGAGGTGATGAACAAGCTGTTCACGAACATGATTGTGGCTGCCGCCCTTATCGAGGGTGTGGCTCTGTTCGCTGCCGTTATCGCATTCCTCTGCATCTAAAAGATTTACGCTCTGGCGACTTCCGATTTCCGATTGGATTCCCAGTCGCATATATGGAAGTGGCAAGTAAAATAAAACGTAAATCGAAAATTAGTAAATCGTAAATAACATCAGCGTATGGATTTATTGATTCCGAGTACTGGCCTG
>CAMNJY010000178.1 GCA_946541745.1 uncultured Prevotellaceae bacterium
AAGGACTGCCCCAACACGGGCATCGCCCACTATTTCGAGCACATCATGTTCAAGGGCACCGACCGCATAGGCACCGTAGACTATGCTGCCGAGCGCCCTTGGCTCGACAGCATCTCGGCACAGTATGACCTGCTGAGCCAGACCACCGACGACGAGCGCCGTGCCGCCATCCAGCGGCACATCAACGAGCTGAGCCTCCGCGCTGCTGACTACGCCATTCCCAACGAGTTCAGCCGACTTATCTCGAAGTATGGTGGCTCGGGGCTCAACGCCGCCACGGGTCCCGACATGACCTACTACTACAACACCTTCCTGCCGCAGTACATCAGCCACTGGTGCCACCTCAACGCCGAGCGCCTCGTGCATCCTGTGTTCCGCGGTTTCCAGGGCGAGCTGGAGAACGTCTACGAAGAGAAGAACCGTGCTGCCGACAACATGCTGGTGGGTGCTCTGGAGAAGGCTATGCGCGCCGTCTTCAAGGACCAGCCCTACGCCTGGCCCGTTCTCGGCTCTACGGAGAACCTGAAGAATCCGCGGCTCTCTGACATGGAGGCGTTCTACAGGAAGTACTACGTGGCACCCAACATGGGCCTCATCCTCTGTGGCGACATCACCGTCAACGACAGTCTGACAGTCCTCCTTGAGCAGACCTTCGGCCGCGTGCCGACGGGTCCTGTGCCCCAGCGTATCAAGTCGGCCATGCCGCCCTTTGCCGTCGGCGAGCGCGCAGAGATACGTCTGCCCATCCCCATCGTCAAGGCCGAGGCCCTCGTCTACAGCGCCCCGACACTCTTCGACGCCGACGCCAACGCCATGCTCATAGCCCAGCGGCTGCTGGCCAACGACAAGGCCGGCATGCTCGACTCGCTGATGAACGAGCACGTGCTCTTAGGTGCCACGATGCAGAACATCGATGCCAATGATGCCGGTGCCGAGGCGCTCGTCATCGCACCAAAAATCCCCTTCGGCAGTAAGAAGAAAGCCCGCGCCGCCTGTCTGGCTCAGGTGCAGCGCGTCATCGACGGCGACTTCACCGAGGCACAGCTCGAACAGCAGAAGCAGAACCTGCTGCAAGAAACCGAGCATCAGCTGGAGACCATCGCCGGGCGCGCCGAGCTGATGATCGACGTCTTCAGCCGCGGCTACTCCTGGCAGCAGTATCTCGACCTGGTGGAGGCGCGCCGGCAGGTGACGAAGGCCGACGTGATGCGCGTGGCCCGCAAATACCTCACGGCTAACTACCTCACCCTGAGCAAGAAGTACGGTTCCGAGAAGAAAGAGCGCCTCAGCCAGCCGGGCTACAAGCCCATCGCGCCGAAGAACGCCGATGCCAAGTCGGCCTTCGCCACCGAGCTGGAGCAGCTGCCCGTCAACGACAAGGCCCTCCGACTGGTCGACTTCGAGAACGACGTTGAGCGCACCGTGCTCTCGCCCCACGTGCAGTTCTTCGCTAAGCAGAACCCCGTGAACGACATCTTTACGTTCACGCTGCGATACATGAACGGCACGCGCCACACACCGATGCTCACCCATCTGGGTGACTACCTGGAGGCCATCGGCACCGACTCGCTCACCAAGCAGCAGCTGGAGACCGCCTGGCAGCGCCTGGGCGTGACGATGGACATCAGCTACGAAAATGACCGCACGACATTCACACTCACCGGGCGCGACAGCCGGCTGGAGTCCGCCCTGCAGCTGCTGGCCCACTTCCTCTCGTCGGCGAAGGGCGACGCGAAAGCCCTGAAAGAACTGAAGCAAGGCGTCAAGGTGGAGCGCAAGACCGTCGGCAAGCAGAAGGACGACCTGCTCATGCCCCTCATCAGCTACACGCTCATCGGCCCTCAGAGCCGCTACCTGCAACAGCCGTCGCTGAAGGAGATCAACAGTCTCACCGACGAGACACTCATGCAGCTCTTCCGCGAGTTGCAGACCTACGACGCCGAGCTCTTCTACGTGGGTCGTCAGGCTTCCGACCACGTGGCGGCGCTGGCCCGGCGCATCCTGCCCCTTGACCGCTGTCGCCAGCCCCGCCCCGACATTCACTTCACGCCGCTCACATACTCCGAGCCGACGGTGTTCTTCGTCCACGTGCCCCGCTCGCGCCAGAACTACGTCTGCAGCTACGAGACGTTAGGCACGCCCACTGACTGGACCGACCGCGTCACCGCCCAGTGGTGGGCTCGCTACGTCGGCGGCGGCATGTCGGGACTGCTGTTCCAGAACATCCGCGAGTTCCGCTCGCTGGCTTACTCCACCCAGGGCCTGCTCCTCGAGCCCGACTACATGCGCCACACCGACGACCCGCTACCCTTCTTCACCATCACCGGCACGCAGGCCGACAAGACCCTGCAGGTGGTCGGCGCCGTCGACTCGCTGCTGACCGACATGCCCGTGAAGGAAGAGAACATCCAGGCCGCACGCCAGGAGCTGCTCAGCGGCGTCCAGAACGGCTACCCCACGTTCCGCACCCTGCCCTACTACGTGGCTAACATGCTGAACAAGGGCTACACCGCCGACCCCGACACCCACACTGCCACCCTGCTGCCCACGCTCACCACCGACGCTCTCGTGGGTTACCAGCAGCAGCACGCCGCCAAGAACCAGCGCGTCTGGCTCGTCATCGGCGACCGCAAGCTCACCGACCTGACGCAGCTGGCCAAGTACGGAAAAGTCGTGGAGCTGAAGGTGGAAGACATTTATAGGAAGTGAGAAGTGAGAAGTGAGAAGTGGGAAGTGAAAAGTGAAAAGTGAGAAGCTAAAAGCAATAATATGGGCAAAATGTTTGCACAATTCAAAAAAAATGTGTTACTTTGCAGCAGAAATCTGAACATTTAACTTTCAAAAACAACAAAAAGTATGAAGAAATTCTTTCTTTCCATCGTAGCCGCACTCCTCGCAGTGCCTACGTTTGCACAGTTCACCAGCGGTGGATTCACACTCAGCGAGAGCAATGTATATTATGGTGTACGCCTCGGTGCATCGATTGCCAGCCTCAGTGGCGATGATGTCAATATGGACGCCAAGACCGGCCTCACCCTTGCCGGTGTCGTCGGCCTGCGCCTCTCTGATGGTGTGCCCGTGTTCCTTGAGAGTGGTCTGTACTACACCGAGCGTGGTGCCAAGAAGGACAAGCAGAGCGTCGGCTACAACAACCTCGAAATCCCCGTGCTCGTCAAGTACGGCTTCCAGGCTACTGACGAGATTGCAGTCCTGCCCTTCCTCGGCCCAGTGTTCTCCTACGCTTTCAGCGGCAAGACAAAGCAGTACCAGGCCAACTCTGCTGGTGAGATAGAGCTGGTGAAGGTGGGCACCTTCGACGAGAAGAAAGCCATCACCGGCGGTCTGAAGCGCCCCAACATGGGCATCAAGGTGGGCTGCGGTGCTGAGTGGAACAACCTCTACCTGGAGGCCGGCTACCACTTCGGTCTGACGAACATTGCCAAGGACGACGATTTCACCATCCACAGCAACGCCCTCTTCGTCAACTTCGGTGTGAACTTCTAAGCAGTTTCACTTTTCACATAATATCAGGCAGACCTTGTCCTGAAACGCCCGGGCATCTGACGACTGCTGTACGCCCTGATTCATAATGGCGAAACAGAGCTGATGACCCTCGGCAGACACACAATAACCGGCCAGTGCATTCACGCGTGACACTGTGCCGGTTTTTGCTTTTACATTCCCAGCGGCTGCCGTGTCCTTCATGCGGTTCTTCAGCGTGCCGTCGACGCCAGCAACAGGCAACGTCGGCATGAGCCACTCGCACACCATGTCCTTCTTCCAAGCATAGCGCAGCAGCATCGTCTCGCACTCGGCCGACAGGTAGTTGTAGAGCGACAGTCCGCTGCCGTCGGCAATGCGGTAGTTGCCGGCCCGCAGGCCCAGCCTGCCAATCAGCTCAGCCTCTACGCTCCTGGCGTCGCGCGCCGTGGCGGGTCGCCGCCCCTTGCTGGCTGCCACCTGGTAGAACACGCTCTCGGCATAGAGGTTGTCGCTCTCCTTCATCATCCTGACCAGCACCTCGCTCAGCTTGTGCTTGCGCACCGTCAGCAGGCGCCACCCGTCAGCATTCCTCTCTCCTCTAAACACCCCCGGCACCACCCGCACGCCGGCCACCACGATGCGGCTGTCCTTCAGCACGCGGAGCAGCTGTTCGCCGAAGTCTGCCTTCCCGCCGACGAGCAGCGCCGACAGCGTCGGGTTGTCGTCATCCCAGCACCAGCCTTCGCCCCACTTCTCGTTCTCCTTCATCGACGTGTCGGTCACGATGCGCCCTCGCAGGGTCTTGACGCCCAGCCGCCGCAGTTCGTCGGCCACGGCACGCAGGTCGCTGCGGTCCAACATCGGGTCCATGCCGCCCACGCACATCAGGTCGCCCGTCAGCACACCGCCGTTCAACGTTCCTTTATAATATATAGAGGTTGTCAGCTCATAGTCGCCGCCCAGGCGGTCCAGCGCCGTGATGGCCGTCAGCACCTTCATCGTCGATGCCGTCCGCATCAGCTGCCGCTTGTTGTAGGCATACACCTCGCGGTCCGTCGTCAGGTCCCAAACCTGCAGTCCCACCTGCGTCGTCTCCAGCAGCGTGTCGGCCATCACCAGCGAGTCCAGCCGCTCCGCCATGCGCTGCGCCGCCACCGGCAGGCAGAGCAGGCACACCATCATCGTTATCCACTTCTTCATGTTCCAGTCTTCAATCTTTATGACGCCACAAAGGTACGAAAAAGGCGCCACACCGCCAAATTTCCTTCCGAAAAGTTTGGACGTTCGGAGAATAATCGTTACCTTTGCAGCCGAGTTATAATGTAGGCAAATGGAAGCAAAGGAACCTGTAATGAATGAAGAAAAGTTCCAAAAGGCAAAAGAACAGACCCAGAATTATTGTTTTCCGGAACTGGCAAAAGAACTTGAAGATGAAGGCTATATGATAGGTAAAACCTATCCCTATGATGACTCACAACTCGACTTCGACCAGTTGATTGAAGATGATGCCAAAGACGGCGACGCCCCTGACGAGTGGATCGAGAAGATGTTCCCCGAATTGTATGCTTAAAGTGGTCTGCTGTTCTATTGGTACGATGACAAGGA
>CAMNJY010000179.1 GCA_946541745.1 uncultured Prevotellaceae bacterium
AGGCAGTCGTGCAGGGTGACGGGGCCGGCAAACTCGAGAGCCGCGAGGTCGAGGCCGAAGCTACGGCGCGAGTCACCCAGGTTCATCACGACGACGGCACGCTTCGGTCCGTGCAGCTGCTCCATGTCCTTGGCCACGACGTAGATGTCGCCCGAGCGCTGCACCACGGGAGCGCCCAGCCCCAGGTGGTCCTGGTTCATGGCTATGAGGTCGCGGTTCTTGAGCAGCGCGAGTGATGCATCGGGAATGTTGGCCATGTCGCAGCCTATGAGCAGCGGCGACGAGGCAATGCACCAGTAGGCCATGTGCGTGACCTCCTCGTCGTGGCTCAGCGTGCGTCCGATCTCGAGCATGTCCATGTCGTTGTAGTGCCCGCCGCCGGTGTAGGCCTGGATGTAGAGATTCTCGCGGATGATGTCGCGGACGGACTGCCATCCGCACCAGATGTCGCCCGTGGTGCGCCATGAGTCGGCCACGTCGCTGATCCATGTGCCGGGATAGGCCCATCGGCAGACGTTGAAGGTGATCTTCTTGCCCAGTGCGTCGGCCTGGCGGCGTATGGCCTGGCCGATGCGGGTGTACTGCAGCTGCTCGTTGAGGCTGAGGTGGTTGGCGCCACAGTAGTCCACCTTGATGAAGTCGAAGTTCCAGTCGGCGAAGTAGAGCTGGCAGTCCTCGTCCTCATGGTCGTAGAAGCCCACGTTGAGTCCCCAGCTGTTGGTGTTGCCCGAGCCGCAGGTGTTGTCGCCGGCGTCGCTGTAGATGCCGGCCTTGAGGCCCTTCTGGTGGATGTAGTCGGTGAGGTGGCGCATGCCGCTGGGGAAGCGGTCGGTGTTGAGGATGAGGCGTCCGTCACGGCCTCGGCCGTTCCAGTAGCCGTCGTCGATGTTGACGTACTTGTAGCCGGCGTCGGCGAGTCCGGTAGTGACCATGGCGTCGGCCTGCTGCTTGATGAGCGCCTCGTTGATGTTCAGCGCGAAGGTGTTCCACGAGCTCCAGCCCATGGTGGGCAGGTTGCTGACTTGTGCTTGTGCGGCCGGGGTGATGAGCACGGCCGCTGCGAGAAGGATTAGTTGTTTCATTATTACTTAGTATTTATTAAGTGGGGGGCTCTAGTTGGACTAGATTGGCTAGATTGACTAGTTGGACTAGATTGACTAGTTTTACTAGAGCCCCAAAAAAGTTACAGGTCACAGGTCACGGTGTAGGTGCCGCCCTCGTAGTCCTTGGGGGCGGAGCCGTCGGGCAGACAGACGGTGGCGGTGCAGCCCTGGGGAACGGTGAAGGTCCATGTCCAGCGGGAGGCGTCAGCCTGGTCACCATAGTGCCATGCCGAGCGGATGAGGCCAGCCGCCGACTGATACTCGGCCTGCAGCGAGCCTAAGCGGCGGTCGGGCACGGGACGCATGACGATGTGACGGAAGCCCGGCTGCGCGGTGTCGGCACAGATGCCTGCCGCCGACTCCCATAGCCACTGGCACACGCAGCCGTAGGCATAGTGGTTGAAGGAGTTCATGCCCTGGGGTCCCAGTCCGCGGTCGGCCATGTAGCTGTTCCACCGCTCCCAGATGGTGGTGGCACCCTGGTCAATGGAGTAAATCCATGAGGGGTTCTTGCGCTGCAGCAGCAGGTCGTAGGCCACGTCGGCCATGCCGTTGTCGGTGAGCGTCTGCATGAGGATGGAGGTTCCGAGGAATCCCGTCTGCAGGCAGTTGTCGTGGTCGATGAAGTTCTGGCGCAGGCGTGCCAGCATGGCGTCGCGGGCCTGCCCCTCGACCAGGTTGTTCTTCAGGGCGAAGAGGGCGGGCGTCTGCATGGTGTTCAGGACGGCGGTGCGGAAGGTGCCGTCGTCGTTGAGGAACGTCTCACGCAGGTACGTGCGGGCCTCGGCGGCCATCTGCTCGTAGCGGGCAGCGTCGCGGCCGGTGGCGCGCGCCATGTCGGCCATCATCAGAGCGTCGATGAGCCAGTACGACGCCCCCAGGTAGCTCCAGTAGCTGACGGCGTCGGGCAGCGGTCCGTTGTCGCCGAAGGCCTTGTTCATGCACGACTCCAGCGGCTCGTAGCTCAGCCAGTCGGCCCACTGGTAGTTGCCGTTCTCGGCCACGAGGGCCTGGTGGTCGTAGCGCGTCTCGTTGACGTGGGCCATGAAGCGCTCCATGGCCTGCCAGTTCTCGTTGACGATGGCCGTGTCGGCAAACTGCTTCCAGACGGTCCAGGGGACGATGACACCGGCGTCGGCCCATCCCAGTCGCATGGGTTCGCCGCCATACTGCCCTATGGGTGCCACGCCGGGGAATCCGCCGGTGGGCGTCTGCGAGTCGCGCACGTCGCGCATCCACTTATGGAAGAACCGGCGTGTGTTGGCAAAGAAGGTGCCGGTCTCGGTGAACACCTGCGTGTCGGCCATCCAGCCCAGGCGCTCGTTGCGCTGCGGGCAGTCGGTGGGCACGCTGAGGTAGTTGGAGCGCTGGCCCCACAGGGTGTTCTGTATGAGGCGGTTCACCAGGTCGTTGCCGGTGACGATGGTGCCGGTCTCCATCTCCTGTGCTATGGAGGTGACGGGTATGGACTTCAACTGACTGATGGTCACCTTGTCCGTGGCCGTGATGCTGAGGAAGCGATAGCCGAAGAACGAGCACGTGGGGCGGTAGGTGACGGGTTGAGAGTTGAGGGTTGAGGGTTGAGAGACTTCAGTTGAGGGGTTGGGGGTGCCGAAGGTGTACACGATGCGCATGTGGAGGGCGCCCGAGCGCAGGTTGTCGCGGTGGACGGAGCCCTCGGGGCCGTCCATGTTGCGCGAGCGGGCACCGTTGCCGTCGTTGAGCAGCTCGCCGGGCAGACAGGTGAGCACGGTGCCCTCGGCGGCCTGGAAGGTGAACTCGGGCACGGCGGCACAGTTCTGGCCGAAGTCTACGACGAGCGTCTGGCCGGGCTCCACCGTGAGCTGCTCGTCGGCGGCAAACTCATGGTCGACGACGACGTGGCCGTAGGCCTCACCCTCGACGGCACCCTCCACGTTGGTCCAGGTGTAGGCCCGCACGGGGCTGAGTGCCAGGTCGTCGCGGTGGTAGACCTCGGCACCGTCGTTGGGCAGTATCTCGCCCTGGAACTCGGTGTTCACCTCGGGCGTGCGCAGCATGTCGTCGGTGAGCGAGAGGCGGGCGTCGTACTCCTCGCCGTCGAAGATGCCGGCATGGGTGACGGGGCCGGCGATGGCCGCACGCCAGCCGATGGTGTCGGTGCCCAGGAGGGCGGTGGTGCCGTCGGCGTAGGTCAGCTCGAGCACGCCGCGGAAGGCGCACTTGTGGCCCACCATGCCTTCATTGCCCCAGGGCGTCATGATCTTGTCGGCCCACCAGCCGGGCGTCACCTGCACGGCCAGGCGGTTGGCGGCATCGGGGCCCGGCTGCAGGTAGGGGGTGATGTCGTAGGTAAAAGAGCGGCGCGTCTTCTGCGGGTGGGTGAAGCCGGGCTTGAGCACCTCGCGGCCAACGGGCGTGCCGTTGACGAAGAGCTGGTAGACGCCGAGGGCGGTGGTCATCCAGCGGGCGCGCGTGACTTTCTTTTCGGTGGTCACGGTGCTGACGAACCAGCTGGCGCCATCGGCCGAGCGGGCATTCTCCAGATCTTTCACGGGCCCCGTCACGACGGGGGCGTCGACGACGGATATCCACTGCGAGGCGCTCCAGGCGGAGGCGTCGAGGGCATCGGTCAGGGGGTTGGTCTTTGTGCTGGCGCTGGGGGTGCAGCCGGCGGTCAGGGCAGTGGCGGCAATGGCGGCCACTGTGAGGAGAATGGTTTGCTGTTTCATCGTCCTGTTGTTTTAGGGGTTGGTTGGAGTATGATGGTCTTGTTGTAGTACCTTTTTTAATATAACGGGAAGAGCTGGGGTTTATTACACCAGACGGGGAAAATAGCAGGAGGAGGGAGGAGGGGTGTGGGTAGGAGGTAATACGCTACGCGTCTCTGCAAAAACAAGATAAAACAAGATAAAACAAGAAAAAACAACGTGGTCATTACTTGTTTTATTTTGTTTTATCTTGTTTTTTCTTGTTTTATTAAAGTACGCGTAAGCGTATATACGGGGAGTTAAGGTATGGAAAGGAGGCCACCACGGGTGATGTCGTCGTGAGTGATGCAGGGCTGCGTCAACGGCCGGCCGTTAAGCAGAGGCACTGCGAGCGCCCCAGATGCCGCCTCGATGGTGAAGGCGGTGCCGCCGGGCTGGTTGATGGTGACGCGGCTGAAGACCGGGGTGCCGAGGACATAGAAGGGGGTGGCGGGACAGACGGGATAGAAGCCCAGCATGGCAAAGACCTGCCAGGCCGACATCTGGCCGGCATCGTCGTTGCCCGAGAGGCCGCCGGGGGTGTCGTTATATTCGGTGGCCAGAATGTGGGCCACCCAGTGGCGGGTCTTTTCGGGATGGCCGGCCAGGGCAAAGAGCCAGGGCACCTGGTGGCAGGGCTCGTTGCCGTGCCAGTAGCGGCCCTCGGTGAACATGGAGTCGAGCTTGCTGACGAAACGCTCCTGACCGCCCAGACGGTCAATGAGGCCGGGGACGTCGTGGGGCACGTACCAGGTGTAGTGACAGGTAGCGCCCTCGGTGATATAGGGCTTGCGGTGCACCAGGTCGGTGTTCTGCTCCCATGTGCCGTCGGCGTGGCGGCCGTCGGCATAGCCCGTCAGCGGGTTGATGACGTTGCGCCAGTTGGCAGAGCGGGCCATGAAGAGGCGGTAGTCAGAAGAAAAAGACCCAGAAGCCCCCTCGGGGGCAGTAGGGTGGGCTTTCGCTAATGCCTTGGCCATCTGTGCCAGACAGAAGTCGTCGTAGGCATACTCCAGGGTGCGCGAGGTCTGCTCCTGCTGGTGGTAGGCCTCACGGACGGGGTCCTCCAGGGGGATGTAGCCATAGCGCAGGTAGCTCTTCAGGGCCCGTCGGCCCATGCCGTTGCGGTACTCCTCGTCGGTTTTCGGCGATTCCATCGCGTTTTTACGCATGCCCTCGTAGGCCTTCAGGGCATCGAAGCCGCGGATGCCCTTCACGTAGGCATCGGCCAGCACCGAGGTGCAGTGGTCGCC
>CAMNJY010000180.1 GCA_946541745.1 uncultured Prevotellaceae bacterium
ACGTAGTCGCCCAGCTTCTCGCACTCGTTGATGAGGTCCATGTAGATGGTACCCACGGCGTAGGTGTACTCGTGGTTGTTGATGTCGACGATGTTCTGGGCCTTCAGCTGGTTGCGGAAGTTGTTGATCTCGCTCTCGATGTTGAACGTGCGGTTGACGTCGTAGCTCTCCTTGCGGCCCTTCATCAGCTGGTTCATCTGCGTGAGCGACTGGTCGGTGAGGCCCATCATCTGGTGCAGGTGGTTGTACAGGTTCTCGGTGAAGTGGTCCTCCTTGGCGTTGTACTTGCGCGAGATGGTGCGCGCCATGTTGTAGCAGGCGTCGCCGATGGACTCCAGCTCGCTGATCTCGCGCAGCATGGCGCGAATCTTGGCCTTCGTCTCGTCGCTGAGGTGGGCATCGCTCACCTGGTCCAGGTACTTGGCAATCTCGAGTTCCATGTTGTCCGAGATGTTCTCATATTTCTCAATGCGCGAGAAGAGCTTGTTGAACTGCTCCATCTCCTTGTCGCCGTGCTGCTTGCCGATGCTTGACGAGAAGTCGAGCAGCTCGGCCACCATGCCGAACATGCGCTGCATGCGCTCGGAGAACGACGAGATCTCCTTCTGGGCCTCGAGCACCGAGAGCTCGGGGGTCTTCATGAAGCCGGCAGTAATGAAGTGCAGGCGGAAGTCCTCTTCCTCGTCGACCTTCTTGGGCTTGATAACCCAGCACACGAAGCGCTCTATCTGGGGTATGAACCAGATGAGGATGAACGTGTTGGCCACGTTGAACGTCGTGTGGAAGGCCGCCAGCACGAAGCTCAGCTTGGCGGCATTGGCCAGGAACGCGGTGCTGCTGACGGCATCCTTCGTCATCGTCACGTCGTAGCCTACCCAGCCGCAGACCATGTCGATGAAGGGCTTGAAGATGAACAGGATCCAGATGACGCCGAAGACGTTGAAGAACATGTGGGCCAGGGCGGCGCGGCGGGCCTGCGTGTTGGCCGACAGGGCTGCCAGGTTCGACGTCACCGTGGTGCCGATGTTCTCGCCCATGACGAGCGCGATGCCTTGGTAGATGGGCAGTGCGCCGCTGGAGCACAGAATCATGGTGATAGCCATGACGGCTGCCGACGACTGCACGCAGAACGTCATGACGCCGCCCAGCACCAGGAACACCAGCGTGGTGATGAACGAGTCGGGGTCGAACGAGGCGAAGAAGTTGAGCAGCGTCTGGTTCTCGCCCAGGTTCATCTCGGCGCCCGTGGCCCTCAGCGTGCCCAGTCCCAGCAACAGGAACGACAGTCCGAAGAGGAAGTCGCCGATGTAGCGGTACCGCTTCTGGTAGATGAGCACGATACCGATGAGGAAGGCGGGGTAGACCGCCATGGTGATGTCGAACGACATGCCCGCCGACATGATCCATGCCGTCAGCGTGGTGCCGATGTTGGCACCCATGATGACCGAGATGGCCTGCGCCAGCGTCAGCAAGCCGGCATTAACAAACGACACAGTCATCACCGTTGTGGCGGTTGATGACTGTACGGAGGCGGTTACCAGGGTGCCCGTGAGCATTCCCGTAAAACGATTGGTGGTCATAGCGCCCAGCACATGGCGCAGCTGCGAGCCTGCCATCTTCTGCAGTGAGTCACTCATGGACTTCATGCCGAACATCAGAAGGGCCAGCGAGCCAAGAAGCTTGAAAAGAACTAACATAAAAGCGTTGGTTATTGTTATTCGGCTGCAAAAGTACTAAAAAAAAATCAAATGAGCGCATGTTGACGCCATTTTCTCTGTGTCAACGCAAAAAAATGAGCGGATTCCACAATTCCTGTTTGCCGTCGGGGAAGGTGACTTCGAACAGAGAGTCGTCAGTAAAGCGTATCAGCGTGCCGTCGTCCATGATGCGGCAGTCGGGGGCATTGTTGTATGGTTTGCCCAGCTGCAGCATGAAGTTGCAGCGCCGCAGATAGCCGACAAGGGGCTTCAGGTCGGCAGCATGCTGGCTGCGGCGGTCGAAGAACGTGCCGAACCAGGGGCGCACGGCAGGCTGACGGTCGTCGCCGGGCTGCGAGATCATGACGTGCAGGATGGTGGCGTTGACGCCGGCATGGAAGTAGCGGTCGGCCAGGGGCTTCAGCTTCTCAAACGACCAGTCGTCCTGCGCCACCTTGTCCCAGCCGCCGTCGGTGAACGACTCGGCCCAGACACGGTTCTTGCCACTCTTGCGGGCGGCACCGAGGGCGGCGTCGACCTCCTTCTTGCGGAACTTGCGGTCGTTCACCCAAAATTCTGCTGCCACCTCGTCGGCCTGACTGCCGTAGGTGATGCTGTTGCCGGGGAAGGGGCTGTGGGCGTAAGGCTCGCACCACGTGCGCAGTCCGTACTCATGGGCTTTCTCCGTCAGGGCACCCATGTACTCCGTAGCCACGAGGTCAGAGATGAGGCGGTCCAGGTCCTTCTGGCATCTCTCGTCTTCGTAGTCGAGCGGATAGCCGAAGCGTTGCTGAAAGAGCGAGTAGATGGAGTCCGTGTAGTTCTGCTTGCCGCGCTCCCAGCTGTCAATGACGACGGTGGTCAGCGTGGGCCGCTCCTCGGCAGGTATGCGGCGCAGGATGTCGCCGATGAAGGCCTCGAAATGCTTCTCCACGTGGCGTCGTGACAGCTTGTCGACCTCCAGGCCCTCGGCCTCGTCGCTGCAGGGGCCGCACGTCACGTCGTGACCCTGCTTCGTCTGGCAGATCTGTATGCCCTGCGGCGTCCAGTTGCGCATGGCCTCCTCGGGCTTGATCCACGGTCCGCCCGACTGGCTCCAGCCGGGGCAGTTGAAGAGGCCCATCTCGATGCCGAGCTCGCCGGCCGTCTTCAGGGCCATGCGCAGGTTGGTCCACCAGCGTCGGCTCTGGAACTTGTTCTTGCCGAAGGTCTCGCCCTCCCAGGGGCGCTCCCACCGCGTGCGGTTGCGTATGTCGGTGGCCAGGAAGGCCAGCGTGATGCCGTTCTGCTTCATCCACTCCAGGTCTTTTCTGACTCCCTCGGGGTCGACGTGCTCGTTCACCCAGTAGTAGTAGCAGCCCACGCGTATGCTGTCGGGGGGCGTGAGGAAGGCCTGCCACAGCCTGTCGCGCTGCTCGGGTTGATAGAGTGTGGCATTCTTCAGGCTCTGCTTCAGCTGCTTGCCGCCGTAGTCCATGTCCACCAGCGCCACGCCGTGGCAGCCGTCGAGCACTGCCGTGGGGTCAGGCGTATTGATTCTTCCACCTTTCATGACGAAGCCGCTCACATCCTGCAGCCGCATGAAGTCTTTGCCACGGCCCTCGAAGTTCTCGATGAGCACGTTGGCGAGCGGTCGCTCGGGCAGGGCCTTCACGTCGATGAGCCGCTGGCAGCCGTCGACGGTGAAGTCCTTGATGTATATGTTCCGGAACTCCGGTGTCAGCTCGTCCACCTGGCGGGCAGGGAAGCGGGTGGCCAGCTCGCCCACCCACTTCTTCGAGCCGAGCATGTCGACGGTCAGTGCGTTCCACTTGATGTCCTTCGCCGCCACGCGCTCCACCCACACGTCGTGGGCGCCGCCGCCACGCGGCCGTCGGGTTTTTATGCGGATGCCCTGCTCGGTACCCTCGAAGCGGCAGTCGTGCATGTAGATGTTCCACATGGAGGCGGCCGTCTCAGAGCCAAGCACCAGGCCGCCTCCGCCGCGCAGTGCCACGCTATGGCGTATGACGCAGCCCACGGAGGGGCGCGCCGTGCGCACGCCGTCCTCGCCGCGTCCCGACTTGATGGTGTAGCAGTCGTCGCCGCAGTCGAGGCGGCAGTACTCTATGAGCGAGTTGGTGGTCGACTCGATGTCGATGCCGTCGGTGCGGCCGTGTCCGGCGCTGTTGACAGTCACGCCGCGGATGATGACGTTGTCGCAATACTGCGGCACGATGTTCCAGAAGAGTCCCTGGTCGATGGTGATGCCCTCTATCAGCACATTCTTGCAGTGCACGGGCGCCACGGTCATGGGCAGCAGCACGGGGCGGCCCTGCTGGCCGTCGCACAGCCGCTCGGCAAGGGGCTTCGTAATGTCGACGCACTGCTCCACCACCAGGTATTTCCGGTTCTCCTGGTATATCTCGCAGTCGGTCGGGGGACATACGATGTGTCCCTGTCCTGTCAGCCCTATGTTCTCGGCCCCGTTGGCATAGACCATGGCACCGAGCGACATCACGTCGTAGCCCTCGTTGCGGGTTGGCACGGCGGGCTGATAGTCTTTAATGTAGCCGCTGAAGCTCAGCACGGCCCCGTCGCTCAGATGCAGGCATACGCCCGACTTCAGCTCAATGCGTCCGCTGGTCCACTGGCCGTCGGGGATGATGAGCGTGCCGCCGCCTTGCCGACTTAGGCGGTCGATGGCCGTCTGTATCTGGAGAGTGGAAAGTCCCCGTTTGTTCATCTTCACCGTCCGTGTCCTGTCGGCGAACACCGGCCGGCTGATGCCGCTCACGTCGAACGGTGCCGTGACAGGTTCCATCTCTGCCGGCATGTACTCCGGACCGGCCTTCATCAGCTGCGCCTCGGCATGTAGCGGGAGCAACAGTAACAGGGTTAATAACAGACTTCTCATTGCTTTTAAGTAGTTAGTTTTTCAGAATCCAGCTGCAGGTGTCGCTGAGCGTGCCCGAGCGTACCTCTATCTTGTTCTCGCCCTCGTTGAGGGTGATACCCTGCCATTGCAGCCGCCCGATGTCGTCGGCCTTGGCCTTGCCGATCTTGCGGCCGTTCACATAGAGCGTAGCCTCCAGCTGGTTGGTGTAGGCCTTCACGTCGGTCAGCGCGTGGCGGCGTGTGGCGAAGCGCCGGCCGGTGATGTAGACCATGGGCTCGGGGTTCCACTGCGCCTTGTAGAAATAGTAGATGTCCTTACACGTCTGGCGGTCGTAGGTCACCATGCCCTTGTCGTTCATGCCGTCGCGGTCGCCCTCGTGGCGTATGCTGGTCTGCGTGTCGCTCAGTTGCCAGATGCACTTGCACCAGAGCCACCGCTCGTCCTTGATGGCGCGCCAGTAG
>CAMNJY010000181.1 GCA_946541745.1 uncultured Prevotellaceae bacterium
CGGCTCTTCCACGTGACGGTCTCCGAGAGCTTCCACGTCAGGTCGGCCGTCACCTGCGAGCCCGGGTCCAGCAGGTGGTGCTTGTCCTGGTCTACGCCGTGGCGCGCGGGGAACCAGCTGTAGCTCGTCGGCTCCGGCGCGTTCTGGTCGGGAAACAGCGTGCGGTCCACGTAGCGGTAGTTCAGGGCTATGGGCGACAGGTTGACCGTGCCCGTCAGCTTCTTGTCGAGGGCCTCCACCTTGTAGTCCATACCGAGACCGGCGTTGAGGTTGAACGGCGAGAAGAAGTCAGAGTACGTGCGGTGGTCGTTCGACTTCAGGCCGCGTGCAAACTGCGTCCAGGCCATGAGCTGCAGCGTGTAGTACCAGCGCTTGGTGGCCTGCAGTCCCACCTTCGACGTCAGACGCAGCAGGTCCTCGTTCGACTTCCACTTGTGCAGCGAGTCAGAGCGTGCCGTCAGGAACCCCAGCTTCGCCTCCAGCTTGTTGTCCCACTTCCACTTGCCCTTGTTGTCGTAGTTGGCCTCCAGGGTGAGGCTTCCCAGCGCCGAGTAGCTCGACTCGCCGCCCTTGTACCAGTTGCCGCTGACGTAGTTCTGCATGAACTGCAGGTAGCCGTCGCCCTTGTGCGTCCAGAACTTGGGCTTGGTCACCTCCACCTCGGCCGGGGCCGCCTGCGGCGCCTCGGGCATGGGGGCGGCGTGCTCCACCAGCTCCACGCGCTGCTCTATGGGCGTGTCGATGTCCTCGCGCAGCGAGCCGCTCTCGTCGAGCTCGGTCTCGGTGGCCTCCACCAGGTCCGGACGGTTCAGGTAGACCGCCATCAGCGCCTGGTCGACGGCCTCGTCCATGTCGTTGTTGTTACTGTCGAGGGCGAGCATGCTCCCCGATACGTTGTGGTAGAACGTCAGCGGTGCCAGCAGGCGGTACAAACCGCCGTTCACCGAGTCGTTTCTTTGTGCGGCGCCGGCGCTGAGCGCCATGCCTGCCGCGATGATAAATGATAGTTTGCGCATAATTTCTGTGCAAAGATACGAAATATTTATAATTTATAACGCATAATTCATAATAATTTAGTAATTTTGCACCTTGATTTCTAAAGTACACCAAATTAAAACCGAATAAAATGAACAGAGACACCGTTATCGGATTCGTATTAATAGCCATCGTACTCATTGGTTTCAGCTGGTGGAACCAGCCCTCGGCCGAGCAGATGGAGGCCCGTCGCCAGGAGGACAGCCTCGCCGCCGTGGCCAGCCAGCAGGCCGCCCGCCGGCAGGCCGCGGCCGCCGCCCGCCAGGCTGAGGCCGCCGAGGCCGCCAGGGCCGACACGTCGGCACTCTTCCACCAGGCCCTCAGCGGCGAGCGCCGCCAGGTGGTGCTCAGCAACGGCCGTGTGGAGCTCACCCTCGACACCAAGGGCGGCACGCCGGCCAAGGCCGTCATCCGCGGCTTTCAGGACAAGGACGGCAACAGCCACGTCACCCTCTTCGACCGGCAGACGCAGCGCATGAACTTCATGCTGGCCGGCAAGCACGTCAACATCGCCACCCAGGACCTCTACTTCACCCCCACCAACCTTTCCGACACCACCGTCACCATGACCGCCCCGGCCCGGGGTGGCGGCAGCATCGTCATAGACTACCGCCTGGGGCGCGACTACCTGCTCCACTTCACCCTCCAGGCCCGGGGCCTGAGCGCCGTCTTCGCCCCCGACTACAAGGAGGTCGACATAGAGTGGACCGACCTGGTGCGCCAGCAGGAGCGGGGGTTCACCTTTGAGAACCGCTACACCACCGTGACCTACAAGGAGGCCGGCGGCGGCACCGGCGAGCTGAGCGAGGCCTCGGAGACCGTCGACGAGCCCATGGAGGAGAGGCTCGACTGGGTGGCCTTCAAAAACCAGTTCTTCTCGGCAGCCCTCATCGCCAAGGACGACTTCGCCGCCCGCGGCCTGCTCACCAGCATACCCCAGCAGAAAGGCTCAGGCTATCTGAAGCAGATGGGCGCCAGGCTCAAGACCCGCTTCGACCCCACGGGCCGGCAGCCCACAGCCTTCGAGATGTACATAGGCCCCAACGACTTCCGCCTCATCAAGCAGGTGGAGCAGCAGAGCCTGACGGGCAAGGACCTCGACCTGGAGCAGCTCGTCAACCTGGGCTGGTGGCTCGTGCGCTGGATCAACCGCTGGTTTACCATCTACGTCTTCGACTGGCTCACCTCCTGGGGCTTCCCCATGGGCGTGGTGCTCATCCTCATCACCCTGTTGCTGAAGGCCATCACCTTCCCCATGGTCAAGAAGAGCTACATGTCGAGCGCCAAGATGCGCGTGCTCAAGCCCAAGCTCGACGAGGCCACACGCCAGTACGACAAGCCCGAGGACCAGATGCGCAAGCAGCAGGCCATGATGCAGCTGTACTCCCAGTACGGCGTGTCGCCGCTGGGCGGCTGTCTGCCCATGCTGGTGCAGATGCCCATCTGGATAGCCATGTTCTTCTTCGTGCCCAACGCCATACAGCTGCGCCGCCAGTCGTTCCTCTGGATGGACGACCTGTCCACCTACGACCCCATCGTGGAGTGGCAGACCAGCATCTGGGGCATCGGCGACCACCTCTCGCTGACCTGCATCCTCTTCTGCGGCGCCAACATCCTCTACAGCTACATGACCATGCGCCAGCAGCGAGACCAGATGGTGGGCGCCCAGGCCGAGCAGATGCGGATGATGCAGTGGATGATGTACCTCATGCCCCTCATGTTCTTCTTCATGTTCAACGACTACTCCTCGGGCCTCAACTTCTACTACTTCATCTCGCTCTTCTTCTCGGCCGCCATCATGTGGACCCTGCGCAAGACCACCGACGACGCCAAGCTGCTGGCCATACTCGAGGCCCGCTACCGCGACAACAAGGCCAACCCCCGCAAGCAGGGCGGCCTCGCCGCCCGCCTCGAGGCCATGCAGAGGCAGGCCGAGCAGATGCAGCGGCAGCGCACGCAGCAGCGCAAATAGACCGACAGCAGCGAGGGGGAGCGCGCGTCAACGGGAGGTTGAACAAAAGCTATTTATTCCCGTCATGACCTCGTAAGCCGGTTTGATGGTTGTAATGTCAGTAATGACGTTTGAACGACCGTGCTCAACAGACGCCGTGAAGGAGCGTATCTCGCTGTAGTATCCCTGCGAATAGACCTGACTGTTAGGAAGCGTGGGCGTAAAGGCGTTACGGCTATAAAGGTGCTCTACGGTTTTGTTATGCTTTCGGACTTTCTCGTATGGCATACCGAGGATGGAGGAGTGCTTTGGCTCGAAGGTCAGCAGTTCCGTCTGCGAGAGGCGGTATATACCCTTTGCCGTACAGACTTTGAGCGACTCCTCGGCCGATGTCCAAGTATAGGAGTCTGACAGCTCCAGGGTGCCGACGATGTGGGGATGACGAAGCATGACGATGTAGGACGCGGGCGCCATTTGCTGGCAGGCTATGATTTCGGCCCTTCCAAAAAGATGTGTAACCAGGTCGAGGGGGTGGATGTAAAGGTCGAGCAAGGAATTGCCCTCTGGATATGCCCCCGTTAAGTAATGAAGATCATAACTGATAAGGTGCTCTTTGAGCAGACGCTTTTGAAGGATTTGCACGGCAGGGGCATAGCGTTTTTGTAGGCCAGTCATAACGACAGGCGAGCCATAAAGTCGCTGCTGGTCTATAAGTGCATCAAGTTCCTGTAGTGACTGGCAGGGTGGTTTCTCAATGAACAATGACTTTCCGCTTTTCAGGACTTGCGAGGCGATAGAGAAGTGAGCAGAGGGTGAAGCAGAAACAAAAATGCCTTTTACTTCATCATCTTTCAATGTTGCGTCAAGCGAGGTCGTTGCTTTCATATATGGAAACTTCCGTTCTATCAGTCGGGCTTTCCGTTCCGACGTGACGCAGATGTATTTCAGCGGCACGCCGAGATAGTGAATTGCAGGGTAAAGATTGGTGAGCGAGTGTTGGCCCATGCCGACGAAGGCATAAGAATATTGGTACGTTTGGGCAAGGAAGCGCTCGGTGCGGAGGCGCTTGTAGCGGTCTATTAATTGCTGTATCATAAATTTTTGAAATATTGGTGATAAGTTGTGCGCGCGTTTTCTGCCCACTGATATGGGCCGTAGATTTTCTCAATGAGCCGCTTAGGCAGAAGGCGCTCAAAGTTTCGCATGAGAATGATGTCATATTTGCGGTGGAAGTTGATCCAGCAGCCGTTGCAGTTCTTGGAATAATGGCACTGCGTCTGGCTGGATGTTGCGCCGTTGAAAATCTCGTCGAGCGACTGGCGATGGATGTTGCCAAGAGTGACATCGAGATTCTGGCAGAGTGGTACATCACCGTTACTGTGTATGACAAGACTACTCATAATGCTTTGGCAGCGCAAACGTAAATGCCCGTTGCGCCACTGGTCGTAGAGTGCCACAAAGTCAAAGTTCTCCTGCGTGTCGAGGATGCTCTTGGGAATCTGACCGATAAAGTCCGAAGCAGTCAGCAGTTTGCTCGTCGTGTCGAAGAAGGCCATCGTTCCGTAGATGCCGATGCGCACGTCCACGCCGTAATGTTTGGCAATGTCAATGACGAAGGCCATATCATCGAAACTGTTCCACGGCGAGAGGCAGAACATCAGCGACAGTGGCACCTCGTCCTTCAATGCCTCCACCACCTGAATCACCCGGTCATAGCCGTCGCGCCCTCGCATTCGTTGGTAAGTCTCGCGGCCACCGTCGAGAGAGACGTACAGGTGCCGGGGCTGATAGCGGCGGACGGCATTTATGACACGACGGGGCGCGAGACAATTGGAAAGCAGCGTGTAGTTCGGGTGATGCTCATGGAACCACGCCATGATTTCCTCGGCCTGTGGATGAAGGATGAACTCTCCACCCTCCAGTCCGACGGTGGTCCGTTGGGTGACGCACTTGCTTTGCATCATTCGACGGATGTCATCGAGCGACAGATGTTCCACTTTTTTCTGCCAGATATTGCAGTGCTTGCATTGTGATTGGCAGG
>CAMNJY010000182.1 GCA_946541745.1 uncultured Prevotellaceae bacterium
GACATCAAGACGCTGGCCGAGACGGCCGAACCCACCTGCGGCCTCATCACCAATGTGGGCCGCGCCCACCTTGAGGGCTTCGGCTCGTTCAAAAACGTGGTGAAGACCAAGGGCGAGCTCTACGACTACCTGGGCCGCCGGGGCGAGAGCCTGGTATTCCTCAATGCCGACAACGAGCGGCTCATGGACATACTGCCCGACACGGTGTGGGTGGCACCCTACAGCTCGAACCCCGCCAACGCCGGCGACTGCACCTGCGGCGAGGTTGTGTCGTGTGCGCCATTCCTGAAGTTCCGCTGGCGCGAGTCTGACTCCAACCTTGAGGACAAGCACCAGGAGGCACAATGGTATGAGGTGCAGACACAACTCATCGGCGCCTACAACATCGACAACATGATGGCGGCTATCGCCGTCGGGCTGAACTTCGGCGTGGAGCCGGAAGACATCAACCAGGCCCTGGAGGCCTACAAGCCGTCGAACAATCGCTCGCAGCTGACGGTAACGGCCCGCAACAGGCTGGTAGTCGACGCCTACAACGCCAACCCCAGCAGCATGAGAGCGGCCCTCGAAAACTTCCGACTGATGGAGGCAAAGCCCAAGATGGCCATCCTCGGCATGATGGGCGAGCTGGGCAAGTCGAGCCGCAAGGAGCATCAGAAAATCGTCGATTTCATCACAGAAATCGGACTTGACGAGGTGTGGCTCGTGGGCAGCGAGTTCCAGGCTATCGACTGCCCCTACCGCAAGTTTGCCGACGTGGAGCAAGTGAAGGAGGCCATCGCCGACCACTGCCCCGAGGGCATGACCATCCTCATAAAAGGCAGCAACAGCACCCGTCTCTACCAACTGCCCGAACTGCTGTAGATGAGGAGGCTGCTCATAGCTTTGGCACTGCTGGCGGTGGTGGCCTGCCAACAGAAAGACGGCGGGCAGGACCTGGCCGACACCAATGCCGTGTACTACTGGCGCACGGACCTCAGGCTCGACTCCACGGAGCGGGCCTTCCTGAAGCACCACCATATAAATAAGGTGTATTGCCGCTACTTCGACGTGGTGATGACCCCCGACGGTCCTATGCCCAACGCCACCATCACCTTCAGCGACACGCTGCCGGCAGGCATAGAGCTGGTGCCCACGGTCTTCATCACTGAGGACTGCATGCACCAGCGCCACGACAGCCTGGCCCGTCGACTGGCGGAGCGCATCAGGCAGATGAACGAGACCAACGGCCTGGCCCCCGCCCGCGAGGTCCAGATAGACTGCGACTACACCGCCCGCAGCCGGCAGCCCTTCTACCACTTCCTCAGCGAGCTGCGCGGACTGCTGTCGGCGGCCGGCAGCCAACTGTCGGCGACGATACGGCTCCACCAGCTGGCCATGCCCGCGCCGCCGGTGGACTACGGGGTGCTGATGCTCTACAACACGGGCGACCCCCGGCGCTTCGCCGATCGCCACGCGGCCGACGGGCGCCTGCTCGAAGAAGGCAGGAACCCCGTGCTCGACAGGCGCGACGTGGCCCCCTACCTGCGCTATCTCGACGGCTACAGCCTGCCCCTGGGCGCGGCCTACCCCGTCTATCAGTGGGTGCGCCACATTCACGGCGTCCGCGTGGAGCACACGGTCGACGCCGACGAGATTCTCAGCGTCAAGCGCGCCGTAGAGCACGAACGTCAGCAGCTGCGCCAGCTCGTAGTAACCTACCACTTGGACAAAGAAAACATCAACAGATATGAAACCCAAACCTATGAAGCGATTTATCGTCATTAGCCTGCTGGCGGCTCTTGCCGTGCCGTCTATGGCCTGTATGTGGAACGACACCCACAACAACTACCTCTTCAGCCCTTACAACCCCATAGCCTTCAGCGAGCGCGTTGACAAGCTGACGCGCGACAACTGGCAAGCCTACCTCGGGAAGAACAGCGAATACTACTATTTCGATGCCGACGAGGTCATAAAGCACGCCCGCAAGAAGGGCGACGATCTCATGGCGAGCTACGTCACCCAGCTGCAGAAATACTTGGAGTGTGCCGACCAGAAGCGCAGCGAGCGATGGGAATACCCCACCAGGCAGCAGCTGGCCGCCCGCCAGCAGACCCTGCAGGCGATAGGCAGCTACGCTGAGGGCAAACTGAAGACACGGCTGCGCTCGCAGCACGCCCTGCTGCTCATGCGCTGCAACATGATGCTCGGCCGGCATGCCGAGAACATACTGTTCTGGCAGCAGACGGGCAGCCAGCTCATAGAGTCGGTCTACAAGGACATGATGAAAAACATCTACGCCGGCGCTCTCTGTAAGACCAACCGCGAGGAAGAGGCCGTCAGGCTGTTTGCGGAGCAGGGCGACTGGGAGAGCCTGATGACGGTGTATTACCAGCGGCGCTCCTGTGCCGCCATCGCCCAGGAGTACAGCCGCGACGCCAACTCGCCCGTGCTGCCCTTCCTGCTGAAAGACTTCGTCAACAACACCCAGGAGGCCATCGACGCGCAGAACGACAGCGAGGCCTTCGGCGGCAAGCTCTTCATACGCAACATCACCAAGGCCGAGGCCACGCAGATGTGCCGGCTGGCCGCCCGCGTGGTGAGCGAAGGCAAGACCAGGACCCCGGCCCTGTGGCAGAATGCCAAGGCGTGGATAGAGTTTCTCTACGGCAACAGGAAGCAGGGCGTCAGCGACATCCTGGCAGCGTCGAAGATGGAGGGTACCGAGCGCATGAAAGACAACACGCGGGTGCTGATGCTCTACATGACGGCGACCCAGGCTCCGCTCAGCGCCAGCTTCGACAACTACCTGGCCGACGAGCTGACATGGCTCGACGGCAAGTGCGGCGACGGCGGCTACCATGACGGCCCCACGGACCCCTTCTTCGACGGAGCCCGCGACAGACTGATACACCAGGTGCTGGCAAAGAAGTACGAGCGGCAGCCCATCACCTGCCTGGCCCTGCTGAAAGCCCTGTGCAGCTTCGACTATGACTACTACGTAGACACCATGCGGACAGACCGCCTCCTGCAGTATATAGACTATGTCAGGAAGCCGGCAAAGAGCAGCCTTGAGAAGTTTCTGAAGCCTCGCCAGAAGTTCGCCACCGACGCCATGAACGACCTGGTGGGCACCAAGTACCTGCGCCAGTGCCGGTGGCAGGAGGCTGCCAGCTGGCTGCAGAAGGTGCCCGCAGCCTACTATAGCCAGAAGAGCTATGCGCCATACGCCGCCAACCGCAAGTGGACCGTCGAGCCGTGGGTGAAGCGGCAGTGGCTGAGCAACGACGCGGTCTATGGCGACCACAAGTGGCAGCTGAAGTCGAACCCCAAGCTGGACTTCGCCCGCGACATGCTCCAGACCGAGGCCGAACTGCAGCTACTGACCGGCGGCGCCCGCCAGCGGCACTGCTACGAGCTGGCCGTGCGCTACGCCCAGGCCCACTTCACCGGCGACTGCTGGTTCATCATGCGCGACGTCAAGAGCTGCTCCGACGAGGTGCGCTCCAACGAGACCAACCTGGCCCGCAAGGCACTCAGCCTGCTCGAAAAGGCCTGCCTGTCGACCGACATCGTGCTGAAGGAGCGCGCCCTCTTTGCCATGGCTTACAGCGGGCTCTACGACAAGGCGTGGTACAGCACGGAATGGGACGATAAGACGGCCGACATGGTGCGGCGTGTCAACCGCCAGTCGGCCAACTACAGGGCTTTCGCCGCGCTGGCCGACTATGAAAAGCAGAACGCGACACGCACCAGTCAGTACGTATCGCGTTGCGATGACTACAAGCAGTTCTGCAAGACCTACCGCAAGTAGGCCGTCTGCAGCCTTGACGCCTGCTTAGAGAGTTTTTTCAGCGTCTTCTCCGGCCGCCAGCCGGGGAAGACGTTTTTCACTATAAACCGCCTGGCGGCCTCCGCCTGCATGATGGTCTCCAGCGTGCGCCGCTCGTCTTTCAGCGTGAAGGTAATCACATTCGACGACGGCGAGACGATGCGACCGTCGGCATCCGTGGTGTGATATTCCAGAAAGTCGCTGTTCACCGTCCTCATGCCTCGCGGGTCGAAGCGGTCGCGCTCCAGCTTCTCTGGCGACTCCAGGCAGGTGTACAGCCAGGCGCAGCGGGGATGGGTATGCCACCCGCGGGCGTAGTGGAACGGCGACACGATGTTGCGCACGGTGCAGTGGTCGAACACGTACCCCCACGGCGTGACCGAGGTGCGCGGCGCGGCAATGACGTTGCGCCCGCTGCCGTCGGGGTTGCGCTTCTCGGTGACCAGCAGGCAGCGGTTGAAGTAGACGTCGCCCGCCCCGCAGATGAAGTCGATGGTGCCGTGAATCTCGGCCTCCTCGAAGTAGTGCTGGCACGTCTCGTTGTCGCTGTAGTAGGTGTCCTGGTACGACAGCATCCTGACCCGCTTCATGATGGTGCGGCTGCCCTTGTCCTGCCAGCAGACGGCCCGTCCGGCCGCACCGGCGTTATAGTAGTCGAGCGCGTTGCGCAGCGTCAGGTCCTGCACATAGGTGTCGTAGCCGCGGTTCAGCAGCGTGGCCGTCTTGCCGATGCCCTCGTTCTCGGCCTTCGGCGCATTGACAATGACGGTGCCCTCCATGCTCTGCCCCACCAGGCTGATGTTGTGGCCGGTGATGGCCGTCAGCGTCAGCTCGCCCAGGTCATAGGTACCGTCGGGAATCAGGATGAAGAGCCGCTCACAGAGCGTGTCGGCATTCTGGCGGTTGGCCTGTTCTATGGCACTGAGCAGGCTCCCGGTGTCGCCCGCCTTCACACAAATCACGTTGTCAGACCCCTTGGCACTGACGGGCAGCGCTATCAGGGTCAGCAGGGTAAATAGCAATTTCAGTTTCATTTTCTTGACTTGTTGTCTGCAAAGTTACGTCTTTTTTGGCTTTAAGGCAAATTTTTCTAAGAAAAAGTGCGTGTATTTCAAAAAAATAGTGTACCTTTGCACCCGCTTTCTAAAAGCATTCGGGATGTAGCGCAGTTGGTAGCGCACTACGTTCGGGACGTAGGG
>CAMNJY010000183.1 GCA_946541745.1 uncultured Prevotellaceae bacterium
AGTACTCCATGCCGGTGTTGTGGCGGCGGCTGTCGAAGCGGTACTCGGCGCGGTTCATGAAGGCGCCGAGGCGGCGCAGCGTGCCGGGCGACTCGGTGTAGCCGCTGCGGTAGACCTGCTTCAGGCGGGCGGAGATGTCCTTCAGCGAGAGCCACTGGCCCTGCTCGTCGGGCTCGGGACGGCGGAAGAGCGAGAGGAACATCTCGCCCAAGCCGTTGAGCTGCTGGTACTGGCGGTTGTGGCGCTGCAGGGCCTGCTCCTCGTCGGGCGTGAGCCAGTAGCGCTCGCCGTCGCGAATCTCCTGCTTCAGCTGGGCGTATAGCTGGGCGTACTCCACGGGTGTGCGGAAGTCGATGGCACCCTCGACGTTGACGCAGACGAAGCGGCGCGAGCCGGTGGGGTCGGTCAGCGGCGTGGGCTCGTTGGTGGTGGCTATGAACGAGGCGTAGCGGCGGTGCTGCTCGTAGGCCTTGCCGTAGGGTGGGCGGTACTTCAGGTCGCTGGTCGAGAGGAGGTACTTCAGCACCACCTGCTGTCGCTCGGAGATCTTGTCGAACTCGTCCAGGTTGATCAGTGCGAACGACGTGAGGCCCAGGTTCAGGTCCTGCTCGTTGCGGAACGAGATGCGGTCGTTGTAGTAGTCGCGCTGGTCGCGGGGCAGCAGTATGCGGCAGAAGCTGGACTTGCCGCAGCCCTGCCGGCCGATGAGCAGCGGCACGAGGGCGTTGCCCGTGAGCTGTCCCTTGCCCAGCCACATGGCCACCATGGAGCGCATCCAGATGTGGAACATGTGGGGCCACTCCTCGTAGTCGGTCTTCAGGCGGCGGGCCAGTGGCTCCACGCGGTCTCGGCCGTCCCAGCGGGGCAGGTGCTCAAGGAAGTCGCTGATGGGGTCGTAGGGCTCAATGTCGCTGGAGTTGACGTAGCGGCGTATGTCCTTGTCCCAGCACTTGATGCCCTGCTCCAGTGCGCGCAGGGTGATGCTGTTGCGCGCCTGCTCGGTCAGGTCCTGGAACTCGAAGCCCAGTCCGCTGCGCCGCCGGTACTCGGCCACGCCGCGCATGACGTTCATGCGCAGCTCGTAGTTGTCGCGCAAAAAGAGGTCCATCTTCATCGTCATCAGCGTCTCCGGCGGCACGGTCTTCAGCGGTCGCGGCGTGTTCTTGCGCTCGTGGTACTTGTGCTCGCTGTCCATGCGGTAGGCATTCTCGAACACCTTGCGCACCATGGGCATGAAGAGGCGGAAGGGGCGGCGGAACGACGTCAGCCGCAGGGCCACGCTCATGGGCACGCCCGTCAGCTGGCAGTAGTCGGCCAGCCGCTCGGCGAGCAGGTGGGTGTAGGTCTCCACGTCGTCGGCGACGGCGATGCCCTCGGTGCTCATGTCGTCGTAGGCCTTCGTCAGGTTGAACTCATAGATGTGGTGCAGCGAGATGTAGCGGTCCAGGCCCGGCGCCAGCTCCTCGGGCTCCTTCGTCGTCCAGGGTTTCACGTTGCGGGGCTCCTCCGTCAGGTCGATGTAGAAGGGAATGGCCAGCGGGTTGTAGACCACGCCGTCGTCGGCGCTGACGTAGCACGTGCGCTCCAGGCCGGGCTCCAGCTTTTCTACCGTCACGCCCAGCTGCGCGTTGTAGGCCATGCGGGCCTTCTCGTAGAGCGTGACGTGGAACTGTAGGTTCTTTTCTGGAGGAAGGAGGAAGGAGGAAGGAGGAAGGAGGTCAGCATTGCCGTCAGTCTTCAGACCGTCATCACCCTTGTTCCCTTTATTTTTTAATTCTTTTATTTTTTCCCCTTTTTCACTTTCCAGCGCCTGTCCCTTGCACACGATTTTCACGCTGTGCCCGCTGGCGCCGACGAAGGCCATGACGGTTTGGGGCATGTTGGCGGCACCCTGGCGGATGGCGGCGGCCTCCTCGTAGCTCTGCAGGTTGTTCACCTCGAGCAGCACCAGTCCGGTGTAGCCCAGGCTGACGCGCTGCCTGTTCTGGTTCTTCAGCAGCGAGGCGAAGCACACGCGCGGCACGGCGCGCGTAAAATTGTCGGCGCCCTCGACGCTGCCGTCCTCCATGCGGTCCAGCTGCATCAGGGGGTATAGCTCGCGCAGGGTGTTCACTTCCTTCAGGTACTTGCGGCTGCGAATGTCCTCAACCAGCTCCTCAATGCCAATGGGGCGCAGGGTGCTGCCCTGCCGTCCCTGTCTCACTAACGTCACCTTTTCCATCTTCGTTTTGTATTGATTTTTTGATTAGTATTCTTCCTTTCTGCATGCAAAGATACGAATAATCCTTGAGACTGCAAAACTTTTCCACAGAAAAAAATCGCGAAAATAACTACACTTCTACACTCTCGCCTCTAAGTCCTTGAACAAGAGGCGTTTAACGAGTGTAGTTTAACTACACTGCTTTCTTCATAACTACACTGCGGGAAATGGCTCGTTTCGAGGTCGAAAAAAGTTGTTTATGACAAGTTTAAAATCTGAAAACACCTTGTTTCATGGGGGTGTACAACTTGTTTTCCACGAGGAAACAAATTGTACACAGCTTTGAAACGTCAACGAAACAGCATGATTATCAAGGTAATAGCTTTTAGACGGTCTCAAAATTAGGCCAAATTACCCTAAAAAGTGTAGTTATGAATAATCAAGTGTAGTTAAACTACACCGTCTAACACATTGATTAACAGTGGAATAACTACAAAAGTGTAGAAGTGTAGTTACTTTTCACGAAAATTTTTTGGAGAAATAAAAAATAATACTTACCTTTGCATCGTGAAAATGTCATTCACTGACATTGGCCGTGTGAGTGACAGTCACTGGGTTCAACGCATCAACAAAGAATGTCATGGAGGATAAAGTAAAACTTTTTCAGCAGAAGGCAGAGAGCTATCTCTGCTGCTACAACAGCCACTGCCCCCGCTGCGGGCAATGCCTGCGCTACGAGGTGGGGCAGTACGCCGCCCCCACGCAGCGCATCGTCACCGCCGTCAACCCGCGTTACGAGCACGGTGCCGACGGCACCTGCCACCTGTTTCGCGACAACCAGCCGCTGCTGATGCCCGTCGGCATGATGCAGCATTTCTACTACGACATGCCTGGCCGCATAGAGCGGGCCATCAAGCGGCGCCTCATTGCCGCCAACTGCCGCACCACCTATTATAAATACCACCGCGGCGACCGCCCCATCACCCCCGACGTACTCAGCCTCATCACCCGCGTGTGCCGCGAAGAGGGCTGGCAGGGCCCCCTGCAGTTCGACGGCGAGGTGGAGGACTATCTGTGGTAAGGGCAAAGTTGGGTGGGGGCCACGTCTGCGCTTTTTTGTCACTTTTTGATTATTATTTTTTGGTAATTCAAAAAAAAGCTTTATCTTTGCGGTCAAAAAGACAGGTACAACATGACAGAGAACCCCTTCGTGACCAACGGCTATGCCGGGCCGGAATACTTCTGCGACCGCGTTGAGGAGACCAAGACGCTGACCAATCTCCTTGTCAACGGCAACAACATGGCGCTGATGTCGCCCCGCCGTCTGGGCAAGACCGACCTCATCAGGCATTGCTTCCAGCAGCCCGCCGTCAGCGATCACTACTACACGTTCGTCGTCGACATCTACGCCACCAACTCCTTCCGCGACTTTGTCTATGTCTTCGGCAAGTCCATCCTGGAGACACTGAAGCCACTGGGGCGCCGCGTGTGGGAAGGGTTCCTCGGCGTGCTGGCGTCTGTCCGCTCCGACATCTCGTTCGACATCAACGGCAACCCTGTCTGGGGACTCGGCGTGGGGGCGATGACCCCTCCGCAGACCACGCTCGACGAGATTTTCGGCTATCTGCGCACGGCCGACAGGCACTGCCTGGTGGCCATCGACGAGTTCCAGCAGATCACTTATTACAACGACGACAAGAACGTCGAGGCCGCCCTGCGCACCCAGATACAGCAGTGTCCCAATGCCAGCTTCGTGTTCTCCGGCTCGCAGCGCCACCTGATGAGCGAGATGTTCCTCTCGCCCGCGCGCCCGTTCTACCAGTCGGTCATACCCATGAGCCTGCACCCCATACCGATAGAGCGCTACTGGACCTTTGCCGAGCCGCTGTTTGCACGTGGCGGCGACCGTCGCATTACCCGTCAGGTGGTAGACGAGGTCTACAACCGTTTCCATGGCGTGACGGCCAACGTCCAGCGCATCATGAACCTGCTGTACATGCAGACGCCCCGTGGCGGGCTGTGCACGCCAGACATGATCGGTCCGGCCATCGATGCTTACCTGCAGATGTCGTCGGAGGCATACGCCACCCTGCTGCGGCAGATGCCCGAAAAGCAGCGCAACGTCTTCCTGGCCATTGCTGCCGAGCGACGTGTCAGGAACATTTCCGGCAGCAAGTTCATCCACAAGTATCGGCTGCCCTCGGCCAGCAGCGTCGTCTCGGCCGTCAAGGGACTTCTTGAGAAGGACTTCATTACGCAGGACGATGGCGAATACTTCGTCTACGACCACTTCTTCCAACTCTGGATAGAGTCCAGCGGACTCATCTGAACACCACTCACCGAAGCCTATGATTACCAACACCAACCTCTCCAGCATCGAGGCCGTCGTGGACTACCTCAGGGCCGTGCCCTTCGACGTGAGCCGCAACAGCCTGTACACCGCTGCCGAACTCTATGCCGGCTACCGTCCCGACGTGCCCGAGTCGTTCGGCGAGTGCTTCGACACGCGCGTCTACCGCCACTTCCTGCAGAAGGGCAAGCAGACCAGCGACATCAGCGAGTCAATGGCGCGCACACTGCACGACCACGGCATCTATGTCGCCCTGAGCGAGTTTCTGCAGCAGCATGACTACCTGAAGGTCGTCGGCCTTATGGGCGGCCACGCCCTGCTGCGCACCGACCCTATGTTCCGCCAGGTGACGTTCCTCTGCAAGCGCCTCACCGAGCAGGGTTTCTGCATGCTCAGCGGCGG
>CAMNJY010000184.1 GCA_946541745.1 uncultured Prevotellaceae bacterium
TCGCCTTCAGGTCGAAGAACTGCTTCATCATCGGGGTCAGCTCCCCGTCTTTCTTTGCCATGGCTTACTTGGTGGGTTCTTTTGGTTTCTCTACTCTGCTGAAGCCCTTCAACGACCATTGAGGCATGTGGTCGAGATAGTCGTACATCAGTTGCATGCCTTCGTCGTGCTGCGCCTGCGTCAGGTGCTTACTACAGTTGTTCAGCACTGCCTCCTCAAAGAAGGCCTCGGGGGTCTTGTCAACGGAATAGTCAGGGTCGCCCAAATGCTGCTGATAGAACCACAGGTTATGGCAAATGACCAGCACTAACAGTTCGTCGAGTCCCAACGTCTCAGTGAGAAACTTCTCCAGCTCTGCCTGCTTAGGGTTGCATATCAGCGGTGCTCCGCCACGGGCAGCGTCGGCCACCTCGTCCACGGTAAAGTTGCGATAGCTTTTCACATGGCTGCTCTGCCTGCCCATGACGCGCTGCTGCAGCTGATGCTCACACCATCCATAGCGCGACATAAACACCACGTTCTCACTCTCCAACTTATTTTTGGGGTCATCGTCGACGCTGGCTTGCGCCATCTTGTCTATCAGCATGGAGCTGGCCCAGGCATGCTCAAAAATATCGTCGACAATCTCTCTGCCTGCTCTTGATAGCAGGTTCTCATTGACGAAGTCAACCACCTGCCGCCGCGTCACTGACCCATAGAGGTTGGCCAGCCCTTCGGTGACCATTTCCATCTTATGGCGGAACTTGGTAGCGGGTTCGAAATCTTTCATATAGTCGCCAAGCAGAGGTTTCACGGCTTTCAGGAAATCGGTAGCCATGTGAATGGCATACAGGCTGCTGTCCTCCTTCCAGCCCTGCTCGGCCAGTCCGTAGTCAGCCATCAGCGTGTCGGTGCCGCTGTCGAAGTAGGGCATATAGTCGCCCCATTGGGGCATCTCGTTCAGTTCATTGAGCCGCTGCAGGTCTTCCTCGCAGAGATGGTCGAGCACCAGCCGGGGATTCTCAACAACGGCCTTGGCATAGACACGCCGCTGGACGGCCTCGGGCTGGGTGTCGTCAATGTCGATGCCCAGCAGGTCGGCACAGCTTTGCAGGTCGTAGATGTCCATATCGGCGACAAGGTCGGCCACGGTCACCGGGTCGTCGGAAATAAGTATTCTTTCGTCGTCATCGTCGTCGTCATCGTCATGGTCAAATACGCCGACAATATACTTGAACCCGTCTTCGCCCAAGGTGCGGCGCAGGGTGGGCAGGTAGCGGCTGGCCTCTAACTGGCTCTGACAGACAAGGAAGTACTCACCGTCCTTGCCGAAGTCAAACTCCATCATCGGCACGTCGTCGGTGTCCTCCTTCAGGAAGTACTGCGCCAGCTGGAAACTCTTGTCGGGCTGCAGCCCGGCATCCTCGGCATAGGCAATGGCACCGTAGATGCGGTTATGGGCCTCTGCGTAACTTATTTCGTGAAACGCTATCATGTCGTGGTCGCGAAACAGCAACTCCTCCATCTCCTCAGGTTCCAAACGCAGGCGGTAAAATGCCTCCCTGACGCCTGTACACCACATGTCAACCAGAAACATGGCAGCACTGACGCGCCCGCCGGTATGTTCGCGGGTAACGATGATGTGACACAGGCCACTCTCTTCCACCATGTCGTTGATATAGCACTTACCAATAGGAAGCTGGCGCATGCGTTGCCTTACAAAGGCCTCCGGCGAGAGGAACACCTGGCGCCCGCCCTGTTTCTTCTCTTTCTTCTTTGCCATTAATGAATATTACTTTAAAATGAACTTACGACCGTTCTGGATGAAGACACCCTTGGCGGCCTTCTCCACGCGCTGTCCGCTCAGGTTGTACACGGGCGCATCGGTCTTGGGCTGCTCAACGCTCCTGACGGCGGTTGAAGCATTGACAGCGGTAATATAGCAGCTGCTCATCTCAGGCGTTACCACGTCTTTCTTCACATACTTCTGCAGCTTACCGAAGACGGTGACTATGTCGCCAACCTTGATGATGTCCTCGTCGGTGATACCCTTGTTGTCGGGACCCTTGGCACGGAACACCTTCACCACGTCGGTAGCATCGGCTGTAGCACCGAGGTTGAAGGTGGCATTGCCGAATGAGGTGGATATCTCATCGATAGAAACGACGACACCCGTCAGGTAATAGTCGTCAGCGGTGGTCTTGCCGTTGTCCAGGCCGTTGATGATGGTCAGGGCTTCGGCCACGTCTACCTGCTTTTCCTCTACCGGCGGTGTGACGGGCTCCTGTGCGTCAGCCTTGGTCTTGCCGTTCAGCGAATAGATGTAGCAGCCCTGTGTGAACTCAGGCGTGACGGGGTCGGTTTCGGCAGCCTTCGAACTGCGATAGTTCACCAGCTGTCCGCAGATAACCACCTCGTCGCCAACCTTGATCTGGTCGGCCGACGTAAATTTCTCCTTCTCAAGGAACACGCAGCGGAACACCTCCAGCTGGCCTTCCTCACTGCCGCTGTCTGAGATGTAGAAGGTAGCGTTGCCATGGCCCGGGTCTACCTGGTCTATCTTCGAAATCCTGCCCTTCACGTAGACTTCGTCCGACTTCACGTTGGGCGCCATCGTCGATAGCAGGGCCTGGGCCTCGGCCACGGTCTTCATAGTGATGGCCGGTGCCTGGCCGCCGGTCTCGTCGTGGTCCCACTCCACTGAGATTTTGTCGATATAGACGGCCCCGTTGGTGGCGCAGATAGCCACGTATTTGTACTCGCCCTCTATCTTCAGCGTCTTGTTCTCGGCGTTGGCGGCAATGCTGCCGGCCTTGGTGCCGGCCTTGGCCTCGTCGTAGAGGTCGGCCACTGCCTCGTAGGGGGTGTTCTTGACGTAGATATCGACGCTGCGGTCGGTAGTGGCTTCGTTGAACGCGATGGTCACCGACCTTACCTTAGCCTCGTTGTGCGAACTCTCCTTGTAGATACCGGCATCTTTCTTGTTGGAGCGCAACTGTATGTATTTGCCCTGGCCGGAGGAGGCCACGCCCTTGTAAGACTGGCCGGAAGGCAGTTGGAAGGGCTTCACCCAGAAATCTTTATAACTGCTGGACGAAGCGTCCAGACCCAGGACTTCCCATGTCAGTTCATCGACATCTGTCAAGGCATTGGCCTGTACACCTGTCAGTGCCAACAGGCAAATTAACGAAAGACGTAAAATTTTGTTCATAAGCGTTTTTTAAAATTTTGTTAGTGTTTAGATTATCGCTTGCAAAGTTACGATAATTTTTGCCAACTACAAAATATTATGATGTATTTCGACCGTCCCGAGTCAGTATTTCTTCAACAGTTTGCCAATGGCCTTGTCGAGCGACTCGGTAGGCTCTATGATGTTGTAGTCCTGCCAGAAGAGGGGGTCGCGGAAGTAGTCCACCTTGTCGTAGAAAGCGTCGCGCTGGTCGAACGACTCGCGGCCGCGGATGGGTCGCACGTCGAGGTCGGTACTGCTGGTGACGGCCATCTCGCAGAAGGCGGTGAACGCCGTGGCAAAGAGGCGGCGCCGCCAGTCGCAGTTGAAGCGGAAGGTGGTGCGCACGTAGCTGATGCGCGTCAAGCCGTCGGCGCCCGTCCTGTAGTCTACCTGCAGCAGCAGCTCCTTGGGCCTGAACCTCACGCCCATGGGCTTACGCACGAGCATGGTCTGGGTGGCCTTCAGGCGGTCGCTCATGTCGAGCGACAGTTCGGCACGGGTGAAGGCCAACGTCTCGCGGTCTATGTAGAGACGGCCGAAGTAGAGCGGATAGGGCATCACCCGCCGCGGCCGCAGGCTCACCACGTACTGCCGGCGGTCGCCGATAGTTGTGGGTGCCTCCATCTTCAGGTCGTAGCAGTCCAGCTCGTCGGCACTGAGCAGCATGTCGCGGTTTTTCACCAGGTCGAGCAGCACCGGCGTCACTGGGCCGCCCATCACCTTGACGCTCAGCGTGTCGCTCTTCTTGGGGCTCAGCAGGCGGCGGCCCTTGCGGATGGCCACCCGGTCGCGGTCGGTATCGCTCTCATAGCCGGTCTTGTACATGTCTACCACGCCCTCGGCCACGCTGATGTAGTGCTGGCGCTTCATGGCCGTCTCGCGGTAGAAGCAGTGGTAGAGCTCGGGCCGGCGGCTATAGTTCATGGCTATCTTGCCGATGGCTGTCAGCAGCAGTTCGCGCGGCTCCATGGCCATCACCACCACCTCGCTGAGCTGGATGGCCGTAGGCTGCAGCCTGACGTGAAGCGGCTCGCCGACGGCAGTCCTGGCCTGCGCCGACTTGTAGCCTAAGTGGGTCACGGTGACGACATCCACCGCCTGGTCGCTCTTCAGGGTGAAGTAGCCGTCATCGTTGGTCACCACCGTGACCGGCCCGCCCTGCACGTTGGCGCCGGCGACGGCATCGCCGGTATGTGCGTCCACCACCGTGCCGCTGACCACCGACAGTTGTGCCCACCCCGTGACGGTACACAACAGCGCGAAACTTGTCAATATCCACCTTCTCATAGCCATAACAATCTAGTTTTGCTTATCTGCTGCAAAGATACACAAAAGAAAGCGAAAAGCAAAAAAACAGCAGAAAATTTTGTTTTTCCACTGATTATTACTACCTTTGCGGGCTATAGACAACAAAAAAACAATATAACGACAAATGGAATACAACTTCAGAGACATTGAGAAGAAATGGCAGAAGCGGTGGGTGGACCAGAAGACCTACCGCGTAGTGGAGGACCCGAAGCGGAAAAAGTTCTACGTGCTGAACATGTTCCCGTACCCCTCGGGGGCCGGACTGCATGTGGGACATCCCTTAGGCTACATCGCCTCCGACATCTATGCCCGCTACAAGCGTCAGCAGGGCTTCAACGTGCTCAACCCCATGGGCTACGATGCCTACGGACTGCCTGCCGAGCAGTATGCCATCCAGACGGGTCAGCACCCCGAGA
>CAMNJY010000185.1 GCA_946541745.1 uncultured Prevotellaceae bacterium
GGCCCAGTCCCTCCATGTCGTGAACGTCCATGCCCATCATGTGGCCCAGTCCGTGAGGCAGGAACATGGCGTGGGCACCCTGGCGGACGGCCTCTTCGGTGTCGCCCTTCATCAGTCCCAGCTCCTTCAGCCTTTCGGTCATCAGGCGGCAGACGGCGAAGTGTACGTCCTGATACTTCACACCCGGACGGGCCACCTTCAGAACGTAGTCGTGACACTCCTCAACGATGCTGTAGATGTCGAGCTGGCGCTGTGTGAAGTGGCCGTTGACGGGCATGGTGCGGGTGTGGTCTGAGCAGTAGTCGTCGAGTTCGCAGCCGGCATCGCAGAGCACCAGCCGTCCGTCCTCCAGGAGAGCGTCCGACGGTGAGCCGTGCATGATTTCGCCGTGCTGTGTGAAGATGGTGCCGAAGCTGTTGCCCTGGGCCAGCGAGCGGGCTATGCCGTCCACCTGTCCTCCCACGAAGCGCTCGGTGACTCCCGGTTTGACGAGCATCTGCGCCGTGGTGTGCATGACGTAGCCTACGTCGCAGGCCGCCTCGACGATGGCTATCTCCTCGCGGCTCTTCGTGGCGCGCTGCCTGACCACGGCCTTGATGAGCTGCAGTGAGGCCTTCTCCTTTTGCTGCGAGGGGTGTATGCCCGTCAGGTCCATGAGCTGTATCATGGTGTCGTGGCGGTAGGGGGGCAGGAAGTGGATGTGGCGTTTGGCGGCGACGGTGTCGCCGCATAGCGAGCAGAGTGCTGACATGGGGGCGGTCTGTGTGACGCCCACCTCGGCGGCCAGGTCGGCCACTGAGGGCACGAAGCCCATCCAGACGATGTCTTCGATGTCGATGTCGTCGCCTATGAGCCACTCCTTGTCGTTGTCGATGTCTATGACACCCACCAGTCCGTCGCGGTGCTGTCCGAAATAGTAGAGGAACGTGGAGTCCTGGCGGAACGGCGTGTAGCCGTTGGCGGGGTAGTTGCAGGGGGCTTCGTTGTTGCCGAAGAGCACGACAATCCCTTCTCCTACCAGCTGTTTCAGTTCGGCACGTCGCCGAATGTAAGTTTCTTTGCTGAACATTTGCAGAAATTTTTAAATAAAATTTGGGGCAAAGTTACACATTATTTGTGAAAAAAACGTATCTTTGCAGCGAAAATATGCGTTTTTTATGAAATTAGGGCGAAAAACAGGACTTGTACTCGAAGGCGGCGGCATGCGCGGTGTCTTCACCAGCGGTGTGCTCGACGCTTTCATGAAGCACGAGTTGAACTTCCCCTACGTGGTGGCGGTGTCGGCGGGAGCCTGCAACGGTCTCTCCTACATGAGCCGCCAGCCGCGGCGGGCCCGCTACTCCAACATCGACATGCTGCGCAAGTATGGCTACATATCGCTGAAGAGCCTGCTGACGCAGGGCAGCATCTTCGACCCCAACATTCTTTATGAGCGGTTTCCCAAGGAGATCGTGCCCTTCGACGAGGAGACCTACAGGAACAACAGCACCGTGTTTGAGGTGGTTGCTACCAACTGCCTGACGGGCCGGGCCGAATATCTGACCGAGAAACACGACATGGCGCGCCTGACGGCCATCGTCAAGGCCAGCTCGTCGCTGCCCTACGTGGCCCAGGTGACCGAGGTGACACTGCCCGCCGCCGGTAGCGGTAGGCCGGTCAGCGTGCCGATGCTCGACGGCGGCATCGTCGACTCCATACCCGTGGTGCGGGCCGTCGACATGGGCTATACGCCCAACGTGGTCATCATGACCCGCAACCGGGGCTACCGCTCCGCAGAGCCCGACATCAAGGTGCCCCGCTTCGTCTACACCGACTACCCCCGGCTGCGCGTGGCCCTGAGCCACCGCGTGGAGGTCTACAACGAGCAGCTGGCCCTGGTAGAGCGCATGGAGGACTGGGGCGAGGCCATCGTCATCCGCCCCGAACGGCCCTTGGAGGTAGACCGCATCTGCCGCGACACGCGCAAGCTGGAAGCCCTCTATGAGGAGGGGTTTAGGTTGGGCGAGGCGTTTTGTTGCCAATACCATTTATAATAATATATGGATAGTATGAAACTGATGAAACAATGGATGATAGCCGCCATCCTGACCAGTGGCTTAGTGCTGACGTCGTGTAAGGACGAAATAGACAACCCCGTCAGCCCCTCAGCCTACGTCTCAACCGACGCCATCAGCAAGACTGTACAGAGCCTGAATAATGAAAGCGGCTTCGAGGACTACATGGAAGATTTCATTGCCGACCTCGGCGGACTGCTAACAGCCTATCAGACCTACTGCAACCGACTGGAGGCCGACGGCTTCAGGGACCAGTCCCTGAGAGAGCAGCAGAAACGCTTCTTCCTGGCTTTTGCCGACCTGTGGCGTGGCAAGTACAACAACGACCATGTCATGGAAGCACTCTACGGCATTGGCTCCTCCGACGGCAAGCCCGATGAACACTCGCTGGACCGCGAGCGCGTCAACGGCACGGTGACCAACTGCGACGACTGGTACGACCTGTTCGACGTCAAACCCGGCCAGAAGCTGTATCGCAGTCCGGCCGAGCGCGTTTACATCTGGTAATACTGAAAAGGTGGCTGCTGGCTGTAGCGTGAACCAGGTACTGAGCATCTTCCCCCTCCTGCTGCGGGCCGTGCGCCCCAGCAGGACGGGCGACATGAAAGCCGTGAGCAACGCTTTCTGGCTGCGCGGCGGCTACGACGCCCTGACCTTCTTCGGCCACATCGTCACCCATTCACAGCCCGAGGCCGACCGCCTGAACAGCCGCTACGACGCACTGAAGAACCACGAAATGATACACCTGCGCCAGGCCCAGGCCACCGGCGACTCCTGGTGGCTGTTCTACCTGCGCTACGGGTGGTACTGGTTGCGGGCGCTGCCCTGGAACCGCCACATGAGGCAGGCGGCCTACTGGCTCAACCCCTTTGAGCTGGAGGCCTACCGCCACATGAACGACCTGGGCTACGCCGACCGCTGCAGCGACGGCGGTGCGCAGGAATGGCGGCTGTATGCCAGGATGAAGTATGAAGGCCGTAAGGCTGTTTACGATAAATTGTTCAGAGAAGCATGAAACAAGGACTGGTACTCGAAGGCGGCGCCATGCGTGGCCTCTTTACGGCAGGCATCACCGACGTCATGATGGAGCACGGCCTGTGGCCCGACGGGCTGATAGGCGTGTCGGCGGGGGCCGCCTTCGGCTGCAACTACAAGTCGCGCCAGCCCGGGCGTGCCATCCGCTACAACAAGCGCTTTGCGCGCGACCCGCGCTACAGCGGCCTGCGCTCACTGCTCGCCACGGGCGACTACTTCAACGCCGTGTTTGCCTACCACACCGTGCCCCGTGAATATGACCACTTCGACGACCACGCCTTTGAGGCCAACCCCATGGCGTTTGTTGTCGTCTGTACCGACGTTGAGACGGGCCAGCCCGTCTATCAGCAGCTCGACAAGTCAGGCTACGCTACTTACGAATACATACGCGCCTCAGCCTCCATGCCCTTAGCCTCGAAGGTGGTCTGCATAGAGGGGCGCAAACTGCTGGACGGCGGCGTCAGCGACAGCATTCCCCTGGAGTGGGCCGAGCACAACGGCTATGAGCGCAATGTCGTCATACTGACCCAGCCCTCAGGCTACCGTAAGTCGCGCACCCGGCTGATGCCACTCATGCGGTTAGGGCTGCGGCGCTATCCCCGCATGTTGGAAGCCATGGACCGCCGCCACCTGATGTACAACCGCCAGCTGGACTATGTAGCCCAGGCCGAGCGCGAGGGCCGCTGCCTTGTGATACGGCCCGACGGGAAACTGCCCATCGGCCACGTCTGTCACGACCCTGACCAGATGGAGCACGTCTATCAGATGGGACGCGAGGCGGGCCGTAAAAACATCAAGGCCATCGAAGCCTTTTATAGCAGGCTATAAAGTTAAAACCTCAAATCTCAAAATACAAAGCATGAGAATAGATATTATCACCGTACTGCCGGAAATGCTCGAGGGCTTCGTCCACGAGTCAATACTGGCCCGCGCCGAAAAGAAGGGGCTGGCCGAAATTCACCTTCACAACCTGCGCGACTATACCCTCGACAAGTGGCGGCGGGTAGACGACTACCCCTACGGCGGGTCGGCCGGCATGGTCATGCAGTGCGAACCCATAGACCGCTGCATCACTGCCCTCAAGGCCGAGCGCGACTACGACGAGGTCATCTTCACCAGCCCCGACGGCGAGCGCTTCGACCAGCATATAGCCAACGAACTGTCGCTCATGGGCAACCTCATCATCCTGGCGGGCCACTACAAGGGAGTGGACCAGCGTGTGCGCGACCACTTGATAACCCGTGAGATATCTATCGGCGACTTTGTGCTCACGGGCGGCGAGCTGGTGGCTGCCATGATAGCCGATGCCGTGGTGCGCGTGGTGCCCGGTGTCATCGGCGACGAGCAGTCGGCCCTGAGCGACTGCTTCCAGGACGACCTCCTGGCCGCTCCCATCTACACCCGTCCTGCCGACTATCGTGGCTGGCGCGTGCCCGACGTGCTGCTCTCAGGCCATGAGGCCAAGATTCGCAACTGGGAGCTGGAGCAGGCCCTGGAGCGTACCCGCCGCCTTCGCCCTGACCTGTTGAAAGATGAGTAACTGAAGCTTCGCATTTACAGTTTGCTACAAAAGAGACTCCCTTTTGCGCGAAAGGGAGTCCCTTTTACGCGAAAGCAGCTCCCTTTCGGTAAATCCAAGGCCTGGATTTTCTATAGTGGAGAAGTGCTGTGATTAAAGTTGCGGAAAACTATGCTATGTGTGCTATTGTTGGTTATAATAAGTTGACATACATCGAGTTATCCTATAGCATAGTTTCCGGAAACTATGCTATGACTATGCTATAAACTATTCATGTTTCGCATTCGCTCAACTTTCGGAGTTAGAAGGAGTTATCGGCCTTT
>CAMNJY010000186.1 GCA_946541745.1 uncultured Prevotellaceae bacterium
ACCAACCACCTCGACCTGGAGTCGATACAAGCCTTCAACAACAACCTCATACAGTTCAAGGGCAACATACTCTTTGCTTCCCACGACCATGAGTTTATCAACACGGTGGCCGACCGCATCATAGAGCTGACCCCCAAGGGCACCATCGACAAGCTGACCACCTACGACGACTACATCTACGACGAGGCTGTCAAGGAGAAGAAAGCCGAGCTGTACAGCAAGTAGACCCTCCGGAAACCATCATACCATAAAAATTACTACATAACTATGAACAAAAAACTGATAGCAGCCTTATGCCTTGCCGCCCCCCTCACGGCGGTGAAGGCCGAACAGGTAGTGATTGAGACCAAAGGCATGACGATGGTTCTCAACGTTGAGAACGGACGACAGCCACAGTATCAGTACTTCGGCGCACGCCTCTCGCAGGGCGACCTCCGCCAGCTGCCCTGGCCGCAGGGTGGGCGTATGGATGCCTACCCCGCCTACGGCCAGAACACGCCCTCAGAGGCCGCCCTGGCCATGAGGCACGCCGACGGCAGCCTGGCTACCGACTTGGTGGCTACGGGCGTAGAGCAGACGGGCGGCCTGACCGTCATCCATCTGCAGGACAAAGTGTACCCCGTCACGGTAGACCTGAAATACCAGGCCTATCCCGACGTGGACATGATTGAGACGTGGACCGAAATCAAGAGCCAGGAGAAGCCCGCCGTCACCCTGACCCAGTTTGCCAGCGTGTCGCTGCCTATTCGCAGAGGCGACGTGTGGCTGAGCCATCTTTACGGGTCGTGGGGCAACGAGGGACAGGTGGTATGCGAACCGCTGACCGCCGGACAGAAAATCATCAAGAACAAGGACGGCGTGCGCAACTCTCACACCGACCACGCCGAAGTGATGTTCTCGTTGGACGGACGCGGCCAGGAGCTCACGGGCGACGTCATCGGCGCCGCCCTCTGCTACAGCGGCAACTTCCAGCTGAAGGTAGAGACCGACGACACGGAGTACCACTACTTCATAGCCGGCATCAACCCCGACAACTCAGAGTATCACCTGAAGCGGGGCGAGGTATTTGAAACGCCGAGGGTGGCCCTCACCTTTTCCAAGGAGGGTCTGTCGGGCGCCTCGCGCAATTTCCACCGCTGGGGCCGCAAATACAGACTGGCACACGGCGACCGCGAGCGCAAGATACTGCTCAACTCGTGGGAAGGGGTCTACTTCGACATCAACCAGCAGGGCATGGACCAGATGATGGCCGACATAGCCTCGATGGGCGGCGAGCTGTTTGTGATGGACGACGGATGGTTTGGCGACAAGTACCCGCGCAAGACCGACAACTCGTCGTTGGGCGACTGGGTGGTAGACCGCAACAAGCTGCCCGAAGGCATCGAGGGACTACTGCGCGACGCCAAGAAGCGGGGCGTGAAGTTCGGCATCTGGATTGAGCCCGAAATGACCAACACGGTGAGCGAACTCTATGAGCAGCACCCCGACTGGATCATAAAGGCTCCTAAGCGCGACGCCGTCCTGGGACGCGGCGGCACGCAGCTGGTGCTCGACATGGCGAACCCCAAGGTGCAGGACTACTGCTTCAAGATTGTAGACGACCTGATGACGAAGTACCCCGAGATAGACTATATCAAGTGGGATGCCAACATGGCCATCATGAACCACGGCTCGCAGTATCTCAATATGGCCGACCAGAGCCACCTCTACATCGAGTATCACCGCGGGTTCCAGAAAACCTGTGAGCGCATACGCCAGAAGTACCCCGACCTGACCATCCAGGCCTGTGCCAGCGGTGGCGGGCGCGCCAACTGGGGCGTGCTCCCCTGGTTTGACGAGTTCTGGGTGAGCGACAATACCGACGCCCTGCAGCGCATCTATATGCAGTGGGGCACCAGCTATTTCTTCCCGGCTATAGCGATGGCCAGCCACATATCGGCCGCGCCCAACCACACCGTCTACCGCACAACGTCGCTCAAGATGCGCATCGATGTGGCCATGTCAGGCCGACTGGGTATGGAGATACAGCCCAAGAACATGACCGACGAGGAGAAAGCCCTCTGCCGCCAGGCCATCAAGGAGTACAAGGAGATCAGGCCCGTGGTGCAGTTTGGCGACATCTACCGGCTGGTGTCACCCTTCGACAAGCGGGGCCTGGCCTCGCTGATGTACGTCTCTGAGCAGAAAGACCGCGCCGTGTTCTACTGGTGGAAAACCGAACAGTGGCAGAACGAGCACCTGCCCCGTGTGAAGATGGCCGGACTGGACCCTGCACGTATGTACAAGGTGCATGAGCTGAACCGCATAGACCGCCGCCCCCTTTTCTGCGAGGGACAGAGCTACAGCGGCGCCTTCCTCATGAATCACGGCCTGGAGATGCCCTATACCCACGACCTGGACTGGGGCAAGAAGGTCAACTGGTCAAGCCGCGTGCTGCAGCTGACGGCTGAATAATCTGTTTAACTTGGAAAAAACAATGATGAAAAAGAATTATATCCTTTTTGCACTGGCCATGCTTTCAGCACTACAGGCCGAAGCCCAGGCCCCTCAGGTGGTCACCGACACGCGGTTTGCGCGCGGTGCTACCATGGCCTTCGGGCGTATCAAGTCGGCAACGGCCAACGGCGGGGCGGCTATTCAGAAGCGCGGCTTCTGCTACGCCGAGACCCCCGCGCCCACCGTCGACGACCAGACCAACCAGGCAACGCTCACCAACAACGGCGTCATCTACTGGCTGAAGGACCTCAAACCCGCCACCCGCTACTACATGCGCGCCTACGCCGTCAACAAGGACGGCGAGGTGGGCTATGGCGACGTCATCAAGTTCTACACCCTGCCCAAGGGCACCATACAGCTGACCATGCGCGAGGGGGGCGACCAGACTACCTATAAGCGTATCAGGGAGGCTGCCGAGAAGGCTGTTGACTACTGGAACAACCTGACCGAGATGAAGGGCTTCAACCCCAACGTGGGCTTCGTCGACGGTGTGCCTACCGCCGACTGCTCCTACGGCGGGTGGATCCGCGTAGGCTCCAACCAGTCCTACCAGAGGTGCGGCACCATCATGCACGAGATGCTGCACGGATGCGGGGTTATACCCTGGGCCGACACGGAGTGGAGCCGACACACGCTGAGGGCGGGCGTCAACGGCGACGGCTACGGCACCGGCTCATGGCTCGGCGACCGTGTGACCGAGGTGCTGACCTTCTGGGACAACAAACAGCAACAGCTGAACGGCGACTACCAGCACCTGTGGCCCTACGGCATCAACGGGGCTCACGAGGACACCGGCACAGACGTGCTCTACATCGGCAACTCGCTCGTCTGTCAGGCGCTGGGCGAGGACGGCCTGCAGCACACCTACTCGCTGTTTGCCGAACCCTACTACTCGCTGGAACAGGAGGACGACGTGAAGTTCTACATCAGGAACGAGTCGGAGGCCAGAGGGCGCAACAGCGCCTTCCTCAAGCCTGACGCAACGGGAGCCTTGAAATGGGTGACGATGACCGCCGACGAGGCTGCCGCCAACGACAGCACGGCATGGTACATTACCTTTACCCCCGCAAACCAGTACTACCAGCTGCGCAACGCTGCCACAGGTCAGTACCTGACCTACAGCGGCGGCATCAAGACACTGGAGCGCGCCACACTGACCGTCAACGACAACTGGCACCTGATGAAAGGCCGCGTAGACGTGGACGGGCAGCGCGGCTACTGGATCATACACCCCGAGCAGAACTGGACACCGCGCTGCCTGCAGGCCAATGCCAACGGCAAGACGGCACCGGCCACGTTCAACATTGCCAACACGGCCGAAACACAGCGGTGGCTCATCATGACGATGGAGCAGACACGCCTGGCAGAGGCCGCGGCGGTAGCACAGCTGAAAAAAGCCGCGGCCGACGAGCTGGCCAACGTGAAGACGCTGGCAGCCGTGCCCCACACCACCACCAGTGCCGACACCGACGACAACCTGCAGGCCACGCTTGGCAGCATAGAGCAGCGCTTAGAGGAGGCCAACACCACTACAGAGCTGACGGCCCTGATGGCCGAAGCCCGTCAGGCTGCCGCCGACTTCCTCATGGCCGGCGTAGCTCCTACCGATGCTGACCAGCCGTTCGACCTGACCTACATGATAGCCAATCCTACGATTGACACCAACGCCGACGGATGGACAGGGTCGCCGGCCATCAACTACGGGTGCGGAGAGTTCTACCAGCAGACTTTCGACTTCAACCAGACCCTGACGAACCTGCCCGCAGGCACCTACGCTTTCTGCGCGCAGGGATTCCAGCGGCCCGGCACCTCGGCAGCCTCCTACAAGGACTACCGTGCAGGCACCAACAGGGTGAACGCGCTCATCTATGCGGGAACGGCTACCGCCAGGCTGGCACACATCTGCGACACCATCCTGAGCCGTAAAATCGGGCAGGGCAACGAGTCAACCCTGGCCAGCGGCAAGTATGTGCCCAACGACATGCAGTCGGCCAGTGCCTACTTCAAGCGCGGACTCTATGAGAACCGTGTACTCGCCGCTCTTGACACCAACGGCGGCTCACTGCGCGTAGGCATCAAGTCTACCTCGATGCCCAGCAGCTACTGGGCCATCTTCGACAACTTCCGACTTTACTATTACGGCACTATGACCGCTGACGACGTAACGGCCGTCAAGGCCCTTCACCCCTCATCCTTCACCCCTCACTCCTCACAGGTTTACGACCTGCAGGGACGCAAGCTCAATTCCCAATTGAAGAAGGGCATCTATATTATAAATGGTAAGAAGGTAGTGATAAATGATAAGTAA
>CAMNJY010000187.1 GCA_946541745.1 uncultured Prevotellaceae bacterium
AGAGCCGCCAGTATGACAAGTACCCGCGCGACCGCAAGACGAAGGTCTACCTGGGTGAGTATGCCGCCAAGGACAAGAAGCTCATCGACGCCCTGGCCGAGGGTCTCTACCTGCTGCACGTGGAGCGCAACGGCGACATCGTCTGCATGACCTCGTATGCCCCGCTCTTCGCCCGCAAGAACGCTACCAACTGGAACCCCGACCTCATCTATTTCGACAACGAGCGCCCCTTCCTGACCTGCAGCTACTACGTGCAGCAGATGTTCGGACAGTCTGCCGGCCAGTACTACTACGGCGACTGCGTGACCTTCGAGGGCGACAAGCCCGGCACGGTGCAGCCCGTGGAGGACAGCCACTACGGCCAGTCGGTCATCCTCAACGTCAAGACCCGCAAGCTGTATGTCAAGCTGGTCAACGCTTCCGGCGAGGAGAAGGAGGCCGACATCAACCTGAGCCGTTTCCCGCTCAAGAAGAAGGCCGTGAAGACCATCCTCACCGGCGCCGCCGATGCCGAGAACAACTTCGACCAGCAGCCCATAGCCCCGAAGAAGGAGACTATCAAGCCCGAGAAGAAGTTCGACATCGACCTGCCTCCCTATTCTATGATCATGCTGGAGTACCAGCTTTAATAATGAAGAATGAAGAATGAAGAATTTGCTACCGCCGTCCATGCAGGAATCTGGCGGTAGCAAATTCTTCATTCTTCATTCTTCATTCCCACGCTGGCGGCTCGACGCCAAGCAGGTTCTTGACGAAGAAGTCGTAGCGCTTGTGCTCGCCGTAGGCCTCGCCCATCGTGTGGTGGGCACCGGGAATGAGTATGAACTCAAAGTCCTTGTTGGCCTTTATCAGGGCGTTGACCACCTGGTAGGTGCTGGAGGGGTCAACGTTGTCGTCCATTTCGCCTACCACGAGCATGAGCTTGCCCTTCAGGTTCTTGGCGTGCTCCACGTTCGAGCAGTCTATGTACGACTGGTCTACGGGGTAGCCCATCCACTGCTCGTTCCACCATATCTTGTCCATCCTGTTGTCGTGACATCCGCAGGCGGCATAGGCTGCCTTATAGAAGTCGCCGTGGAAGAGCAGGGCGCCGAGGGCCTCCTGCCCGCCGGCGGAGCATCCGTAGATACCCATGCGGCTGATGTCCATATAGGGATACTTCTTGGCGGCGGCCTTGATCCAGGCTATGCGGTCGGGGAATCCCGCGTCCTTCAGGTTCTTGTAGCACACCTGCTCGAAGTCCAGCGAGCGGAACGAGGTGGTCATGGCGTCGAGCTGCACCACGATGAAGCCCAGCTCGGCCAGGTCGGCCAGGTTCCACAGCCACGGTGTGAACGACTTGGGCACGTACTGGTCGCCGGGTCCGGAGTAGATATACTCTATGACGGGATATTTCTTCTTAGGGTCGAAGTTGGTGGGGCGCTGAATGATGCCCCACATGTCGGTCTTGCCGTCGCGGCCCGGTGCCACAAACACCTCGGGTGCCTGCCATCCCTGGGCCGTCAGCCGGCTGATGTCGGCTATTTCGAGCGACCTGACGACCCGTCCGTTGACTGCCGAGCGCAGCATGGTGACGGGCGGCTGGTCTACCTGCGAGTAGGTGTCGATGAGGGCTGTGTAGTCAGCATTGAAGGTGGCCGAGTGGTTGCCCGGCTCCGGGGTCAGCTCTATGAGGTTGCGACTGTCCAGGTCCAGGCGGTAGTAGTGTATGTTGTAGGGGTCTTCCTGGGGTATGGGGCCGTCGAAGTTTGACGCCACGCGCCCCATGTTGCGGTAGCCGCGCCCGTTGGCCGAGAAGATGACGTAGCCCCTTCCCGTCTTGTCGATTTCGGCGTGCTGCACGTCGCGCACCCAGTAGTTGCCGCGCGTCAGCTGGCTCAGGCGCCCGCTCTTACGGTTGTACATATAGAGGTGGGCGTGGCCGTCGCGGTCGCTCTTCCAGAGTATGTGCTTGCTGTCCAGGTCGCGGCGCAGGTTGCGCGAGTAGGCCACGTACTTGTCGTTGTGCTCCTCTATCAGTGTGCGCACGTCGCCTTCGAGGTTCATCTCCAGCACGCGGTAGGTCTTGTGGCCGCGCTCGTTGAACTCGAAGGTCAGCGTCTGTCCGTCCTCGTCCCACTCCGGGGCCGTCACCATGTACTGGTGGTCAAACAGGGCGGTGCTCTTGGGCCTGATGGTGCGTCGCTGCTCCACGTCTACCACCACGGGTATGCGTATGTTGAGCGAGTCGCCGGGCTTGGCATATTCCTGCTGCGAGTAGCGCGGCTGCACCTGGTCGGCGGGCGACGACAGTGTGTAGGTGACGTAGCGCTTCGGGGCGGGCTTGATGAGCACGGTGGCATAGTATCGGCCGTCCTTCGACCATTGTCCCCACGACGAGTAGTAGCAGGTGTCGGTGCCGTCGGTGGTCAGGGTGTCCACGATGTGGTCGCCGCTGACCAGGCAGAGGTTGTTGTCCCTGTGTACGATGAAGGTGCCGCGGTGCGTGGGCCGCTCGCTGCGGCCGTCCTTCTCGTCGCGCACCTCCATCCAGTGGTGGCCGTCGCCGCCGCCCCCTCTACGGCGGTTGCGGTCTCTGGCTTCGGGGTCCTCTATCTGCGTTTTCTCGCCCGTCTTGGCGTCCACCTGGTACCACACGGTGCTGTCGCCGTTGTAGGTGGAGTATCTGAAGTAGGCGGGGTCGGCCTGCCAGCCCGGCATCACGCGGACGTCGCCGTGGGTCATCTTCCACGAGTACTTGCCGCGTATGGCGGCTGCCCGGCGGTAGTCGTCGGCAGTGCCCTGTGCTACGGCTGTTGTCGCCATCAGCACCGTGGCGGCCATAATCATCCAGTTTTTCTTGTTCATTGTCTTATTATCAGTTATATAGTTATATTTCATGTTTCGCATTCGCTCAACTTTCGGAGTTAGAAGGAGTTAGAAGGAGTTATCGGCCTTTAGATGTGTCACTTCTAAATGTTCGACGGCTGCAAAGATACGAAGAAAACTGTAAACTTCCAAAAAAAGGAAGTCACTTTTGCTAAAAAGGGAGTTCCTTTCCGGCAAAAGGGAGTCCCTTTTGCCGGAAACGAGGCTCGTTTTGCGAGAAAGGGTGTTGGCCTGTCTGTTTGCGTAAGTTCTACTACAGGAAATGTTTAAAAAGTGCATTCACCTTCACTTTTGTATGTTAAACGCCTATTTATCAGTTGTTTATACAGTGAATACAAGGTGACAGTACTGTCACTTACTGTCACCTTTTGCGGTTATTTTGGTGCTTAGCCCCCCATTTCTATCACATCGCCGCACCAAAATCCTGTGAACAGTCCAGGCCGCAGAAGCCCCGACGGCGTGTACAGCCTACCTCCCTGCAACGCCAAAAAATGCTGCTTCTGTGAGGGTCTGAAGGCATAATGACAGTAAAAAGGGCTAAAAAGTGACAGCGAGTGACAGCACTGTCACCTGCATTTTTGCGGTTAAACAGCTATTACACAACTGATTATAGAAATAAGTGACAGTGAAGGCAGTTTTCAAACATTTCCAGGAGTAACAACAGACACAACTGCTCAGCGATTCCCTTTCTCGCCGAAGGCGATTCCTTTTCAATAGTCGTTCCTATAGTTTCGCACGGGAGCGCGGGCGCCCTCGCCCGCAGCAGTGGCGGGCGAGGACGCCCGCGTTCCCGTGGTGAGCAGAGCAATGCCTTTTGGCAGTCAAAATCTTAAAAAACGCAAAAAATCCTATATAATATAAGGTGTATGCGAAAAGTTTGTGTACTTTTGCACCCCAAATATGCAAAGAACGATTTATGGAGAAGAATTTAGTAATCGTAGAGTCACCGGCCAAAGCCAAGACCATCGAGAAATTTTTAGGCAAGGATTTCAAGGTGATGTCGAGTTACGGCCACATCCGTGACTTGAAGAAGAAGGAACTAAGTATAGACGACGCGACCCTGGAGCCCGAATACGAGATTCCCGACGAGAAGAAGAAACTGGTCAGCGACCTGAAGAAACAGGCCAAGGAGGCCGACGTCGTGTGGCTGGCATCCGATGAGGACCGCGAGGGAGAAGCCATCTCGTGGCACTTGTGCGAGGTGCTGGGGCTGGACGAGCAGAAGACCAACCGTATCGTGTTCCACGAAATCACCAAACCAGCCATACTGGAGGCCATAGAGCACCCCCGCCACCTGGACATGAACCTGGTGAACGCGCAGCAGGCCCGTCGCGTGCTCGACCGCCTGGTAGGCTTCAAGCTCTCGCCCGTGCTGTGGCGCAAGGTGAAGCCCGCCCTCTCGGCAGGCCGCGTGCAGAGTGTGGCCGTCAGGCTCATAGTGGAGCGCGAGCGCGAGCTGCAGGCCTTCAAGACCGAGACCTACTACAGCGTGAACGCCATCTTCGGCATCACCAACAGCGACGGGTCGCAGTCGGAGGTGAAGGCCGCGCTGGCCACCCGCCTGAAGACCCACGAGGAGGTGGAGCGCTTCCTGGAGCAGTGCAAGGATGCCACCTTCACGGTGGAGGACGTCCAGAAGAAGCCCGTCAAGCGCACACCGGCACCGCCGTTCACCACGTCGACGCTCCAGCAGGAGGCAGCCCGCAAGCTGGGCTTCACCGTGAGCCAGACGATGATGGTGGCCCAGCACCTCTACGAAAACGGACGCATCACCTACATGCGTACCGACTCGGTCAACCTGTCAAAGCTCTGCTTAGGGGCTACCAAGGAGGAGGTGACCAAGCTCTACGGCGAGCCTTACTCGCGTACACGCCAGTATCACACCAGCTCCAAGGGTGCCCAGGAGGCCCACGAGGCCATCCGCCCCACCTACA
>CAMNJY010000188.1 GCA_946541745.1 uncultured Prevotellaceae bacterium
GCGGGCCAGGTCGCCCTCGCCCAGCGGCGGGTTGTCGGGCGGGTTGTCGCCACCCTTCTCGACGATGGTGAAGGGACGTGTCATCTCGTCGGTCCACTGGTCGTAGCGGTCAAGGGCACGCACCGTCAGCGTGTGCTGACCGAGAGCCAGCCCCGTGACGTCGAACAGTGCCGTCCACTCCAGGTGACCCTTATAGGCCACGTCGGGCAGCGGCAGCGGTGTGGCCTTGCCGCGGCCGGGGTCTTCAGCGTCATAGAAGTACTCCACGTAGACGATGTCCTGATAGCGGTCGATGAAGAGCGGTCGGCTCATCGTCGTCGACCACAGCCCTGTGTCGTCCTGCGAGCGCACGTAGAGCACGTGGGCACCGTCCTTGGCAGCCGTGAGGTCGAAGGTCAGCTCGTTGGCGCCAATCGTCAGGTTGCTCAGCACCGCGCCCTGACCGTAGCCCGGGTCGGTGTCGAGGAAATACTCCACCTGCCGCACCTGCTGCGCCTGTGCGGCGACAGTCGTGAGCAACAGACAGAGAGAAAATACTCTTACTTTGCTCATTTCTGCATACCGATTTTAATGGTTACATTCATCTTGCTGCCCATCTCGACGCTTGTGGGGACAATGAGGTCCTGAATCACGGGGCCGGAGGGAATGCCTGCCAGCACGTAGGGGCTGTCGCCGGCAAAGGCACCGTATTTCGACATGACGTCGGCGGGAATCTCAATGCTGTTGCGGTAGTCCTGGTCGATGAAGTCGGAAGTGGACTGCGTAAAGAGCACGCTTGCCACATAGTTGTCGGTGGCGCTGTTGTCCGAGCCCTTGTCGTTGAAGCTCGTCCAGAGGTTGTGCTCGATGGTGCTGTTGGTTGCCCTGATGTTTGTGTATTGCGACCGGAAAGTATTGTAGGCGATATAGCTCTGGTCAAACCCGGACAGTACAAGATTACTTGTGTTGACAGAGTTGTACGAGAAAATATTGTTGGTGACCTGATGGAAACTGCCTCCTCCAGAATTACAACTTGGGGCTCCCGTTATGAAATTCTGGCTAATGACAACATTGCTGACCGGCTTGTAAATGGTGATGTCATTGATATAGCATCGATTGATAACGGCCTTAGAAGCGTTTATGAAGAGACCGTGGATTGACATTCCCTTGATGACAACGCCTTCGGCCTTTATCGTAAACCTGCCCACTTCAGCTGTGCTGGCTCCTTCTTGCATGATGCCATCTTTTACGAGCCAATAGCCAGGACCCAAAATCACCAATTTTTTCGTTATGTCGATGTTGGTGGAGACTGTGCTGGTGTACATTGTGCTCGACGCATCCACCATAATCGTGTCGCCCGAGTTGGCGGCATCGTGTGCTGCTTCAAGGGTAGTGTAGGGTGCTGACGACCCGCTGACGTTGCTAACTCTGAGGATTTTCGCATTGGCAGCGGCGGCGATGGCTACGGCTGCCAGAACTAACATTGTTTTCTTCATTGTGATGATTGTTTTGTTTGTTATTAATGAATGAGGTAATCTACTTTTCCAGGAATCGGCGGGTCTTGCTGATGAGCTGGGCCACGTTGTGGGCATCGAACTTGCGCATGAGCCGCAGGCGGTAGGTGCCGATGGTGTTGGGCGAGAGGAAGAGCTTGGCGGCAATCTCGCTGGTGCTGAGTCCGCGGCTGAGGTACTCGAGCACCTGCTGCTCGCGCTCGGAGAGGTGGAAGAAGGAGCCCATGCTGACGTCGGCCTTGTCTTGGTGGCCGTCAGTCAGGATGTTCAGCTGTTCGAGGAACGCCTCGTTGTAGTAGGTGTCGCCCTGGCGGATGGCGTCGACGGCGTCGGTGAGTCGGCTGACGGGGTGGCTCTTCGAGACGACGCCCTGGATGTCGAGGCGTGCCAGTCGAGCCAGCATCCACGGCTCCTCGTGCATGGTGTAGATGAGGATGGCGGTGTCGGGGCAGTGCTGGCGTATGCTTTTCAGCACTTCGAAGCCGTCGGCATCGGGCAGTTCCAGGTCGAGGATGAAGAGGTCGAACTGCTGACCTGCCTGCAGCAGCTGCGTGAGCTGTTGGTGGTTGGTGACGCCCTCGCAGAGGATGTCGGCGGTTTGTGACAGCAGATGGCGGATGCCTTCGAGCACCATGGGGTGGTCGTCGAGTGCAAGAATGCGGTATGGTGGTTGAGGCTGACTCATGTCTTAGATTGTAATGCGTAATACGGGTGCAAATATAGCAAAAAAGCCCGACATTTGAGACAATGTCAGGGCTTTTATCGTTGTCGGCGGCTGCATTTTCACCTTTTCAGGTGACAAGTTCAGGCGTTGAATTCCAGTTCGAAGCAGTTGAGGCCGCCGCGGCGCGTGACCTTGCTGGTGGCGCCGATGCTGACGATGCGGTCGCGCTGCGTGTGGCGGCCGAGGCCGGTCAGGGGCGAGGCGTCAGCGTCGGTGGCAGGCGTCCCGTCGTCGGTGACGGTGAGCAGACAGTGGCCGGGGGCGGTCTGTGTCAGCTCGACGGTGAGCAGGGTGGCGGTGTGGCCCTTGACGATGTTCGACGTCAGCTCCTGGGCGATGCGGTAGACCTCGTGGCTGACGTCGGCGGGCAGGTGTTGCCACGACGCGTCGTCGGCGGGTGTGGCTCGGAAGGTGGCCTTGAGCGTGGCGCTCTTGGCGATGGCGGCGATGTGGTGGGACAGCAGCTGGCTGAGGTTGAGGTGGCTGAATTCGGGCGGCATGAGCTGGTGGGAGAGCTCGCGGGCCTGCTGGCGCAGAGTGCGGAGGGCGGCGAGCGTTGAGGGGAGGGCGGGGCTCCCGTCGGCGGAACCGGCGGTCACAGGCGGGGCGGTGGCAGAGAGCTGCATTTCGAGGGCGAGCATGTCGTTGCAGAGGCCGTCGTGCAGCTCTTTGGCGATGCGCTTGCGCTCGGCCTCGAGGGTGCTGATGCGCATCTGTGCCTCGCGGCGCTGGCGGCGACTATGCCACCACAGCCACAGCCCTATGAGCACCAACAGGCCGGCGACGGCAGCGATGACGAACCACAGCCGCTGTGTCTGCAGACGGGCTATCTGCAGGTCTTTCTCTATCGTCTGGTAGCGGGCATTGAACTCTGCCATCTGGGCCGTCAGCCGCTCGGAGGCCAGCGTGTCGGCCTTGATGCGGGCGCTGTCCATGTAGCAGAAGGCTTGCTGCCAGTGGCCTAAGCGGGCGTAGCAACGGGCGACGCGTTCAAGTACGGCGGCACTTTTTACTCCCCCCAAGTTGAGAGACAGGAGCGACTCGAAGTCGCGCATGGCCTCGTCCCATCGCTCGTTATCGTAGTAGTAGCTGGCACGTGAAATGACGAAGCCTGTGGAGGTGATGCTGCGCTGGGGCAGCTGCTGCAGCAGTGCCGAGCCCTGTTCGACGCAGACGCGTGCCGAGTCGGCCTGTCCGGTCTCGTTGTAGAGGCGCAACATGGTGGTGAGACAGCGTACCTGCCAGTCGGGCGACTCGGCCTCGCTGGCCATCTGGTAGGCCTGGGCGAGCAGCTGGGCGGCCTCGCCGTACTTCTTGAGAGCCAGCTTGGCGGCACCGTTGGTTTGTAGCAGACAGAGCTCGGTGTAGGGGTCGTCGACCTTGCGCACGTACTGCAGACCGCGGTCCAGATACTGCTCGGCCTCGGTGAAGCGGTTCAGGTTGAAGTGCAGGATGCCCACGTTGGCCGAGATAGCCGCCAGCCACTCCACGTCGTTCTGGCGGCGGGCCTCGTCAAGGGCCACGTCGTAGTAGTAGAGCGCCGAGTCGTTCAGGCCGTCGCGGCGGCAGATGAGTCCCAACTCCTGCGGCACGCTGATGCTCAGCTCGGGGTAGTCGCTGATGGGCAGCATCTGGAGCAGCCGCTGGCGGTTCTGCTTCCAGTGGGCCATGTCGCCGCTATTCATGTAGTAGGTACCTTCGTGGAAGAGCATCACGGGGTAGAGCGACGACTGCTCCACACCCTTCATGGCCAGCGCCTGGCGGATGAGGGCGAGGCCTTCGTCGAGGCGGGTGACATCGTCGAGACACTCGCTGATCTGCTGGTCGAGGCGGGTGAGGATGGTGTCAAGGGGCAGGGCGGCGGTGGACGATGCCAATTTGTCGGCAGCGTGGGCGGGCAGCAGGAGGACTGTCAGGAGGAGAGAAAGGAGGGCTGTTTTCATTGGGGGAGCTCTTGGCTGATGAGGTTGGTGAGGGTGACAAACTCGGCGATGCTGAGCTGCTCGGGGCGGCGGGTGAGCAGGTCGGCATGGTTGGTGAAGAGCGGGGCAGTGGGGGGCAGCAGCTGGCGCAGCGAGACACGCAGCATCTTGCGGCGCTGGTTGAAGGTAGTTTTTACGATGCGGCGGAAGAGCTGCTCGTCGCAGCCGAGGTGCTCCACCTTGTTGCGCGTCATGCGGATGACGGCGCTCTGCACCTTGGGGGGCGGGTTGAACACCGAGGGGGGCACCTGGAACAAATACTCCACATCATACCACGCCTGGATGAGCACCGACAGGATGCCATACTGCTTCGACCCGGGCTGGGCGGCCATGCGCAGAGCCACCTCGTGCTGAATCATGCCGGTGCAGCAGGGGATGAGGTCGCGGTTGTCGAGCATCTTGAAGAAGATCTGCGACGAGATGTCGTAAGGATAGTTGCCCGTCAGCACGAACTGCCCGCCGTCGAAGAGCTGGTGCAGGTCCATGCGGAGGAAGTCGCCGGAGATGATT
>CAMNJY010000189.1 GCA_946541745.1 uncultured Prevotellaceae bacterium
CGGAATAAAAGAGAAGCTATCGCTCGCTGTCGAGCTCCACCTCCAGCTCTTCCACGCGTCGCTGAATGTCACGATAGGCGTTGGTCAAGTCGTTGGGCGTGATGTCGAACTCGCGGTTGACGCTGCGGGTGGGGTCGAGCAGCGAGTGGGCAAAGAGCCACTCGTAGGTCTTGCTGCTGTAGAAATAGCGGGCCAGGGCACCGTGCGACGCCCCCTTGGGCCAGTCGTAGCGCAGGCGTGTATCGCGGCCGTAGGCTTTCATCAGGTTGACCACCTGCTGTGACTCACGCACTGAGATGGCACGGTCGGCCGTGCCGTGGATAATCCAGAGCGGGACCTCGCCCAGCTTCGACTGGTCGCGCAGGGTGCAGCCTCCACAGAGGGCCATGGCTGCCGCCACCCGCTCGGGATAGGTGCCCACGAAGTCGAGCGTGCCGTAACCGCCGAGGCTCATGCCGAGGACGTAGACGCGCTGCTGGTCGTGGGGATAATTCTCGGCCATCCAGTCGAGAATGTCGCAGAGCTTCTTGGGGTTCCATGCCCCGCCGGGGTTCTGCGGCGCCACCACCAACGCCGGAATGTCGCGCCCGCGTTTAATAGCGTCAAGCGGTCCGTAGCGCAGCACTTGGTTCAGGTTACGCCCGCAGAGGCTGGCGCCATGGAGGAAGAGCACCAAGGGCGTCGATTCCTGCGAGTAATAGTAGTCCTCGGGGGTGTAGACCCAAAAGTTGTAGCCCCCCTTGATGACGCCTTTCTTAGCCGACAGCAGGTCGTACTGGGCGCGAGCGGGAAGAAAAGACAACTGAAAAATGATAAATGAAAAACACAGCATGAGCCATCGGCCAGCAGTTCTATTCAGTTCATATTTCATAGTTCACAGTTCATAGTTAATCACTTTGTTCAAGCTAAATACAAAGTAGAAGCATCAATCAGCGCAGCGTAAACTTATAGATGTTCTGACCACGAGCACCGACAACGATGCTGTTGCCGACGACCACGGGCGACGACTCCACGTTGTAGCCAATCTCACGCTGGCAGAGCACCTGGCCCGTCTTGCCGCGAATCACGTAGACAAAGCCTGTGGCTGCCGCCGTGAAGATGAACATCTCGCCACGCTCGTTGAGCAGCGACACCGGCGATGACCAGCAGAACTCGCCGTAGGGCACGGTGAAGAGGATGCTGCCGTCGCGGGTGCTGAAAGCCGTCAGCTCGCCCTTCGACTCTGAGGCACCGTTGCGACAGATGTTAGCAAAGATTATCTCCGAGCAGTCGCCGCGCCCCAGCAGGGGCGTGGAGTACATGCCGCCGTCGAGCGTCTTCGCTCCAAGGTCGACGCGGTTGCACGCGATGGTCTGCTCCCAGACGCACTCGCCGGAAAGCGCACGCAGTTTGACAAAGTGGCACAGCCCCTGATGCCCCTGCTTGTCGACCTCGCAGGCAGCATAGAGATAGGGCACGCCCTGCTCCTCGCGGCAGACGATGGTGCCGTCGCTGTCGTCGTGGTTATAGTAGTGCCATACGGGGCGCATGGTGTTCAGGTTCACGGCGATGATGTTGCCGTGGTTGTCGGAGAAGAAGCCATAGTTGCGATAGACACAGAGACTCGACTCAATGCCCGGGGCGGCACCTCGCACACGGTAGCGCATCACGGCCACGCGCTGCAGCTGTCCGCCACTGCCACGCCGATACTTATAGAGGCTGCCGTTCTCGCCGGGCCAGAACAGGTAGCCGCCCACGACGACGGGCGACGAGTCGAAGGCCTGCCACTTGCGCCACGAGTGCGGGTCGTTGAAGAAGAAAGTACGCTGCTGCGTGGTCAGGTCGAAGGCTTCGCAGCCGAGTGGCTGCCCCTTCGAGACGCCCTGTCCCACGTAGAGGTTCATCAGTTCCGGGTCGAGCGACATGGTGCCCTTCACCACATTGCCCAGGTCCAGCGGACGGCGCGACGGCTGTCCCGTCTCGAAGTTCAGGAAGAACGCCTTGCCGCAGAGCGACCCCACCATGATTTCCTCACGCCCGAAGTGCTCGGTCAGCAAGTCGGGCGACTGACGGAAGAGTGCCATCTCGGCGTCTGTCCAGCGGGCATAGAGCGGCTGGCCCGTCCAGCCCGTTCCCCCACCCCACTGTCCGAAGCGTGTGTGCGCCGTGTCAACAGGTGTGCGGTAGGTCCAGGCAATATCGATGGTGTCGGGCGTGCCGGTGACGGTACCGCCGAAGTCGGCGTCGCGCCGCAGGTTCTTACGGAACGTCATCACGCGGTCCGTCCGGTCGTAAAGGTCGTCGTAATATTGCAGCGTGGCATCGGCCGAATCGTCCAACTCCACCTGATACACCACAGCCTGAGCCGAGGCATAGAGCGTGTCGGGCAGCGTCAGCTCCGCAAGCGTGGGTTGCGGTGCCTCGTCGACAGCCGTCGAGTCAGCTTCTGCAGCAGCCTTCTGCTGTCCACCTCCACTGCATGCCAATAAAGCGAGAAGTGAAAAGTGAAAAGTGAAAAACGGCAAGAACCATGCAAACCAGTAAAGATGCTTTCTCTTCATGACAAACAAATAACAAGTAAATCGTGGAAATGACTACAGACTGTAAGCCCGGCAAAAGCGCTCGCCCTCGGCATAGCCCTCCTCGTAGAGGCGCTCCAGCTTCTCGGGGTCACGGCAGATGCGGTCGACCTCCAGCGGGCGCTGCGGACGGATGACGATGACCTCGCCCCAGTCCTCCATGCGCTCCACCAGTTCCAGCTGGCGGTTGTACTCCTCCACCCGTCGGCTCAGCACCACTCGCAGGCGCGGGTACTTATTATAAATAATGTAGGGCACCTTGCGATCGCGCTCCGTAGAGCGGTAGCCGCGGTTGCGCGTCATCACCACCACGTTCAGCGGGTGGCCCGTATTCACGGCTCGCTCGATGGGTATGGAGTCGACGATGCCGCCGTCGAGCATCGGTATGCCGTCGACCATCGTAATCTTCGCTACGTAGGGCAGCGAACTACTGGCCTTCACAATGTCCATCATGCGGCGGCGGTCGTGCTTTTCCGTCAGGTATTCGGCACGTCCTGTCAGGCAGTTGGTGGTCACCATCTCGAAGGTGGCCGGGTTCTGTCCGTAAGCGTCATAGTCAAAAGGTGCAATCTCGTTGGGCAGCCGCTCGTAGAGAATGTTCGGGTCGAAGATGCTGCCCTTCATGAGCAGGCTTTTCAGCGAGATGTAGCCGTACTTTCGCAGCGCGTCGATGTTGCTGTAGCGGGCACGCCGCGGCTGGCGGCTCATGTAGCTCATGCCGTTGCATGCCCCCGCCGAGACGGCTACCACGTATGGGAAATACTGGTCGTGCTTCATCAGCGCGTCGAGCACGCCGCTGGTGAAGACGCCGCGCATGCCGCCGCCCTCGAGCACTAAGCCGGTGTTGGGTTCCAGTCTGTCCATCAGAATAAGAAAAAGCCTGTTTGGCCTGCAAAGGTACTACATTTTTTCCTTTGCACGGCCAAACAGGCACACTCATTATCCTTTTTTAACTACCGGATAAACAAGAGCTCGCGATACTTCGGCAGCGGCCACTGCCCGTCGTCGACGATAAGCTCGAGTTTGTCTATCTCATACCTGATAGGTTCGAACTTGGGAGCCACAGTGTCATGGTAGGCAATTGCCTTCTGATGTTCGTCGCCGATCTGGTTGGCCTGCTTACGGGCATCGACGAGTTCGTCGACCAGTCGCTCGATGGCCGACGTGCGCTGGGCTATCTCCTCAATGAGCTTGATGTTGCGCTCCGAGAGCAGCGCGGCGCGTCCTGCAGGGAAGACGGCAGCCACGCTGCTGACATTCTTCAGCAGCTGCGACTGATAGCGTGTGGCCACGGGGATGATGTGGTTCATCGAGAGGTCGCCCAGGACACGGGCCTCGATCTGTATTTTCTTCGTGTAGGTCTCCCACTTCACTTCGTTGCGGGCCTCAAGTTCTTTGCGGGTCATGACGCCCATACGCTCGAACATCCGAATGCTCTCGGGGGCGAGGTAACGCTCGAATATCTTGGGACACGACGTCTCGACGTCGAGTCCGCGGCGCCCAGCCTCGGCCACCCACTCTTCTGAGTAGCCGTTGCCGTCGAAGCGGATGGGCCGGCAGGTGCGTATATCCTCGCGGAGCACGTCGACGATGGCGTGGAACTTGGCCGTATGCCCCGTGCCCTCAGCATATTCGGGTCGTGAGGCATAGTTGGCGATGCGCTCGTCGACACGCAGCTTGAAGTCCGTCAAGGCCTCGGCGACGGCCGTGTTGAGGGCAATCATGGCCGAGGCACAGTTGGCCTCGGAGCCCACGGCGCGAAACTCGAAGCGGTTGCCGGTGAAGGCGAAGGGCGACGTGCGGTTGCGGTCGGTGTTGTCGATGAAGAGTTCGGGAATCTCGGGGATGTCCATCTTCAGCCCTTGCTTGCCGGCCATGGCGAGGATGTCGGAGACGTCGGCCTTCTCGATGTGGTCCAGGAGTTCAGACACCTGTTTGCCGAGGAACGACGAGATGATGGCCGGCGGTGCCTCGTTGGCGCCCAGCCGATGGGCGTTCGATGCCGACATGATGCTGGCCTTGATAAGCTCGTTGTGGCGCGTCTTGCAGGGGATGCCGAGTTCCAAGGCCTGGATTTCAAGGTCCTTCATGAAGG
>CAMNJY010000190.1 GCA_946541745.1 uncultured Prevotellaceae bacterium
TCGCAATCCTTGAACTCCTTGCCGTCGATGGTGAGGCGGACGAGCGTGCGCTCCTTGTGCCATCCCTGCTGGCCGGCGGCTCCGGGATTGATGTGAAGCAGTCCGAGGGTCTTGTCGTATTTCACCTTTAATATATGTGAGTGTCCGGCGATGAAGAGTTGCGGCGGATTGGCGAAGAGCGTCGAGCGGACACTGTAGTCGTAGTTGCCGGGATAGCCGCCGATATGCTTGATGAGCACGTCGACGTCCTCGCACTTGAAGCGGTTCAGCTCACGGTACATCAGCCGCAGGTCGCCGCCGTCGCAGTTGCCGCAGACTGCCCGGAAAGGCCGGAACTCGGCCAGCCGCTCCGCCACCTCGACGGTGCCGATATCCCCGGCGTGCCATATTTCGTCGCAGGGCTCGAAGTAGTGCAGGTACTTCGGGTCCCAATAACCGTGTGTGTCGCTGATGATGCCAATCTTCTTCATAGTTTGAAACGTTTGCGTATGAACTCGGCTATAAACTTCTCGGTGTCCTTCAGCCCTAATACCGACGAGTCGATACACAGGTCATAGCTGGAGGCATGGCCCCACTTCTTGCCGGTGTAGTAGTGGTAGTAGTCGGCACGCTTCGACTCGTTCTGCTCTATGAAGTGGCGGGCCTCCTGAAGCGTTGCAAATGGCTGTCGGGCCATGACCTGACTGATGCGGAACTCCATGGAGGCTGTGACGAAGATGTTGACGATGTTCTGATGGTCGCGCAGCACGTAGTCGGCACAGCGGCCTACAAAAACGCAGCTCCCCTCGCTGGCCGCCTTGCGTATAGCCTCGCTCTGGAACTGGAAGAGAGAGTCCTGCGAGAACCCCTGACGGGCATAGTTGGCACTGCTCATGCCGACCTGCAGGTGCAGCAGTGAGCGCAGAAACCCTTTCCGCTCGTCGTGCTGTTCGAAGACGTGTGCCGACAGCCCGCTCTCCTTGGCGGCCAGATTCAGCAACTCGCGGTCGTAGTACTTGGCCCCGAAATCGAGCGCCAGCATGCGCCCGATGTCGTGCCCCCCGCTGCCTAACTGGCGGCCTATATTAATAATGATATGACGACTGTTCATAACCTTTGAATTTTCTGAGATACCACAGCAGCAGTGGCCACGTCATGGCGAACGATCCGAAATCGCTCACAGGCATGGAGTACCACACACCGTCCAACTGCCACCACAGGGGCAGCAGGTAGGCCAGGGGCAACAGCATGATGAGCTGACGCGAGAGCGACAGGAAGATTGATATCTTCACCTTGCCGATGCACTGGAAGAAGTTGGTAATGACGGCCTGAGAAGCAATGATGGGGAATACCAGCATGTCGAGCCTGATGCCGCGTGCCGACAGGTCTAAAAGCTGTGGGTCGGTGGTGAAGATGCGGGCTATCTCGTGGGGGAAGAGCATGGCCAGCACCCATCCTACCATGAGGATGGCTGTTGCCACGCCGATGGCCAGCCACAAGCAGCGCAACATGCGGTCGTATTTCTCGGCACCGTAGTTGTAGCCCACAATGGGCTGCATGCCCTGACAGACGCCCATGACAAACATGAAAAACACCATGACCATCGAGTTGGCTATGGAATAGGCTCCCACGGCCATGTCGCCGCCGTAGCGCACAAACTGGTTGTTCATGAAGATGACGATGATGCAGCTGGTGACGTTCATCAGGAAGGGCGATATGCCGATGGCGACGATGTTCCTCACCAGGTCAGCCTTCAGCCGGTAGATGCCCCGCTTCAGGTGCAGCAGCTCTCGCCGGTCCGAGAATATCCACGTCTGCCAGCACAGGGCCATCGTCTGCGATGTGACGGTGGCCAGGGCGGCCCCTCTGATGCCCCAGCGCAGCCACCATACAAACGCTATGACCAGCACAATGTTCATGCCCACGGTGAAGAGCACGGCATACATGGCGTGGCGTGGCTTGCCGGCAGCCCTCAGCACGGCGTTCATGCCAAAGTACATGTGGGTGATCATATTGCCTAACAGGATGACCTGCATAAATTCGCGGGCGTAAGGCAGGGTCACGTCAGAGGCGCCGAAGAAGCGCAGGATGGGGTCGAGGAAGACCAGACACACCACCATGAAGGCGAAGCCCACGACCAGGTTCAGCGTCACGGTGTTGCCCAGCAGGTTTTCGGCTGTCTTGTAGTCGCGCTGTCCCAGTTTCACACTGATACACGTCGAGGCACCTACACCGACGGCAGCCCCAAAGGCACCGCTCAGGTTCATGAAGGGGAAGGTGATGCCCAGTCCCGCAATGGCTTCGGGACCTACCACCTGCCCGATGAAAGCCCGGTCGATAATGTTGTAGAGGCTTGAAGCCGTCATGGCCACGATGGCCGGCAGGGCGTACTGCCACAGCAGGCGGCCAACGGGTTTCTGCCCCAGTTCAAGCGTTGATTGCTTATTGTCCATAATCAAAGTGCAAAATTACATTTTTTTCTTGATTCTGCCAAATTTCCAAAATAAATTCTTACCTTTGCACCGTGTTACGTGTCTTTACCGTCCTTTTTACCCTGATACTGGCTATCACTGGTCGCGCCGCCACCAAGATCAAATATCCCGGTGGGCGGCAGTTTATGTACCGCCTCACACTGACTGACAAGCGTGAGTCGCCCTACCGGCTGGACCACCCTACGCGGTGGCTTTCGGCCAAGTCGGTTGAGCGGCGTCGCCGGCAGGGGCTGGCGCTCGACTCTACCGACCTGCCTGTCTCGCCCCGTTACCTGAGGGTCATCAGGTCGCAGCGCGGTGTCAGCATCGTGGGCAAGAGCCGATGGAACAATACCGTACTCATACATACCGCCGACACTACAGTGATGGGCAGGTTGCGCCAACTGTCTTTCGTCAGACGGGCCGACCTGGTCTGGGTGTCGCCCGACTCCATCGACAGGCGGTTGCGCCGTGAATCGCCCCATGACCACTTCAGCGCCTGGGACTCTGTACACCACGAACGCTACGGCCACGGCAAAGAGCAGATAGAGAGCCTGGGCGGGCAGCGGCTGCACAATATAGGCTTGCGGGGACGGGGCATGACCATCGCCGTGCTCGACGGTGGGTTCCTCAACGCCGACCGCATACCGGCTCTCTGCGATGTCAGGGTTGACGGCATACACGACTTCGTGTGGCACAATCCTGCCACCGACCACCCCGAGGACGCCAACCAGCAGATATACTACGAGACCGACCACGGCACCCGTGTGCTCTCGGCCATGGCCTCCGACGTCCCAGAGGTGCTGACGGGTACGGCCCCCGATGCCCATTACTGGCTGTTGCGCTGCGAAGACCTGTACACCGAGCAGCCCGTGGAGCAAGACTACTGGGCGATGGCTGCCGAGATGGCAGACTCGGCGGGCGTGGACATCATCAACAGCAGCCTCGGCTACAATGCCTTCGACGCGCCACACCCCAGCCTCAGGCTGAGCGACCTTGACGGCCGCTCTACCCTCATCTCGCGCACGGCCTCCATGCTGGCACGCAAGGGCATCGTCCTCGTCAGCTCCGCCGGCAACACGGGCATGGGGCCGTGGAAGAAAATATGCGTGCCCGCCGATGCCCACGAGATTCTGACCGTAGGAGCTGTCACCCCCGAGGGCAAGAATGCGCCCTTCTCGTCCGTCGGCCCCTCTCAGGACGGGCGCGTCAAGCCCGACGTCACTGCCGTAGGGTCGCCGGCAGCACTCATATCGGGGCGGGGCAGCATCGTTCACGACATGGGCACCTCGTTTTCGGCACCCGTCGTCTGCGGCCTTGTGGCCTGCCTCTGGCAACAGTTCCCCAAGAAGAGTGCCATCGACATTATCAGCCTCATACGCAAGACGGCCGACAACAGCCAGACCCCCGACAACGTCTACGGCTACGGCAAGCCCAACTTCTGGCGAGCCTATATGGTTGGAAAACTGGAATACGATAATGAAAAGTAACGAAAGGGTCACCCTCTTAGAACTCAACGGCCTTGTGCGCGATGTCATTGCCATAGGCTTGCCTGGCCCATACTGGGTAGAGGCCGAGCTCTCGGAATGCCGTGAGAGTCGTGGCCATTGCTATATGGAGCTGATACAGCGCGACGACCGTGCCGCAACTCCCGTAGCCCGTGCCTTGGCCAAGTGCTGGGCCTCAAAGTGGGCCCTCATCCGCCCCTACTTCGAGCGTGTCACCGGCCAGCAGCTGCGCGCCGGCATGAAGGTGCTGCTGCAGGTCAGCCCACAGTTCCACGAGGCTTACGGTTTCTCGTGGATAGTCAGCGACATTGACCCCAACTACACCCTCGGCGACCAGGCGCGTCGCCGTCGGGAGATTATCAGCCAACTCAAACAGGAAGGGGTCTTTGACCTGCAGCGCGACCTGCAGCTGCCTCGGTTCTGCCTGCGTATAGCCGTCATCTCAAGCCAGTCGGCGGCGGGCTATGGCGACTTTGCCGCCCAGCTGGCCGACTCGCCCTTTGCCTTCCAAACCCAGCTGTTTCCTGCTGTCATGCAGGGCGAACAGGTGGAGCAGAGCGTCATCAGTGCCTTGGAGTTGATTTTTGCGAGGAGCGAGGAAGGAGGAGCGAGGTGCGAGGGCGGTTTCGACTGCGTAGTCATTATCCGTGGCGGTGGTGCCACCAGCGA
>CAMNJY010000191.1 GCA_946541745.1 uncultured Prevotellaceae bacterium
CCGCTCTTCAGGCTGCCGAACAGAATTTCGCGCATCAGCAGCGGCTTCAGCTGCCGGGCTATGACGCGGTCCATCTCGCGGGCACCATATTCCGGCGTGAAGCCCTCCTTCAGCAGCAGCTCGAAGGCCTCGGGCGTGAGTGTCAGCTTCACCTGGCGGGCTTCGAGCTTCGTTTCCAGCTCGCGCAGCTTCTTCTTCAGTATCAGCGTCGCCATCTCCTTGTCCATATCGCGGAACACGACGGCACCGGAGAGACGGTTCAGAAACTCGGGCTTGAAGGTGCGCTTCACCTGCTTCATCATCGCCTCACCCCGGCTGACCGTGCTGTTGAAACCGATGGTCTGCGAGGCAAACTGCGCCCCGGCATTCGAGGTCATGATGAGCACTACGTTGCGGAAGTCGGCCTTGCGCCCTTTGTTGTCCGTCAGCCGCGCATAGTCCATCACCTGTAGCAGGATGTTGTAGATGTCCTGATGGGCCTTCTCTATCTCATCGAGCAGCAGCACGGCGTTGGGTGTCTTGCGTATGGCGTCGGTCAGCAGTCCGCCGTCCTCGTAGCCCACGTAGCCGGCCGGCGAGCCTATGAGCTTGGCCACGGTGTGTTTCTCCGTGTATTCGCTCATGTCGAAGCGTATCAGTTCTATGCCCAGCTCCTTGGCCAGCACCCTGGCCACCTCCGTCTTGCCAACGCCCGTCGGGCCTACGAAGAGCAGTGAGGCCAGCGGCTTGTTGTCGTCGAGCAGTCCTGCCCTCGACATCTGCACCGCCTCCACCACCTGCCGTATGGCCTCGTCCTGCCCGTAAATCTGCGCAAGCATCCTCGGTGCCAGGCTCTCTAACTGCCGGTAGTCGTCGTCCTCGGCCACTGACAGCGCGTCCACCTTGCAGGTCTTCGCCAGCACGTCGGCAATGTCGGCCTTAGAGACCCCCCTTGCGCCGGTCAGTTCTTTCGCCGCGCCAGCTTCGTCTATCAAGTCGATGGCCTTGTCGGGCAGGAATCGGTCGTTGATGTGCCTGGCACTGGCCTCCACGGCGAAGTCGATGGCCTCGTCGTCGTATTTCACATGGTGGAACTCCTCGTATCTCGGCTGCAGCTGGCGTAGGATGGTCTTGGTCTCGTCGACGGTCGGTTCGCCGATGTCTATCTGCTGGAACCGGCGGATAAGCCCCTTCGATCGGGCGAAGTGGCGGTTGTACTCCTCGTAGGTTGTGGAGCCGATGAACCGGATGGTGCCCGACTCCAGGTAGGGCTTCAGCATGTTCGACGCATCCAGGGCGCTGTCGCTGGTGGCCCCGGCTCCCACAAGGGTGTGTATCTCGTCGATATAGACAATGTTGTTCTGCCCCTCGGCCTGCACGCCGTCCATAATCTGCTTGATGCGGTTCTCGAAGTCGCCGCGGTACTGGGTGCCGGCCAGCAGCGTGCCCATGTCGAGCAGGTAGATGTGGCTGCCCTTCAGTCGCGCGGGAACCTTATTTTCCTCTATGAGCCGTGCCAGTCCCCAGATGAGGGCTGTCTTGCCCACGCCCGGCTCTCCCACATGCAGCGGGTTGTTCTTGTCCTTGCGACACAGCACCTGCATGGTGCGCTGCAGTTCCCGTTCGCGGCCTATGAGCGGGTTGTGGTTCTTATAGTGGGCGTTCATGCAGGTGACGAGGCGCTTCCAGGCGGCCTCGCCGTCCGTTTCCTCACCCATCGCGTCCATGTCGTCTTCAAAGTCATAGAAGTTGATGAGCTGGCTCATGAAGTTGGCCTCCTTGCCGCCGAGCGAGTCCTTCAGCAGGTAGGCGGCCCATGAGTCTTCCAGTGCCAGGATGCCCCTCGTCAGGTGGGGAATGTCCAGCATCTCAGCGCTGCTCGACGCCACCTGCTGCACGGCTATCTCTATCACCCTCGACATCTGCACCGACGGCTCGGGCATGTATTCGGAATCCTCGGGCAGCGTTTCCACGCTTTCCATATACGCCCTGACGCGGTCTTGCAGCTGGTAGGGACTATAGAATATGTTCAGTGCGGCGTTGAAGTTGTAGTCATCTATCAGTACCAACAGCAAGTGCTCGGGCATGATGAACTCGTGCCTGTATTCCATGCAGTATTCGCAGGCCTTCTGTAGCACCCGTGAGGCCCTTTTTGTCTGTTTGATTTCTGCCATAAGCCTATTGATCTTCAGGTTCAACGGTCAGTCGGAGGGGATAGTTCTGCTCTCTTGCCATGTTGGTAGCCTTTTGCGCCTTGGTCACGGCTATGTCGTAGCTGTAGATGCCCACCACGGCCTTGTCGGAGTGGTGTACCTGCAGCATGAGCGCCTCTGCCTCTTGCTGACTTTTCAGAAACACCTGCACCAGTATCATGACTACAAACTCCATCGTCGTGAAGTCGTCGTTGTAGATGATGACCTTATAGCGTCGCGGCTCCTTCAGGTTTGTCCGCTGCCGCTCTCTCAGTTGCGATTGTTCTTTAGCCATTGTTGGTATGAAAGAAAAATTCTCGTGTGCTTCGTGTCCAGGCCCTATCCCCAGACTCTCCCCTGACGGGGAGGGAGTGGATGCGGGCCGGACTCCCCTGTAGTGGAAGCGAAGCACACGAGTTATGCGAAATTTTTTCTGATGACTATCCTATGCGCGCAGTGCGGCGATGTTCTCCTTGAGCGATGCTATCTTCTCCTCGGTGTCGCTCTGCTTCTTGCGCTCCATGGCGACCACGGCCTCGGGGGCGTTCAGCACGAAGCGCTCGTTGGCGAGCTTCTTCCTGATGCCGGCCAGGAACCCTTCGAGGTGCTGCAATTGGGTCTCCATCTTCTTGATTTCAGCCTCCACGTCGATGAGGCTGCCAAGGGGTACGGCAAACTCGTCGGTGCCCACCATGAAGGTGCTGGCGGTGGCATCCTTCTCGGTGACGACGCTGACTGCGCTGACATTGGCCATCTTAACGATGGCGGCGTTGTAGTCAGCGTAGTCGTTGTGACCTATGGCCTGCAGTTCGAGGGCCTCCTTCGGAGCAATGTTCTTCGACGAGCGCACCGTGCGCACGCCGCTGACTATCAGCTTGACCTGCTCGATGGCAGCCGTCAGTTTCTCGTCGTCGGCGGTGGGAGCATCGAGCTGCAGCTTGTCGCGCATGATGCTCTCGCCGGGCTGGCGGTCGTAGAGGTGCTGCCACAGCTCCTCGGTGATGAAGGGCATGAAGGGGTGGAGCATCTTGAGCAGTATCTCGAAGAACTCCAGCGTCTTTTCGTAGGTCTGGCGGTCTATGGGCTGAGCTTCGCCGTTGACGTAGGCGGGCTTCACCATCTCCAAGTACCACGACGAGAACTCGTCCCAGAACAGCTTGTAGACGGCCATGAGGGCCTCGCTGATGCGGTATTTGCGGAAGAGGTCGTCTACCTCGGCGTTGGTCTGGCGGAGCTTGGCGGCGAACCAGGCGGTGGCTATTTGGGGGGCGGTGGGGGCAGTGGCACCGCCACTGCATAGCGAACCGGCGGCGGTGGCGCAACTGCATGGCGAACCGGCGGGCTGGGACTCGGTCTCGGCTACGCGCCAGCCTTTGACCAGTCGGAAGGCGTTCCATATCTTATTGTTGAAGTTGCGGCCCTGCTCGCAGAGGGCCTCGTCGAAGAGGATGTCGTTGCCGGCGGGGGCAGAGAGCATCATGCCCATGCGCACGCCGTCGGCGCCGAACTTCTCGATGAGTTCGATGGGGTCGGGGCTGTTGCCTAATGACTTCGACATCTTGCGGCCCAGCTTGTCGCGCACGATGCCGGTGAAGTAGACATGCTTGAAGGGCATCTTGCCCACGTATTCGTAGCCGGCCATGATCATGCGTGCCACCCAGAAGAATATGATGTCGGGGCCGGTTACGAGGTCGGCAGTGGGGTAGTAGTATTGCAGCTCCTCGTTGCCGGGGTTGTTGATGCCGTCGAAGAGCGAGATGGGCCACAGCCAGCTCGAGAACCATGTGTCGAGTGCGTCCTCGTCCTGGCGGAGGTCAGCGAGCTGCAGGCTGTCGTTGCCGCTCTTCTGGCGGGCCAGTTCGAGCGCCTTTTCTGGCGTTTCGGCCACTACGAACTGCTCTTCCGACGGAGATGCGTCGGACACGGGGGCTTTTGCGTCGGACACGGGGGCTGCGTCGGAGGCGGGGTAATAGTAGGCGGGAATGCGGTGGCCCCACCACAGCTGGCGGCTGATGCACCAGTCCTGTATGTTCTCCAGCCAGTTCTTGTATGTATTCTTGTACTTGGCCGGCACAAACAGTATGTCATCGTTCATCACTGGCGGCAGGGCCAGGTCTGCAAAGTGCTTCATCGAGAGGAACCACTGCATTGACAGGCGCGGCTCAATGGCGGTGTCGGGGTTGCGCTCCGAGTAACCCACCTTGTTGGTGTAGTTCTCTACGCGCTCCATGAGTCCGGCCTCCTGCAGGTCGATGGCTATCTGCCGGCGGCAGTCCATGCGGTCCATGCCGACGTAGATGGGGCTCTGGTCCGAGATGGTTCCGTCGGGGTTGAAGATGTCGATGGTCTCCAGGTTGTGGGTCTTGCCCAGCATGTAGTCGTTGGTGTCGTGGGC
>CAMNJY010000192.1 GCA_946541745.1 uncultured Prevotellaceae bacterium
CCTCTGACTGGTGCTGGCCCAGTCCGTAGAAGGCCTCGTCGGCGGGCGAGTCGAAGCACAGGCGCCACTGCAGGCCGTGCTTCATTTCCTCAGTGAGGGCGGGGCCGCCCTTGAGACCGTATTCGCGCTCGGGCACTGTGAAGTCCTTGAACTGCTTGCCGTCGTTGGCCTCGCGCAGCAGCTGGCGCCCATTGGCGTCGAAGAAGGTAATCTGGCCCGTGGCCTTGCTGACGACGGCCTTCACGTTGCGGGCTTTCACCACTACCGTCTGCCCTTCGTCGCTGATGGTGTAGCTGCCTTTCTGCGGCGCCTTCTGAGGCACTATCATGAGGCTGGGCTGCTTCACGGGCAGCTGGTCTTTGCTGGTGGCGCGCACACGGATGATGTTGTCGTTAATAACTTCCAGGCACAACGTGCGGGCCTGCCCGCCGTCGGGGGTAATGATTACGCGGCCCGCCGCCTGTTTCACGTCGGCAGCCTGGGCCGTGAGAGCCAGCAAGGCCGCCGTCAATGTCGCATAGATTTTAGTTCTATTCATGTTTCGTATTTATAGTATTTCAAGTTTCGTATTCGCTAAACTTTAGGGGGCTTCAGCTCAGTCGTCCATGAGCACGGCCTCCTCGATGTCGTCGGCGACAGCGTCGGCGGGCATCTTGGCGTCTATCGGCAGCAGGAACTTGAAGATGGTGCCGCCGCCGGGATTGTCATCCACAGCCACCGAGCCGCCGTGCAGCTCTACAATACGGCGGATGAGCGCGAAGCCTACGCCGGAGTCGATATCGTCGTCGAACATGTGCTCGCGGACGGCCTCGGGGATGCCCAGTCCGCGGTCTGACACGCTGACCTCTGCCTGGTTGTCAACCTCAGCGATGCTCACCCTGACCCGGCTGCCGGAAGGCGAGAAGCGGGCCGAGTTGGCCAGCAGCGTGTCAACCACACGCCCTATGAGGTCGGGGTCGAAGCGCATGGTGAGGCGGTTGAGCGACGAGATGAACGAGAGCTTGACCTGATTGCTCTCAGGCGGCAGCTTGAAGCCCTCCACCCTGCGCTTGACAAAGCCCACCAGCTCGTCGACAACGGGCTGGAAGGTGAGTTCCTCCTGGGCCGGGGCGGGCGTTTTCGCCAGCAGGCCGTCGCGCTCCAGCTGCAGCCGTATCTCGTTCATCCACTGCTGCTTCTCCAGCTCGCGGCTCATCTGCTCTATCCTCATGCGCTCAGCCTGACGGCGCATGAACCAGCGGCGCCACCACCACACGCCTACCAGCACGGCCACCACATAGAGCAGCAGTGCCCAGCGTGCACGCCAGAAGGGGGCGACCACGGTAATGCCGAGCACGGCCTCCTGCTCGCCAATGGTGCCGTCGTCGTTGAGCATGCGCACGTGGAGCGTATAGTCGCCGTAGCGCAGCGACGTGAAGTTGATGTTGGGGTTCAGCTCGGAGGTCTTCACCCAGTTGCCGTTGACGCCTTCGAGCATGTAGACGAAGCGCGACCGGTTGTGGACCTCGCCGCTGGTGGACGCCAGCTGCACAGTAAACTGGTCGCCGTAGCGCAGCCTGATGTGGTCGCAGTAGTTGAGGGCCCGGTCGAGGATAACCCGTCCGTCGACCTCCTCGCCTACGGCCACATCGCGGTCGGCCACCTGCAGGCCGCTGAACACGGGCACCTCCTTCACACGGTTATCTTCCATGTTGCGGGGGTTGATGATGTCGAGTCCGCCCTGTCCGCCGACGAGTATCAGTCCTACGTTGGTATAGCAGATGGAACGCTGGTTGTAAGGCCCGTTCTGCAGGCCCTCGCGGCTGTTGAAGCTGCGCACGATGAAGCTGTAGCGGCCGTCGTCCTGGCGCTGGGGTATGACGTTGGAGATACCGTAGTCGGTCACCATCCACAGGGTGTGCTTATCGTCCTCGACGATGCCGGTGACCGAGGTGCCGAAGAGGCCCTGCCTCATGTCGATGAGGTACACCTCGCCCGTCTTGGGGTCCCAGATGGTAGCTCCCGACGTGGAGCCCTGCCATATCAGCCCCCGGCTGTCCTCTATGGCCATGATTGACATTTCGGTGATGGGTATGCCGTTGCGGTTCTTGGTGATGTCGAGGTTGACCACGCGGAACGTCTTGGGGTTGATGAGCGAGCAGTAGTGGGAGTGGGCCACCAGGAGCCAGCCCTTCTTGGTCATGCTGATAGACGATATGTAGTCGCTCGTCAGGCCGGAGTTGCTGATATTGAACGTGCGCATGCGGCCTGTACGCTTGTCGATGCGCTGCACGCCGCCGCCGAGGGTGCCTATCCAGACGTTGCCCCACTGGTCTTCAAAGCAGGTCCACACGTTGTTGTTGGCCAGCCCCAGGGTGTCGCCCGTAGCGCGGTAGTTGGTCACCTGGCCGTCCTTGATGTGTATGAGTCCGCCCTCGTAGGTGCCAAACCACACGGAGCCGTCGCTGTGGGCCAGCGAGCCCACCATGGTGTTGGAGCCTATGCCGCTGTTCTCCTTGTTGTAGACCACCTGCTCGCCGGTATGGTTGTCGTAGCGTATGATACCTGCATCGTTGGTACCCAGCCAGCTGTAGCCCTTCTTGTCGAAGCAGATGGTGTTGACCACGCCCAGCTCCAGGTTGCGGAAGCTGGAGGTGTTGCCCACAAAGAGGTTCAGGCCGTTCTGGTAGGTACCCACCCACATGCGGCCCATCTGGTCGCGGTAGATGCTGCGCAGGGTGTTGTCGCTGAGGGTGCTCTCGTCGTACTTGTTGTAGAGGAACTGCCTCAGGTCTTTCTCGGCCTTGTCTATCACGTAGAGGCCCCCGTGGTCGGTGGCCAGCCAGATGCGCTGGCTGGGGTCTTCGCAGACGTCCCACACCGCCATCTCGTCGGGCACGTCGGTAAAGCCCCAGTTTCTCAGGGCTGTAGGCACGGAGTGGTGCCACTTGCCCGTCTTACGCTCCCAGACGAAGGCGAAGGGCTGGGTGACCACCCAGTAGTTGCCCTTGCTGTCAATGCGCAGTTTGCAGTCGCGGTCCTTCACCAGCTGGTTGTTGTGCAGATACATCTCCTTCTTGATGATGGCGTTGCGCTCGCGGTCGAAGATGAGCATCTCGCCGTTGAACGAAAGCACCATCACGTTGTTGCCAAACTCGTTCATCGACGACACGCCCATGTCGGCGTTGAAGTCCTGCGGACCGTAGCCGAAGGCGTAGCGCCAGGCCTTCTTAGTCTTCTGCGAGTAGTGGTAGAACCCGTCGTTGTAGGTCTTCACCCAGAAGTCCTTTTTGCTGTCAATGAAGAGATACTCCAGCCCACCGCTGATGCCCATCTCCTCGAGCACCACTTCCGGGTGGCGGTCGCAACGCTCGGTGACAGGGTCGAAGATGGTGTAGCCGATGCCCTGCTTGAGCCACAGACGGCCGTCGGCGTCCTCCTGTATGCCGTCCACGAAGTTGGTGCGCAGGGTTGTCGTGTCGCGCATGTCGGAGTAGTAGGTTTTCACACGATAGCCGTCGTAGCGGTTCAGACCGTATGGGGTGCCCACCCAGACGAACCCCTTGGAGTCGCGCAGTATGCAGTTGGTCTGCTGGTTCGACAAACCGTCGCGGGTGTCAAGGCGGCGGAATTTGAGGTCTGGCACGGCACTAAAGGCACTACTCAGCCATAGCAGCAGTGTCAATATGAGCGTTGTTTTCTTCATCGAGTTTTTGGTTTTCAGTCCTATTTATGTGCAAAAATAGGCAATTATTGCGAAACGGCCAAAAAAAACGCCATGTTTTTTAGGCATGGCGTTTTTTTAAGTTCATCTTCAGACTTCAGTAGGGCCACTGGGCGGCGCTGACGCCCTCGGTGATGCCCTCCATGGCGGGCTGGCAGTAGACGCTGAGGTTGGAGCGGTTGAGCACGGTCATAATGCCGGCCGTGCCGCGCTGGTTGGGGGCGTTGATGTCCCACACCACGGGCACCATGCCCATTGTGACGGCCTGCTGGTTGACATACTTGTGGTAGGCCTTGACCGACTGGTCGTGCTTCTCCTGGCTCTCGCCGCTCTGGCCGCTGACGTCGCGCCACTGGCAGTTGTACTCGCCGATATAGACGGGATAGCCCTTATCCACGAACTTCGCCTTCATGCGCTGGAAGAGCTTCTTCACGTCGGCCTCCTCGCCCCAGTTGGCGTTGTAGCTGCTGCCGCTGAGGTGGTTGCCCGTGCCCCAGTAGTAGAACATCTTGCCCCACGACTCATTCTTCTCCATGCCGCAGAAGTTCCAGGGCGTGTAGAAGTGTACCTCAACCATGAGTGCCCCCTCGGCCGTGTCGGTCAGCTTGGTGACGTCGTAGTACTGGTCGGTCTTCTCAATATCGGTCGACGGTCCCTGTACTATGAGCGTGCGTTTCTGGTTGTTGCCGCCGGTGGCACGCACGGCGTCGATGAAGCCCTGCTCGTAGCGCAGCAGTACGTCGGTCTTCTGCTGCGAGTCGCAGTTAGGCTCGTTGAGCCCGGCCAGCAGCAG
>CAMNJY010000193.1 GCA_946541745.1 uncultured Prevotellaceae bacterium
ATCGTCTCGTCGTTCCTGCCCCAGCTTATCGGTTAAGACACATATTTTTCTACTTTTTATTTACTAACTTTACTTATTTTTTTTAACATGAAGAAAACTTTACTAACGCTCTTTGGCGGGCTGCTGCTCAGCATGCCCACCATGGCCCAGGAGGAGGATGTAACCCACTACATCACCAATGCGGGCTTTGATGAAGACCTGACGTTCCAGGCCAACGGAACGATGAAGGAAGCCGTGAGCACCGACAAAGATGCCGGCGGGCGCAGCTGGGCCTACATTGCTGCTGACAACACGGTGTATGCCCGTCCGAAGTCTACTACCACGCAGAGCCGTCCCGACGGTCGCAAGATGGAGGCCGTCAACGGCTTCAAGGGCCAGATCAGCGGCTGGACGATGGAGTCGAGCGGCACGTTCCCCGGGTGCGAATGGACCTACTTCGGCAGTGTGGCCTACGACCTTGTGAAGGAGTCGGTGCCCATTGCCGACGACGGCACCACCTATCTTGAAGTGCCCGCTCGCCCCACGGAGTTCGACGGTGGCGCGGGCTTCGTCTACCTGCGTGCCGGCTGGAGCAACAGCGCCCTCTACAAGCAGGTGGTGAAGCTGCCCTGCGCCGTCTACCGCCTGGAGTACTGGACCATCAACATCAACCCCAACACGTCGGCCGTGGCTCAGGACCTGACGCAGATACAGTGCCGCAAGGATGTGTTCAAGGACGAGGCCGGCACCGGCCTGAGCGCCCAGGAGTGGACCAAGCACGAGTTTGAGTTCACGCCTACCGACGAGTTCACTATGCAGTTCGGCTACCAGGCCGCTAACGCCGGCTCGGGCGGTCAGCCCATCGTGGCCCTCGACGGTATCAAGCTCTACAAGATCGACGAGGCCGACCCCATGAAGATTCTGGAGGCCGACCTGCTGGACGTCTCGGGCGAGTGCGCCGACCTGGCCGGTAAGGCTGCTGCCAACGGCTTCGACGGACTGGCAGGCTGGATAGGCGACTACGGCTACCAGATTGACAATCTGCTGAACGAGGACCAGGAAGGCATGGAGGCCGGTCTGAAGGCCGCCAACGCCTACATGGAGACCCTGCGCGCCGCCGTGGCCGAGATGGACAATGTGGACGCTGCCCTGACCCAGATGGAAGAGCTGCTGAGCACCACCGACTACGCCGGCAAGGCCGACCTGCAGGCTGCCTACGACCTGCTGAACGGCTATAAGACCGAAGGCGACCTGGAAAAGGACGTAGCCCAGCTCATGCTCGACGCCGTGGCCCAGAGCAAGGCTGCCATCAAGGCCTACATCATGACCCAGGCCGCCAGCGTGGACAGCCCCGCCGACTTCACCATCTTCATACAGTCGCCATGGTTCATCGAGGAGAAGGCTGAACCCGTCTATGAGGACGGCCTCTGGGTGTTCCCCAACGCCCTGAAGGAAGACGGCACTGACAACTACGTAGAGGGTAGCGGCACCAGCCCCGACCTCACCAGCAAGGGTTGGTATGTGGCCGGCGTCACCGGCGGCGACCAGCGCCTGAACTGGCAGCGCGGACGCAGCTGCTGGAACGCCTGGAACAACAACATTGCCGGCGTCGTGGCCGTGGCACAGGACATCGAGGGACTGCCTAACGGCTACTACACCGTACAGGCCGACCTCATCACCCAGGCCAACTGCCTGAACGACCAGCACGTCTTTGCACAGAGCATTGCGGACAAGCAGGTATCGTCGTCGCTGACCTTCGAAGGATGGGACAGCAGCGAGTGGGAGACGCTCACCATGACGGCTGACCAGAAGGTGCTCGTCGTCGACGGCAAGCTGACCATCGGCGCCGAGGGCACAGGCACGGGCAGCGGTTCCATAGGCTGGTTCCTGGCTACCAACTTCCACCTCTACTATTTAGGCGAGGCTCCTGCCGACGCTGTGCAGAACGCCCGCGACGCCAAGATGGACGAGGCCGGGCTGATGGCTGCCAGCATGCACTTCAAGGCCGACGCCCAGATGCTCAACGACACCATTGCCAAGTATGCCAACGACGCCGACAACCTGGCTACGCTGACCGCCCTGGCTGCCGCCATGAAGGAGGCTAAGACCAGCGAGGCCAAGTACGAGGAGTATATTCCCGCCGACGGCACCGTGGACGGCAAGACCATCCCCACGCTGGAGAACACGCTGAAGAAGAACGGCGGCGACGGCTATGGCGCTGCTGAGGACATCGCACAGTACGCCTACGACCACGTCATGGGTTGGGCTGCCGGCGACACCGCTTCCTATAAGTACTTCGACGCCCAGGTAGACCTGGTGAAGAACTACGTCAACACCTACATACCGGCCTACAACAACGCTGCCGAGACAGCTGCCGACGCCACTCCTGCCGGCAAGGCTGCCCTGCAGGCCGTCATGGACGAGCAGAAGGCCGCCGTCACCACCGAGATGAAGGACAAGGCTACCATCGACGAGTATGTCAAGGCCCTGAACGCCGTGGCGCTGATGGCCGAGAAGCAGAACATCTATGAAGATGCCAATGCCACCGACTACACGGCCTTCATACAGAACCCGAACGCCGAGGCCGAGACGGGCTGGGAGTTCAACAAGGGTAACGGCAACAACAACACCACCAGCGGCCAGTGGTTCGACGGCAGCTCCACACGCTACTTCGACTCCTACAACGCTGAGGGCCTGAACGGCTACATGGCACAGCAGCTCATCCAGAATCTGCCCAACGGCACTTACACCGTCGGTGTCTATACCCGCACACCGGCCGAGGGTGCCTACGTGTTCTGCGCTCCCGCTGAGGAGAAGACATGGCTCGAGATACCCATGAACTACTACCAGACCTATACCGATGCCGGCGTGGACACCACCATCGTGGCCTCCGACAACCACGGCCCCATCTGGGAGAGTGCCCGTGTGGCTGTTGAGGACCTGGGCGTGTACACCGACCTGGAGTACAACACCTACAACGCCAACAGCGGCAAAGGCCGTGGATGGCAGCACCAGGAGATGACCGGCATCGTGGTGACCAACCACCAGCTGCTCATCGGTACCGCCGCCGGTAATATTGAGAACTTAGGCACGGCGAAGACCTTCGCCGGCAACTGGTACTCGGTAGGCGGCTGGACGCTGACGCTCACCGCCAAGGGCGACAACACCGGATGGGAAGGTCCGATAGCCTCTGGCATAGAGACCGCCACGACCACCGTCAAGGCTGCCGACGGCATCTACACCCTGACGGGTGCCAAGGTCGGCAAGCTGCAGCGCGGCGTCAACGTCGTCATCACCGACGGCAAGGCCCGCAAGGTGCTGGTGAAGTAAAAAGGCCCGCAAGCCAATAACCCATCAAAGAGGGCGTGTCAACGATGACACGCCCTCTTTCAGTTTCACGGGGCTAACCGCCTCAGCATAGTGCCCCGTCCCTCTCCGGCCATTGCCTGTTTCTATAGCTCCAGATCGCCGTCGTGGATTTCGTGCCAGGGCAGGCCCTGACGGTTGAGCTGTTCCATGAAGGGGTCGGGGTCGAACTCCTCGACGTTGTGGACACCGGGCTTGCGCCACAGGCCCTTGCAGAACATCATGGCCCCAATCATGGCCGGCACGCCGGTGGTGTAGCTGACACCCTGCATGCCCGTCTCCTCGTAGGCGGCACGGTGCGAGCAGTTGTTGTAGACATAGTAGGTGTGCTCCTGGCCGTCCTGGCCTATGCCGCGAATGCGACAGCCTATGGAGGTCTCGCCCTCGTAGTTCTCGCCTAAGTCCTGCGGGTTGGGCAGCACGGCCTTGAGGAACTGCAGGGGCACTATCTTCACTTTGACCGTTGAACTTTGACCATTGACCTTTGATTCTTCTGCCAAGGGAGCCTCGTAGACCACCTCGTCGATGCGGCTCATGCCGATGTTCTGTATCACCTCCAAGTGCTTCAGGTACTGCAGGCCGAAGGTCATCCAGAAGCGGGCGCGGCGGATGGTGGGGTAGTTGATGACCAGCGACTCTATCTCCTCATGATGCAGCAGGTAGCTGTCGCGGGGGCCAATGCCGGGGTAGGTCAGGGCGCGGTGTATCTCCAGCGGCTCGGTCTCCACCCACTGTCCGTTCTCCCAGTAGAGGCCCTTCTGGGTAATCTCGCGGATGTTGATTTCGGGGTTGAAGTTGGTGGCAAAGGCCTTGTGGTGGTCGCCGGCGTTGCAGTCGACGATGTCCAGATACTGTATCTCCTTGAAGTGGTGCTTGGCGGCGTAGGCCGTGAAGATGCTGGTCACGCCGGGGTCGAAGCCGCAGCCGAGGATGGCCGTCAGTCCGGCCTTCTCGAAGCGCTCGCGGTAGGCCCACTGCCAGGAGTACTCAAAGTGGGCCTCATCCTTGGGCTCATAGTTGGCCGTGTCGAGGTAGGAGCACCCGCAGGCCAGACAGGCGTCCATGATGG
>CAMNJY010000194.1 GCA_946541745.1 uncultured Prevotellaceae bacterium
CACGTCATCTTCATCCTGGCCACCACCGAGAAGCACAAGATTCTGCCCACCATTCTGTCGCGCTGTCAGATTTACGACTTCGAGCGCATGACGGTTCAGAACACCATCGACCACCTGAAGAGCGTGGCCCAGAAGGAAGGCATACAGTACGAGGACGAAGCCCTGGCCGTCATTGCCGAGAAGGCCGACGGCGGCATGCGCGACGCCCTGAGCATCTTCGACCAGGCCGCATCGTTCTGTCAGGGCAACATCACCTACCAGAAGGTCATCGAAGACCTGAACGTGCTCGACTCCGAGAACTACTTCCAGCTCATCGACCTGGCTATTAATAATAAGGTGGCCGACATGATGGTGCTGCTCAACACGTGCATCAACAACGGTTTCGACGGCGGACTGCTCATTCAGGGACTGGCCCGCCACGTGCGCAACGTGCTGATGGCCAAGGACCCGCAGACCATGCCCCTCCTGGAAGTGAGCGAGCAGACACGGCAGAAGTACAGCGAGCAGGCCCGTCGCGCCGACACGCGCTTCCTCTACGGTGCACTGCGGCTGATGAACCAGTGCGACATCAACTACCGCACATCGTCGAACAAACGCCTGCTCGTAGAGCTGACGCTCATCGAGATTGGCCAGCTGACACAGCCCGACGAGGGGCCCGCCAGTGGGCGTAAGCCCAGAAGACTGAAATCCCTGTTTAAGAACCTGATTCAGCACGCGCAGCCCAAACAGCAGTCGGCCCCGCAGGTAGCCGCGGCTGCAACGCTGAACCCGCAGCCGGCCCCGACAGCGCAGCCGGCTCCATCCACTGCTGCGGTGGCCAAGCCCACGCAGGCAGCCCCCGCCGCCCCGTCGAACACTGCGCCGGCCTCTGCCGCCCCGTCGGCCACCCCGTCCCGTCCGGCCATTAAGGCCTCGCAGCTGGGCATGTCGTGGCAGAACATCCGCCAGCAGTCGCGGCCACAGAAGATGCAGATTCTTCCCGGCACGCAAGGCGTCGGCGACAAGAAGCAAGAAGAGCACGAAGCTTTTTCGCAGGAAGACCTGGAGCTGCAGTGGATGGCCATGTGCAACCGCATGCCGCAGCGACTCAGCGGCATTGCCTCGCGCATGAAGAACATGAACCCGCAGATAGTGCAGCTGCCTGCCGTCGAGGTGGTGGTGCCCAACGACATCATCAAGACCGAGATGGACAACATCCGTGGCAGCATCCTGGCCACGCTGAAGATGTATCTGCACAACAGCGGCATCACCCTCAGCCTGCGCGTTGCAGCACAGGAGGAGAAAGAAAAGATTCTGACTCGCCGTGAGCAGTTTGAACTTATGAGCCAGCAGAACCCGTCGGTCGAGAAACTCCGCGAGCTGTTCGACTTGGAATTAGCATAACACAGAACGAAAGAGAGAGAGCATGCAGCAACTGAAGAACTTTTTCGTGCATATCCTGCACCTGAAGTACAAGAAATACTTCGTCGTGCTGGTCTTGGGCATCATCGTCGTCGGGTTCCTCAACGACAACAGCATCAGGGCCCACCTGCGCCACGTCAGGCACATTGCCGAACTGGAAGAAGAGAAAGCGCGCTACGAGGAAGAGTGCGCCCGCGACCAGGCCCAGATCCACGAGCTCCAGCACAACCCCAAGGCCGTGGAGCGCATAGCCCGTGAACGCTATTTCATGAAGACCGACGACGAGGACGTCTTCATCCTGAGCGACGACGAGGGAGTGACCAACAATAACAGCAACACCCATGCAACAGTTGAATAGACTACAGACCGCCATCTTCGCCATCGGCGCCCTCCTCATGGTGGCCGGTGCCGTCGCCGCACTCTTCTGGCCGCAGGGCGCTCCCTATCTGTTTGCCGTGGGCGCCATGGGCTATACCAGCATGCAGATGCTACAGCGCTACGACGGCAACAACTTCATCATTCGTCGGCTGCGCCGTATCATGCTCATTAGCGACGTCCTGCTGCTGCTCACGGCCGTGCTCATGATAGCCGGCAGCGGCAACCCGCTGGGCATGGGCTGGATATCCTACCTCTCGCTGGTGCGCAACAACTGGGTGGTGGTGTTGCTCATAGCCGCCGTGCTGCAGCTTTATACCACCCTGAGAATCAGCTCGGAACTGGAGAAAGAGGCAAAAAAATGCTAAAAGTCAGGGCTTTTGTTTAAATTCCGCAAACTTTTTTCTCTACCTCAATATATCGTCGTACATTTGTAGGCGATTGCAAGAAATAATAGTGTCTATGAACAGAATACTCTACTCATTGCTGGGGCTTGCCCTCTTTGCGTCGTGCGCCGACACCTATATGGAGTCTTACCAGATCAAAGGCTCGTCGTCAGTGTCACTGCTCGATGGCAGCAAACTCTACCTGAAGGTCGCAAAGGACAGCACCCTTGCCAACTTCGACTCTTGCGAAGTGGTGCACGGCTCCTTCGGCTTCAACGGCAGGTTCGACACCACGCGCATTGCCCATCTGTTCATGGACGACCAGAGCATCATGCCCGTCGTCATTGAGAAGGGAGACATCAGCATCTCCATTGACAAGGCGTCGCAGAAGGTCAGCGGCACCCCGCTCAACGAGGAGCTCTACGACTATCTTGACAAGCACATGCAGCTCATGAACCGCCATCAGGAGCTCTCGCACCGCGAAGCTCAGATGTTTCTTGAAGGTTACGACGAGAAGACCATCTACGAGCAGCTGTCGATAGAAGCTGCCGAACTGCCGCGCCAGAAGGACAGCCTTGAGACCCACTTCATCATCGACAATTTCGACAACGTGCTGGGTCCCTACGCCTTCCGCATGATGACTGCCGACTACCAGTACCCCATCCTGACACCGCAGATAGAGGAAATCATGAGCAAGGCCACGCCGAAGTTCAAGGGCGACTTCTACGTCAGCGAATACTATAAGGCGGCCAACGAGATTATGGCACGCATGAAAGGTGAAATCAGTGACAGCCAATGAAAACAATCATCCACGGAGGAACCATTGTCAACGAAGGCCACTCGTTACGGGCCGACATCATCATTGAAGATCAGGAGATCGTAGCCATTCTGCCCGCTTTCTCCTTCGAGTTACCACCAACGACCAACGTCATCGATGCCACCGGCTGCTACGTGCTGCCGGGCATCATCGACTCTCACGTGCATTTCCGTGAGCCGGGACTCACCGACAAGGCCGATATCGAGAGCGAGAGCCGTGCGGCCGCTGCCGGTGGCGTGACTACCATCTTCGACATGCCCAACACGGTGCCGCAGACCACTACGCCCGAAGCCCTCGACGACAAGTTCCGGCGTGCAGAGCGCAGTTGCCACGTCAACTATTCGTTCTTCTTCGGCGCCACCAACGACAATTATCCGCTCTTCGACAAGCTCGATGTGCACCGCATCCCCGGCATCAAGCTCTTCATGGGCTCCTCAACAGGCAACATGCTCGTCGACCGTGACGAGGCCCTCGACCGCATCTTCGCTGCCGCTGCCCCGCTGCCCATCATGGCCCACTGCGAGGACACCGCCATCATCGACCGCAACATGGCCGAGGTGCAGCGCGGCTATGGCGACGACCCTGCTGTGGCCCTCCACTCCTTCGTGCGCAGTGAAGAGGCCTGCATCGCCTCTACCACCAAGGCCATTGCCTTGGCCCGGAAGCACCACGCCCGTCTGCACGTGGCTCATGTCAGTACGGCCGACGAGCTCGACCTCTTTACGCCCGGGCCGTCGCAGCCCGTCACCGCCGAGGCCACCCTGGCCCATCTGCTCTTCACGGCCCTCGACTATCCTCGATTAGGCACACGCATCAAAGTGAACCCCTCGGTGAAGAGTCCCGTCGATCAGTTCATGCTGCGCCAGGCACTCACCAACGGGCGCATCACGACCGTTGCCACCGACCATGCCCCCCACCTGCTCTCGCAGAAGGAAGGAGGCTGCGCGCGTGCCGCGTCGGGCATGCCCATGGTTCAGTTCTCGCTCGTCGCCATGCTTGAGTTGGTCGATGCCGGCGTGCTCACCATCGAGCGCATGGTGCAGCTCATGGCCCACAACCCCGCCCGCCTCTTCGACGTCCGTCGGCGTGGCTTTATCCGCGAAGGCTATCAGGCCGACCTCGTCATCGTGCGTCCCAACGTCAGTTGGACCGTCACGCCCGATATTATTGAGAGTCGCTGCGGCTGGAGTCCCGTTGAGGGTCACACCTACCGCTGGCGTGTAGAGAAGACGCTGTGCAACGGCACCCTCGTCTACGACAACCGCCAGGTCGATACGTCCTACATCGGCCAGCCCGTCGCATTCAGGTAGCAGCCAACGTCTCTCATCACT
>CAMNJY010000195.1 GCA_946541745.1 uncultured Prevotellaceae bacterium
ATCTGTGCCTTCTTTCCTGTAATTTGACAAATCTTAGACATTTCTATCTACTTTAATTGTGTACTTTTTAGTAACTTATTCCAAACAGGGTGCAAAGGTACACATTTTAATTCATAATTCACAATCCATCATTCACAATTGAATTTGAATTAATGTTTTTTAACCTTCCAGCGGCTCTCTTTCCACGTTTTCGTCCTTCAGATACTGCAGGAACAACTGCATGGCCTTGTTGGTGGCGATGGCCAGGTTGATGTCTCGTCCGTGGTCTTCCTCCACCTTCATCGTGAGTGTCCTGTTGGCATTGCCGCAGGCCAGCCAGATGGTGCCCACGGGTATTTCCTTGGTGCCTCCCGAAGGTCCTGCCACGCCGGTGGCCGATATGGCATAGTCGGTATTCAGCCTGGCGCAGGCGCCTTTCACCATCTCTATAGCGACCTCCTCACAGACCGCCGTTTTTTCCTCCAGCAGGTCGTGGCCGACGCCTAAGAGTTGTTCTTTGATTTCGTTGGTGTACGATATGATGCCTCCCTTGAAATACTTTGAGGCTCCCGGAACGGCTATGATAGCCTCAGCTATACGTCCGCCGGTGCAGCTTTCCGCCGTCCCCACCGTCCGTTCCATGTCCCACAGCAGTTCGCTCACCTCCCTGCTTATAATTTTTGCTTCAAAATCCATGTTTATATTTTTCTGTTTGACAATTTACAATTTAAGACGTTACTGGAAGGTAACTTTCGAGAAGGCGGGCGCATCGATGGAGCAGAAATCCTTGTCCAGATACTTGTAATAGCCCACGATGCCTATCATGGCCGCATTGTCGGTGGTATAGCTGAACTGGGGGATGTAGATAGTCCAGCCGTATCGCCGCTGCGCGTCGTAGAAAGCATTGCGCAGCCCGTTGTTGGCACTCACGCCTCCCGCCACGGCCACATGCTTGATGCCCGTCTGCTTGACAGCCTTCTTGAGCTTCTTCATCAGTATGTCCACGATGGTCCACTCCAGCGAAGCGGCGATATCCTCCTTATGATGCTCCACAAAGTCAGGGTCTTCCTGCACCCATTTCTGCAGGGAGTAGAGGAATGAGGTCTTCAGCCCTGAGAAGCTGTAGTCGAGCCCGGGTATGCTGGGTTCGGCAAACTGGTAAGCTTTAGGGTTGCCCTGGCGCGCCAGCCGGTCAATGACAGGACCACCGGGGTAGCCCAGCCCCATCACCTTCGAGCACTTGTCGATGGCCTCGCCGGCAGCGTCGTCAATGGTCTGCCCCAGCACCTCCATGTCGTTATAGGCGTTCACCTTGACAATCTGTGAGTTGCCGCCGCTGACCAGCAGGCAGAGGAAGGGGAAGGGCGGACAACCTTGGGCCTGGGTGGGACTCTTGATGAAGTGGGCCATGACGTGGCCCTGCAGGTGGTTGACGTCAATCAGGGGAATGCCTAACGAGCGTGCCAGCCCCTTGGCAAAGCTCACGCCCACTAACAGCGACCCCATCAGTCCTGGACCGCGGGTGAAGGCCACCGCCGAGAGTTGCTCTCGCTCGACCCCGGCCTTTTTCAAGGCCTGGTCTACCACGGGCACCACGTTCTGCTGATGGGCCCTTGAGGCCAGTTCGGGCACCACGCCGCCATAAGCCTCGTGGACGGCCTGCGAGGCCGTCACGTTCGACAGCAGCACGCCGTCCTTCAGCACCGCTGCCGAAGTGTCGTCGCACGAGCTCTCTATTCCTAATATATATACTGGTCTACTCATTACTCAGTGAATGTTCCCACCCTCAGCTTATGACTACTAATTACACTAACTAAACGAATGGATATGGGTTATAGGCAAATACGCCTGCATCGTTGATGGGTCTCTGACAAGCCTCATCCGGCAATAGGCCAATTCGTTATATTCGTATAATTCGTAGTTGATAACGACAGCGGAAAACCTTAGTTACTCATTAATATGTTAACACTTCCACGCCTTGATCGGTCATGAGCAGCGTGTGCTCCCACTGGGCACTGGGCTTCTCGTCTTCGGTGATGACTTCCCAGCCGTATGGGTCGTCGGCGTCGATGAACACCCTCCACGTACCCATATTGATCATCGGCTCAATGGTGAACACCATGCCCGGCACCAGGAGCATGCCCGTGCCGCGATGGCCGAAGTGGTCTACATCGGGCTCCTCGTGGAACTGCAGCCCCACGCCGTGCCCGGCCAGGTCGCGCACGATGCCGTAGCCGTACTTCTTGCAATGTTTCTCTATGGCATGGCCGATGTCGCCCACGAAGCCGAAGGGCTTGGCGGCCTCCATGCCTATCTCTAAGCACTCCTTGGCCACCCGCACCAGTTGCTCCTTCTCGGGTGAGGTCTTACCTATTATAAACATGCGCGATGCGTCGGCATAGTATCCGTCAAGGATTGTGGTGAAGTCCACGTTGATGATGTCACCTTCTTCCAATATGTCCTCTGCCTTGGGCACCCCGTGACACACCACCTCGTTGATGCTGGTACATACCGACATGGGGAACGGCGGTGTCTCATCGTCGCCGCCATAGTTCAGACAGGCGGGTATGGCGTTGTGCTCCTCACAATAGCGGCGGCATATCTGGTCAATCTCCAGCGTCGACATGCCCGCGCAGATGTGCTTGGCCACCTCGTCGAGCACGCCGGTATTCACCACCCCAGCCCGCCGTATGCCCTCTATCTGCTCGGGTGTCTTTATCAGGTCGCGGGTGGGCACCAGTTTGCCTTTCGCTTCCCAGTACATCACCTGCTTGTCAAGTTCCGTAGGCTCCTGCCCTGACAGACAGTGCCATCTTCTCTTCTTTGCCATTTCACTCTGAAATTTTTTGCAAAGGTACTGCTATTTCGACAAACTACAAAGTTTTTTCACTTTTTTCACTCTTTCCGGGTACAGGGCAACGAACTATGAAGCGACTACTTATCCATTATGCGGCGGAAGGCCTGCAGTTTCTCGCCAAAGCAGAGGTCGCCGCAGTCGCCGAAGCCTGGCACGATGTATTTCTGCTCGTTCATGCCTTCATCGATGGCCGCACACCAGATGGTGCTGTCGTCGGGCAGTGCCGCTTTGACCACCTCTATGCCTTCAGGGGCAGCGATGACGCAGCACACATGGATCTTCTTGGGCTTGCCCGCCTCCAGCAGGGCTTCGATGGCCGCTGCCAGGCTGCCGCCCGTGGCCAGCATGGGGTCGACGATGAGCAGCGTGCGCCCTTTCACGCTGGGCGTGGCTATATACTCCGCATGGACGCCCACCTCGGTGTGCTCACGGTTCAGATACATGCGGAAGGCGCTGACAAAGGCATTGTCGGCATGGTCGAAGATATTGAGGAAGCCCTGATGGAAGGGCAGCCCGGCACGCAGCACAGTAGCTATCACCATGTCTTCCTGCCGGGTCAGCGGAATATCGAGCGTTCCTAAGGGAGTCTTGACGGTCTTGGGCTTATAGTCCAGGGTCTTCGACAGCTCGTAGGCCATGAGTTCGCCTATGCGCTCCACGTTGTGACGGAAGTTGAGGCGGTTTTTCTGATAGTTCTTATCGCGCAGTTCAGCCATGAAGTGGTTGATGATGCTGTTGGTTTCAGCGAAATTGATGACTTGCATATTAATAATGATTTACAGTTTTCGCCTACAAACTTACACATTATTTCTCAAACGTCCAAACTTTTCTTGCCCTTTATGCGTCTACTCCAAAAAAGATACCGCCTGAAAGCTATCCAAATCCGTAAAATGGGTTGATATATCCATAAATCGTGTAGTCAATATTCGGCGGAATCGCCGTACCTTTGCAAAGTCAAAAAACGACGCGGCAATCATACAACAGACAAATATGAAATACGTAACACTTGGTAACTCCGACCTTCGTGTGTCGCGCATCTGCTTGGGCTGCATGGGCTTCGGCGATGCTTCGATAGGACAGCACTCATGGACGATTGGCGAGGAGTCGACTCGCGAGATTATACGCCGTTCACTTGACCTCGGCGTGAACTTCTTCGATACGGCCATTGCCTATCAGTTGGGAACTTCAGAACAGTTTGTTGGCCGTGCCCTGCGGGACATGGCCCGACGCGGCGATGTGGTGGTGGCTACGAAATTCCTGCCGCGCACGGACGAGGAAATCCAGCAGGGCATCGACGGCCGGCAGCATGTGCTCAATAATATCAACAGCAGCCTGGAGCACCTCGGCATGGACTATG
>CAMNJY010000196.1 GCA_946541745.1 uncultured Prevotellaceae bacterium
TCCAGATTATGAGTCTGTTGCTCTAACCAACTGAGCTACAAGTCCGGTGCTTTTTGATGTTAGCGGGTGCAAAGTTACACTAAAAAACTTAATAAACCAAATTTTTTTTGCGAAAATAGCGAAATAATTCTTAACTTTGCGCTCAGAATGAAGATTAACGAAGTTTATAACGGGTCTGAAGGGAAAAAAGGGTGCGTGGCTACCATCGGTTTTTTCGACGGTGTACACCTGGGACATCGCTACCTTATCAACAAGGTGATTGAGGTGGCCCGACACCAGCAACAGTCAGCCACGGTGGTCACCTTTGACCGTCATCCCCGTGAAGTACTGTCTACAGGTTGGCATGTTCAGTTGCTCTCGACGCTGGAGGAGAAGAAGTCTCTGCTTTCGGCTTCGGGCATCGACCGCCTGGTGGTGCTGCCGTTCGATGGTGAGACGGCCGCGCTCTCTGCTCACGACTTCATGGCCAACGTACTGCGAGACCGCCTGAATGTCCGTACGCTGGTGACAGGCTACGACAACCGCTTTGGTCACCGGACAGCGGGTATGTCCGAGGGTTTTGCCGACTACGTGGCTTACGGCCACGAACTGGGCATCAACGTAATATGTGGTGACGCCTACGACGCAGGAGCGGTGCGGGTCAGTTCGTCCAAGGTGCGCCGCATGCTGCTCGATGGCGACGTTGAGCAGGCTGCCAACTGCTTAGGTCGGCCCTATGCGCTGTCAGGCACTGTGGTCAGCGGCGAGCATGTCGGCACGTTGCTGGGTTTTCCTACGGCCAACCTTCAGCCCTCAGACGCCAGCAAGCTGATACCCGCAACAGGAGCCTATGCCGTGAGTTTAAGCATGGACGACGGCCTATGGCGGCACGGGATGATGAACATAGGGCGTCGGCCTACTTTCAACGGCGACCATTTGACGCTTGAAGTCCACATTTTCCATTTCGAGGGCAATCTCTACGGCCGACGCCTGACAGTGAAGTTTATAAGCCGGCTGCGTCCGGAAATGAAATTCGGCAGCGCCGACATGCTGGCCCGTCAACTGGCCGCCGATGCCTGTCAGGCAGAGCATCTTCTAAACATAAACGAGCAGAAACGATAAAACGATGAAAAAAGCTATCATTTATACTGTGGTCTTCGCGGCCATACAGATATTAGTGCCTTATTTAATGAACGCGATGCTGGGCATCATTAGCGGCCAGCAGTCAGAGTCTCCAACGCCGAACGCCACAACAATCATTATCGGCATGACAGCAGCCAGCGTGGTCATCCTGGTCCTGTTTCTCTATTTCCGCTGGGCTGAGGTGTCGCGCTCCTATGTGCGGTCCCGTCCCTGGTTTGCACTCTTCTGGTGTGCCCTCGCAGCTGCAGGTGCCGTCATCCCTTCCAGCTGGCTGCAGGAGCAGATTCCTGAGCTGCCCAACATAGCCGAGCAAGAGTTTGACATGATACTTAGAGACCGATGGGGCTATTTTGCCGTTGGGCTGCTGGCACCCGTCTGCGAAGAGTTGGTGTTTCGCGGTGCCATTCTCAGGGCCTTGCTCAAAAGCATGTCGCGCCACTGGGTGGCCATTGTCGTGTCGGCCTTGCTGTTTGCGCTGATTCATGCCAACCCTGCCCAGATGCCCCATGCCTTTGTCATCGGCCTGCTCTTAGGCTGGCTATACTACCGCACGGACAGCGTGGTGCCAGGCGTTGTCTACCACTGGGTGAACAACACCATAGCCTACGTGCTCTACAATTTCTACCCTGACCCGTCGCTGCGGCTGGCAGACCTTTTCGGCAGCGAGCGCTCAGTGGCAGCCGCCGTGCTTTTCTCGCTGTTCATCCTGCTGCCGGCCCTTTACCAACTGAACCTGAGGCTACGCAAGGCTCAATAGTACGTCCCCCAGAAACAGTAACAGGCCACCTCATCGTCCCGATAGGTGGCCTTGACTGTCGTGTTTCAAAGTATGTGTTATGAAAAAAATTTTGAGAGAATCGAAACTTCACAGCTTCTTGCGATTGTTGTGTTTTACTTTTTAAACTAAATGGTTTTATAGAGAAAGCATAGAAAAAAATATAATCCGTTATTGTGTCAATTGGCATTCACCATCTTTGGCGGCTCCGGCGCGGCGGCCTTGATGGAGTCCTCAATGGTGTTTTCCGCCTGTATCGGCCCCATGATGCTCACAGAGTCGCTCTGCAGCTGGTGGAACCTGGCATACTCTTCGCGCGGGTCGTCCCATCCCCTGTCCCACGGTGCCTGTGCGGCATTGCCGAGGGTCAGAATGATCGCCACGACGGCGGCGGCCTTGAAGAGCGGCATCAGCCGCTGTGGCATGGTCAGCAATCGTGCCTTGACGGGCTGCTCCTGCTCTATGGCTTCGAGGATACGCTCATCGAACTCGTCGCCCAAAGGCTTCTCGCGCTGAGCCTCGTAGCAGAAGAGGGCCCGATACTTCATCAGCCACACGGGCACGTCCTCCTGCGAGAAAAAGGAGCGCAATATGTCTTCCTCCTTCAGCGTGGTCTCACACTGGAAGTAGCGTTCCAACAGTTGTTCGATGTATTTATAGTCCATATTCCTCGACTTGAATGAATTTCTTTTTGATGGTCTGCCTGGCTCTGAAGATACTGACTTTCACCTGTTCCTCGCTGAGTCCTAACACGACCGCAATTTCCTTATAGCTTTTTCCCTCGACATCTCGCAGCTGCATCACGCTTCGCTGCTTCTCCGGCAGGCTGTCTATGAGCCGTCGTACCAGCGCTATGCGGTCTTGCTGTATAGCCTGCTCCTCAGGGTTGGATGAATAGCTTTGGTCAGGTGCATCATGCTCGTCAGTGTCCAGTCGCTGCTCGTTGGCCGCCATTTTTCGGGTTTTGTCGAGCGACAGGTTCCGGCAAATTGTGAGGCAGAAGGCTTCCATCGAGTCTATCTGGTCCCACTGCTCGCGCCTGTTCCATACTTTAATCAGGGTTTCCTGTACCACGTCCTCCGCATCCCCTGGGTTGAGAGTGATGCGAAGCGCCAGCCTGTAGAGTTCGTTCTTCAGCGGCATGACATCGTTGCGGAAGCTGATTGTTTTCATCCTCTCTATTAATAAGACGATTGAAGAACGGAAAAGTTACAGGTTGCCACCAACTTTTTTTTTACCTGATGACGGTACCATGCTGTCCGTCGATGGCCGTAGCGAGTGTGATGATAACGCGGCTAACCCCTGCTTCAACAGCCTCGAGTGCGTTTTCTATTTTCGGCAACATGCCACCGCTGATGGTTCCGTCCTGCCGATAGCGTTCGAAGTCGCCGCGGGTGATGACGGGAATCACAGAAGTGTCGTCGTCAGGATTGCTCAGCACGCCGGGCTTCTCGAAGGCAAAGATCAGCGTCACGTCATACAGGCCTGCCATGGCCTTGGCCGTTTCCGAGGCCATGGTGTCGGCGTTTGTGTTCAGCATGTTTCCCTCCCCGTCGTGGGTGAGGGGAGCTATGACCGGGGTAAGCTTCTTTTCAATGAAATGAGCGATTTTTGCGCCGTCAGCCTTCTTGACATCGCCCACGAATCCATAGTCCACACCGTTCTTCAGCGGCCGTTTCACAGAGCGTAGGATATCGCCGTCGGCCCCTGTCAGCCCTATGGCATCGGTGCCGAGTGCCTGCAGCATGGCTACCACGTGCTTGTTGACCAGTCCGCCGTAGACCATCGTCACCACCTCCAGCATCGCCTCGTCGGTGATGCGCCTTCCGTCCACCATCTTGGTCTCTATGCCTAACCGCCCGGCTATCTTTGTAGCCCGCCGTCCGCCGCCGTGTACCAGGATTTTGGCGCCCTCTATGGCCGTGAAGTCTTTGAGCAGCTGCGCCAGTTGTGCCTCGTCTTCAACGACGGCACCGCCCACCTTTACTATAGTCAGTTTTTCCATTGAACTTTGAACTTTTAACTTTGAACATTGAACTTTAAGAACGGCGAGGGTCATTCCAGATATGTATATCCGTACAGTCCGGAGCGGTAGGTGGAGAGGAACTCCTTGCCCTCCTCGAGCGATATTTTTCCGTCCTTGACGCTCTTCGTCACCCATATTTCCAGCTGCCTCACCAGTTTCTTCGGGTTGTACTGCACGTACTCCAGCACCT
>CAMNJY010000197.1 GCA_946541745.1 uncultured Prevotellaceae bacterium
TACACACCGTGCAGACGCTGCTCGTCATGCTGCTGGGTGTGTGGGCGTGGCTCAGGCTGTCTTTTGTTGCGAGGAGCGAGGAAGGAGGAGCGAGGAGCGAGGAAGGAGGAACGAGGAGCGAGGAAGGAGGAGCGAGGAACGAGGAACGAGATGACAAAATTAAAAAAGATATAATATGAATGATTTCTTTTACAAAAAAGTAGATGCATACCATCTGGCCAAAGAATTCGTGGTATTAGTATATGGGTTTCTACGCAACTATCCTCAATACGAGCAGTATGCACTATGCAACCAAATGCGACGGGCCGTTATCTCTATCCCTTCAAACATCGCAGAGGGGTTAGGGCGAATGTCTGTAAAAGAACGCATTCATTTTATCGAAATAGCATTTGGGTCACTCACGGAAGTCTCATGTCAATTAGATTACTTATCAAATAAACTTTAATAACAAGAAGGGGTTGGAAAGGCTAACGGAACGTCAAGGTTTTTCTCCCTCCTCGTTCCTCCTTCCTCCATCCTCGAAAAAAAAGAAAAACTATGAACGAAATTCAGAACCTACAACCGGAATGTATCTGGCGCAACTTCTACAAACTGACACAGGTGCCCCGTCCCAGTGGACACCTCGAGAAAGTACAGCAGTTCCTGCTCGACTTCGCACAGCAGGCCGGCGTCCAGGCCTTCAAGGACCCCGCCGGCAACATCGTCATGCGCAAGCCGGCCACACCGGGCATGGAAAACCGCAAGGGCATCATACTGCAGGCACACATGGACATGGTGCCGCAGAAGACGCCCGAGTCGCAGCACAACTTCGAGACCGACCCCATAGAGCCGTGGATTGACGGCGAATGGGTGAAGGCGCGCGGCACGACGCTCGGTGCCGACAACGGACTGGGCGTGGCCGCCATCATGGCCGTCATGCAGGCCAACGACCTGCAGCACGGGCCCATCGATGCGCTCATCACCCGCGACGAGGAGACGGGCATGTATGGGGCCAACGAGCTGCCCGAGGGCGAGCTGCAGGGCGACATCCTGCTCAACCTCGACTCCGAGCACTGGGGCAAGTTCGTCATCGGCTCGGCCGGCGGCATCGACGTCACCGCCACCCTCGACTACAAGGAGGTGGAGACCGACCAGGACGACGCTGCCGTGCGCGTCACCGTCAAGGGGCTGCGCGGCGGCCACAGCGGACTGGAAATCCATGAGGGCCGCGCCAACGCCAACAAGCTCATGGTGCGGCTGGTGCGCGAGGCCGTCGAGGAACTCGACGCACGACTGGCCTGCTGGCACGGCGGCAACATGCGCAACGCCATACCCTTCAAGGCCGAGGTGGTGCTGACACTGCCCCGCGAGAACGTAGAGGCGCTGAAGGAACTCTGCGCCGACTGGCAGGACGACTTCCGCGACGAGTACAAGCTCATTGAGACGCTCGGCATAGAGGTGACCGCCGACGACGTGGAAACACCCAAGGCCGAAGTGCCCGTGGAGATTCAGGACAACCTGATCGATGCCATCTACGCCTGCCACGACGGGGTCATACGCATGATACCCTCCTACCCCGACGTGGTAGAGACCTCCAGCAACCTGGCCATCATCGACATTGCCGACGGCAAGGCCGCCCTGAAAATACTGGCACGCAGCAGCCGCGAGGACATGAAGGACTACGTGGTGAAGACCCTTGAGAGCTGCTTCAGCATGGCCGGCATGAAGGTTGAGACGGCCGGCTCCTACGGCGGATGGGACCCCAACCCCGACTCTGAGATTCTGCACCTGCTGCTGAAGGAGTATAAGGAACTGTTCGGCGAGGACGGCATCATACAGGTAGACCACGCAGGCCTGGAGTGCTCGGTCATACTGGGCAAGTACCCCCACCTGGACGTCGTCTCCTTAGGCCCGACGATGAAGTCGCCCCACACCACCACTGAGCGCGCCCTCATCAAGACCGTCGAACCCTTCTGGCAACTGCTGCGGAAGACGCTCGCCGACGTGCCCGTGAAGGAGTAGCCTCAGCTGAGGTTCTTGGTCAGGATACTCTCCAGCTCCTCTGCCGACAAGCGCAGACGGAACTCACCGTGGACAGCGACGGAGATGGACCCCGTCTCCTCGCTGACCACCACGGCCAGGGCGTCGCTCTCCTGCGATATGCCCATGGCCGAGCGGTGGCGCAGGCCCAGCTCCTTGGGAATATCCAGGTCGTGGCTCACGGGCAGTATGCAGGCGGCGGCCTTGATGCGGTGCTCGGAAATGATCAGCGCACCGTCGTGCAGCGGCGAGTTCTTGAAGAATATGTTCTCTATCAGCCGCTGGTTGATGTTGGCGTCTATGCGGTCGCCGGTGCTCACCACGTCGTCCAGCGGCATAGAACGCTCAAAGACGATGAGGGCGCCCACCTTGCCGCGCCCCATGTTCATGCAGGCCATCACCACGGGCATGATGTCGCGCTTGACGTTCGACTTCTTGCGGTCGCGCGACTTCTGCGACGTGAACAGTTCGGCCAGCCGGCGCATGCGCTGGTGGGCACCAAGGTTGTAGAGCACCTTGCGGATGTCTTCCTGAAACAGCACGATGAGGGCTATCACGCCCACCGACACCAAACGGTCGAGGATGGTGCCCATGAGCCGCATCTCGAGCACCTGCGACACGAATATCCACACCACCACGAACACCAGGATGCCGATAAACACATTCAGCGAGCGGGAGTCGCGCATCAACCGGTAGATGTAGTAGAGCATCAGCGCTACCAGCAGTATGTCGATGATATCTTTCAGTCCAAACTCAAAAAACACCTTTTCTATTTACTATTTACTATTTAATTTTCAACCTTCAATCTTCAATCTTCAATTGACCAAAAAGGCGGCAGCACTCCACGGCCGCCCTGACGTCGTGGACGCGCAGGATGGAGGCACCCTTCTGCAGGGCCACGGTGTGCAGTACCGTCGTGCCGTTGAGCGCTTCGGCGGGCGACGTGCCCAGCAGGCGGCTGACCATCGACTTGCGCGACACACCCACCAGCAGCGGCAGCTCCATGACCAGCAGCTCTTCCAGACGGTTCATCACGGCGTAGTTCTGCTCCAGCGTCTTGCCAAAGCCGAAGCCGGGGTCGAGGATGATGTCCTTCTGACCCAGGTCGCGCAGCTGCTGCACCTGCTCGGCAAACGTGAGCAGCATCTCGCGCAGCGTGGGCTGCGACGACATCAGGATATAAGGCACACGCAGCCGGCTCACCATACGGAACATGGCAACGGCAGACACCGCCGGGCTGCCCACGTCGTTGATGATGTCGGCGCCAAGCTCCTCGACGGCCATGCGCGCCACGTCGGGGCGGAACGTGTCGACCGAGATGACGGCATCGTGTACCGCGCGCCGCACCACGGGCAGCGCCCACCGAAGCCGCGCCATCTCGTCGGCTTCAGAGGCCAGTTCGCCGCCGGGGCGCGTGGAGCAGGCCCCGACGTCGATTATCGCGGCACCCTCGGCGGCTATCTGCCGCGCGCGCGCCGCTATGGCGTCCACACTCTGGCAGCGGCTGCCGTCGTAGAACGAGTCGGGCGTCACGTTGATGATGCCCATCACGCGGGGCTGGCCTAAGTCCACAAGCTGACCCCTGATATTGATAGTGTACTCCATTTCGCCGACAAAGTTACAAAATATGTATGGAAAAACAAAACAGAAATATCATTTTTGATAGATTTTTCTTCTTACCCTAAAAAAAAGACTACAAACTGAAAAAGTTTTTAGTTTTTGCCTACACTCCTACACCAGCCACCTAACAGACTGTCAATCACCGTATTAAGTGGTGTAGGATGCGGTGTAGGTGGTGTAGGATACCCCTAAAAAACGGGCAAAAAACGCCTTTGGACAATCTGAAAGTGCCTTCTTTTGACGAAAAACGCTTTCTTCTAACGATGGTAACTGCTGAGAACAAACAGGTACGTTGACCCAGCAAAAGTACCTGTTTGGCAAACGCTCCAGGGGCTGGAGCAAATTGCTCCAGCCCCTGGAGCGTTTGCCGGCAGGCTGCTTTGTGGCAGTTGGCACGTCTCTTCGGTGCTGTTATCCTACACCGCCTACACCGCATCCTACACCACTTATTAGGCTGATTACCAGAAG
>CAMNJY010000198.1 GCA_946541745.1 uncultured Prevotellaceae bacterium
GTACCAGCCGCTTGATCCAGGGGTAGATGAGCAGGTTGTCGCCGATGCCTATCTCGACGGTGGTAGGGTAGCCGGCCTCTATGAGCAGCACGTCGAGGAAGGCGGAGTCGAGCACGATGTCGCGGTGGTTGGAGATAAAGGTGAACCTGGACTGGGCATTGAGCGTTGAGGATTGAGCCTTCAGTGCGCCGTCGTCGAACGTGCAGCCGTCGGTGTGGCGGCGGATAATGAACTTCACGAGGGGCTTCATGAAGCGGAGCTGGAAGTCGAGGGGCGTCTTGACGCCCGTGAAGGCCAGCCGCAGCAGACCATTGCGCACGCCCTTGGGCAGCCATGGCGCCATGCCCTTCATCATGGCGTTGAACTGCCGGTCGCTGAGCAGGTCGTCGAACGCCTGCCTCATCTCGCCTGCCTCATAGGGCCGTATCTCGTCGAACTCACTCATACGAACTGGTTTTCAACAATGTCGGTCAGCACGTCCTTCATCTCCATACCGGCAGCGCGCACCTGCTGGGGGATGAAGCTGGTGGCGGTCATGCCCGGGGTGGTGTTCACCTCGAGCATGGAGATGCGGCCTTCGGGCGAGACGATGTAGTCGATGCGCACAATGCCGTTGCAGTGCAGGATGTCATAGATGTGGCTGGTGATCTTGCCCACCCGCTCAGCCACCTCGGGGCTGATGCGTGCCGGGGTGATTTCCTCAACCTGGCCGTTGTACTTGGCATCGTAGTCGAAGAACTCGTTCCTGGTCACCACCTCGGTGATGGGCAGCAGGACGGTCTTCTGGCGGGTCTTATAGCAGCCCTGGGTAATCTCGGTGCCGGTGAGCAGGCCCTCGACCATCACCTCCGGGCTTTCCATCATGGCCTTGCGTATGGCGGGAGCCAGCTGGTCCTTGTTCTTCACCTTGGTGACGCCGAAAGAGGAACCGTCGGCGGCGGGCTTCACAAAGCAGGGCATGCCTATCTGTCGCTCTATCTCGTCGTCGCTCACCTGGTCCTCGTAGCCCTGGCGGATGAGCAGCGAGTCGGCCACGCTGACGCCGTAGCCCTTGAGGTACTGATTGAGCACGAACTTGTTGAAGGTCATGGCCTCTACCAGTACGCCGCTGGTGGAATAGGGCAGGTCGATGAGGTCGAAGTAGCCCTGCAGGATGCCGTTCTCGCCGGGTGTGCCGTGTATGGTGATGTAGGCGTAGTCGAACAGGCGGGCCTTGCCGTCCTCCATGAACGAGAAATCGTTGCGGTCTATTTTGGCCGTCAGTCCGCCGGGCAGTTCGACGTGCCAGTCCTGTCCCTTGATGTCAACGATGTAGACATTGTAGCGTTCTTTGTCGAAGAAGGAGTAGAGCCCCTGCGCTGAGCGCAGCGAGACGTCGTGCTCTGAAGAGTCGCCACCGCAGACGATGGCTATGTTTCGCTTGATGGTTTTCATTGTTTTCTTTTTGTCGTTTTTGTCGTTATTTTGTTCTGTTGATATATCGATATGTCGAGATATTGATACTTCGAGGTTTCGTTATCTCGTTGTTTCGAGGTTTCGGAAATAGTTGCGCCACTTGTCGATGACGGCGGCCATGTCCGGCGGCCACTGGCTGGAGAAGTCCATCTGGCGGCCGGTGGCCGGATGGACGAATCCCAGGGTGCGGGCGTGGAGCACCTGGCGCGGACAGAGCTGGAAGCAGTTGTGGATGAAGGCTTTGTAGGCTGACGACCGCTCGCCTCGCAGGATTTCGGTGCCGCCGTAACGCTCGTCGCAGAACAGGGGGTGGCCGATGTGGCGCATGTGAGCGCGGATCTGGTGGGTGCGCCCCGTCTCTAAGCGGCACTCCACGAGGGTGGTGTAGCCAAAGCGCTCCAGGACCCGCCAGTGGGTGACGGCGGGCTTGCCCACGTCGGAGTCGGGCGGGAAGACGGCCATGCGCTGGCGGTCGCGGGGGTCGCGGCCTATGTTGCCCTCTATGCGCCCCTCGTCGTCGGTGAAGTGTCCCCATACCAGGGCGTTGTAAGCGCGGTGGGTGTCGTGGTTGAAGAACTGTTTGCCCAGTGCGGTCTTCGCCTCGGGTGTCTTGGCCACGACGAGCAGGCCGCTGGTGTCCTTGTCGATGCGGTGTACCAGTCCCACGCCGGGGTCGTTGGGGTCGTAGGAGGGCAGGTGGCGCAGGTGCCAGGCGATGGCGTTGACCAGTGTGCCGTGGAAGTTGCCCACGCCGGGGTGTACCACCAGTCCGGCGGGCTTGTTGACCACCATCAGCTGGTCGTCCTCGTAGACCACGTCCAAGGGCAGCTCCTCTGGCTCGATGGTGGTGTCGTAGTGCGGACGGTTGAGCATCAGGGTGATGACGTCGCCCGCGCGTACCTTATAATTATTCTTGACGGGATGGCCGCCGACGTGTATAAAGCCGGCGTCGGCAGCCTGCTGTATGCGGTTGCGGGTGGCGTGAGGCATGTGCTCGGTCAGGAACTTGTCGATGCGCAGCGGCTCCTGGCCACGGTCCACCTCTATGCGGAAGTGCTCGTAGAGATGCTGGCCCTCGTCGTCGTCTATCTCCAGTTCGCTTTCTATCATCTCCTCGCTGTCCATAGTCTACATGCCGTCTGGTTTAGGATTGTCGATTTCTTCCACGTTCTCTACCTCTTCCACGGGTTCCTCCACCTCTTCGAAGTCGTCGATGTCGCCCTCCTTCTCGGTGTCAAGGAATGCGGGGTCTGGCTCCATGTAGTCGATGTCCTCGTCGGCGCCATACTGGCCGTTGCCTACGAGCAGCGTCAGCGGGGAGTCGATGGAAATGCGGTCGCCCGTAGCTACACGGCGGCCGTGACAAAGTATGCCATACACCCAGTCGCGCTCGCCGAGGATGCGCTTGGGCGGCAGCAGTTTGAAGCCCAGTGCCCGCAACTTGGCCTCGGCCTCGCGGAAGCTGGAGTTGTCGACCACGTCGGGGATGGGCAGCGTGGGCGACGACTTGGCGTTGACGCTCACGTAGATGATGTGGCCCGCCTTGACCTTCATGCCCGCCTCGGGCGACTGCGTCAGTATGCAGTCGGCGGGCAGGCGCTTGTTGTAGCCCGAGTCGGTGACCACCAGTTCCAGCCCCTGCTCGTCTATGAGCAGGCGGGCGTTGCTGCACGACATGTTGACCAGTCGCGGCACCGTGATGCCCTCGCCGTGGTGGGTGTAGGCCGCCAGCCCGTACTTCACGCCGACGCAGAGGCCGACGACCACCAGGGCCATGGCCAGGAGGTTTCCCCAGAGGTAGAGGCTGCAGAATTTGCCAAAGAATTCCTTCGTTTTCATCAGTGAAATTGCTTTCCGATTGCAAAAGTACTAAAAAAACAGAAAGAAGCAAAGAATTCTCTCCACTTCTTTCTGTTTTTCCTGCATTTTCTTCCCTTGCGGGTAGCTTTACTTGCCGTGGTGCTCGTCGGAAACGGTTAACTTCTTACGGCCCTTTGCGCGGCGTGAAGCCAACACGCGGCGTCCATTCTTTGTGGCCATTCTCTCACGGAAGCCGTGCTTGTTGACGCGACGGCGGTTGTGCGGCTGAAATGTTCTCTTCATTGTCTTATTCGTTGTTTATTATTGATAATCTTTCAGTTTTGGGGTGCAAAATTACTCATTTCTTTTCAATTACGCAAGTTTTTTGGGAAAAAAACGTGATTCATAATCCATAATTCATATTTATTTTGTACCTTTGCAGCCAAATTCCAACATTTACATTTTATTAATAGGTATGATTAATTCACAAGACATCAAAAAGGGAACAGCCATCCGCATGGACGGAGGCATTTGGGTATGCATCGACTTCCAGCACCGCAAGCCCGGCAAGGGTAACACCATCATGATTATCAAGGTGAAGAACGTGAGCGACGGCCGTGTGCTGGAGCGCCGTTTCAATATCGGCGAGAAGCTGGAAGACGTCGTCATAGAGCGTCGTCCCTACCAGTATCTCTATGAGGACCCCACCGGGCGCATCTTCATGAACCAGGAGACCTACGAGCAGATTCCTATTGCCAACGACCTGGTCATTCGCCATGAGTATAT
>CAMNJY010000199.1 GCA_946541745.1 uncultured Prevotellaceae bacterium
TCAAGGACGGACTCTCAGAGGACAACGAGAAGGACGCCGAGCTGGAGCTGCAGAAGTTGCACGACAAGTACATCAAGAAGCTTGATGAACTCATTGAGGCCAAGAACAAGGAAATCATGACCGTATGATACGTCTTCAATGGTAAAGGGACTGGTCGTTAAGAATACCGGCAGCTGGTACACCGTCCGCCTGGACGATGGCCAGCTGCTGGAGTGCAAAATCAAGGGCAACTTCCGCCTGAAGGGTATCCGCTCTACCAATCCTGTGGCCGTCGGCGACCGGGTGACGGTGACGGGGGGCGAGGAGCGAGGAGCGAGGAACGAGGAGCATTTCGGATGGATTACGGCCATTGACGACCGTCGCAACTACATTATCCGCAAGAGCATCAACCTCTCGAAGCAGAGCCACATCCTGGCCGCCAACGTCGACCAGGCGCTGCTCATAGTCACCGTCAGCCGGCCACAGACCTCCACCACCTTCATCGACCGCTTCCTGGCCTCGGCCGAAGCTTACCGCGTGCCTGTCGTCCTGGTGTTCAACAAGACCGACCTGCTCGACGACGACGAACGCCGCTATCAGCAGCTGATGGTGACCCTCTACGAGACCATCGGCTACGAGTGCCGCCAGATTTCGGCCAGCACGGGCGACGGTGTTGACGGCCTGCGCCCCCTGCTCGCCGGCAAGATAACGTTGCTCAGCGGCAACAGCGGCGTGGGCAAGTCGACGCTCATCAACCGCCTCGTGCCCGGAGCCAACCTGCGCACCGCCGAAATCAGCGACAGCCACCTCACGGGCCAGCACACCACCACCTTCTCGGAGATGATAGGCCTCCCCCCGCCCCCCTCCAACTGGAGGGGGTGTCCTGATATAGTCTCTCCCAGTAGTAGTTGTTCGGAAGCTTCAAAAGCCTCCCCCAGTAGGGGGAGGTTGGAGGAGGCTTACCTTATCGACACCCCCGGCATCAAGGGCTTTGGCACCTTCGACATGGAGCGCGAGGAACTGACCAGCTATTTCCGCGAAATCTTTGAGTACTCCAAGCAGTGCCGGTTCAGCAACTGCACCCACACCCACGAGCCGGGCTGCGCCGTCCGCGAGGCCGTCGACCAGCACTACATTGCCCAGAGCCGATACCAGTCGTACCTCTCCATGCTCGACGACAAGGACGAGAGCAAATACCGCGAAGCTTGGTGAGCTGCGGTTAGGGGGAACCTGCCCGTTTAGAACCGGTAGCCAATGCTCGCCATGGGCACATGGCAGTCGCCGAAGATACCCGGTTGGAACTTATACTCGGCAGCGACAACCTTTTTATCATCTCTTTTTTTGTTGTATTTTTTAAAGTTTGTTTTTTGTCCTTCCCCTGCCTGACGGCCCATCTTTATAGATGCTTCTTCGGGTAGAGGGCTTCCCACCATGTGGGGTCGTCCTTGAGCCATCGCTGGAACCAGGCCATCTGGGTGGCCATCCACCGCGTGCGCTTCTTGTAGTCGAGTATGTGGTGGTTCTCGCCCTCCACCTCTACCAGTGCCACCTCCCGGCCCAGCAGCTTGAGGGCGGTGAACATCTGCAGGCTCTCTATCAGGGGCACGTTGGTATCGGCATTGCCGTGTAGCAGCAGCAGGGGCGTGTGTATCTTGTCGGCACGGAACAGCGGCGACTGGTCGACGTACAGCTGCCGGTGGCTCCAGGGATAGCTGTTGGCCATCGACACCTCGCTGTAGTTGTAGCCCCAGTAGCCCTCGCCCCAGTAGCTGGTATGGTTGGCAATGCCGGCATGGCTGACGGCGGCGGCAAAGAGGTCGGTCACGGTCTGCAGGTACATGGTCATGAAGCCGCCGTAAGAGGCCCCCATGCAGCCTATCTTGTCGGCGTTGATGAAGGGGTGCTCCTGGCAGATGCGCCTGACGCCCTCAATGATGTCGCCGGCGGGCGTGCCGGCGGGCACGCTACCGTCGGCGCGGGGTGCGCCTCCGGCGGTGTTGACGTGGCGCGAGGCCCACTCCTGGCCGAAGCCGGTGGCACCGCTGGGCTGAACGATGTAGACCACATAGCCCAGTGAGGCATAGTACTGGGCCGGATAGCGCGACTCAAAGTATCGGCTCGAGGGCGAGCATCCGCCGTAGTAGTAGACAATCATGGGGTACTTCTTGGTGGTGTCGAAGTCCTTTGGCAGGTAGAGCCGCCCATAGACGGTGTCGCCGTTGGAGCTCTGGAAGTTCCAGTCCTGACAGGTACCCAACTCGGCGTCGCCTAAGGCCGTGCGGCCGTCGAAAAGCAGCCTCGCCTTGAGCCTCGGCTTGGCACGGTTTGACGCGGTTTGTTTTTGGAGGGCGGACAGATCGGCGACGTAGGCGGAGGTGGGCTCCATCGTCTTTTCCGAGAGGTAGGCCAAGACGGGGGCGTTGGCGGCGAGGTCGTAGCGGTAGGTGTGGTCGCCGTTCACGGGCAGCTTGCTGATGCGGCCGCTCTTAGGGTCGAGCACGAACATGTTGACGTAGTCGCGGTCTTCGGCGTTGAAGTAGATTAGCCCGTCGGCCTTCGACCATGTGACGCCGCTGATGCTGGGGTCGAAGTCGCGGGTCAGTGGCGTAGCCCGGCGCGTACCGATGTCGTAGAGGAAGAGCTCCGTCTCGGTCATGCTGGGCGTGACGTTTGCCGGCAGCTGGCAGCCTATGCGGTTGAAGGCCTCGGGGGTGCCCGTGATGAGCAATTGTGAACCGTCGGGCGAGAACTCTGCTCCGCCGAGGAATCCCTCGCATCGCAGCAGCGTGTCGGCGTGCAGCGTCAAGGGGTCTATCAGGTAGACGTCCTGCACCTCGGTGGGGCGCTTCGACAGGCGCGAGTACGACGAGCCTACCAGCAGGCGGCGGCCGTCGGCGCTGATGTCGAGCAGGTAGTGGCCCTTGGGCCCGAGGGTGAGCCGCTGGCTGATACCCGTGGCCACGTCGTAGCGCACCAGGTAGCTGCGCTTGCGCCAGCCCGGCTGGCGGTCGTCCATCTCTACCACCTCAAAGACGCCGTCGTCCTCCTTGGGCCCCTCCTCAGTGGCGGTCACTATGAGGTAGTCCTCGGTGGGGCTGACGGTGTAGCTGCCCTCAGGCACGCCGGCGGCCCAGCGGCTGCGTTCGCCGGTGAGGGCGTCCACCTTATATAATATACGCTGGCCCTGCTCCTTCTCCTCCTCTATCCAGGCCAGGCTGCGGGGCATCCACTGCAGGCGCTTCGCGGGGCGCGACAGCAGGCGCAAGGTCTTCACCTCGCGCAGTTCGTAGTCCCAGCGGGTCTGGCCCGTAGGCTCCGTCGTCTGATAGCCAACGCAGACCAGGCTGCCGTCGGCGGAGAGGGTCGCCGAGCGTACCCGCCGCCCGTCGAGCATGTCGTGAACCATGTAGGGGTGGCGCTTCTCCGTGGTCGGCACAACGGCGGCCTGGGTGTCGAAGTCGACGCTGACGGTGGCGGTGTCGCCAGGCTCGGCCAGGTATCTTACGGCAAAGGTGTGGTGCTCAGGTGCCAGCTGCAGCGTGCTGCCGGCCTCAGTGCCGTCAATGTAGAGCTTGCAGTGCTTAGGCCCGTGGACGCTGACCTTCCCCTTCAGGTAGCTGGTGTTGTTGACGTAGAAGGTCAGCACGCCTACCGACTGCGACCCGCTGAGCGAGGGCACCGCGCCGCCGCGGTAGACACCCGTCGGTTCCGACTGCAAGGGCAGGGCCGAGAGTAGGGTGGAGGGGTCGAAACGCTGGCCCTGCACGCCGACGGTGTCGGTGGCAAAGGGGGCGGTCACGGCATAGGGGCCGGAAAGGCTGAACTCAGTGACGACGGTCTTCAACTGTGCCGACGCTGTCAGCACCAGTGCCCACAGAGGGGCTGTCAATGCAAGTCTCTTCATACTCATTGAGCGGTTTTTGGCGCAAAGGTACAAAATAATTCATAATTCATCATTCATAATTCATATTTTTTGAGTAACTTTGGAAGAATTTTCAGGATTTCTTTGTATAAAGGCAGTTCGGGGAATT
>CAMNJY010000200.1 GCA_946541745.1 uncultured Prevotellaceae bacterium
TGTTCTTCACGAAGTGAGCCTGCCAGGCCACCTCCACGATGAAGCGCACGGCCAGGCGGGTAGCCTCGTTGGCGCCGCAGAAGGCGTCGACCACGTACAGCTCCTTGTTGCACAGCTCCTTAATAGCGATTTCCTTGACCTTGGCCCATACTTCCTCGCTCATGGGGTGGTTGTCGTTCTTGTATTCCTCAGTGGTCCACCACACCTTGTCCTTCGACTGCTCGTCGCAGACGATGTACTTGTCCTTAGGCGAGCGGCCGGTGTAGATACCGGTCATCACGTTGACGGCGTTCAGCTCGGTGTTCACACCCTTGTCGAAGCCAGTCAGGCCAGCCTTGGTTTCCTCCTCAAAGAGGTACTCGTAAGACGGATTGTGGGCAATCACGGTGCTGCCCGTGATGCCATACTGTGTCAAATCTAACTTTGCCATAATTGCTAATATAATTTAAATATGTAAGTACTTCAATTTTTCGCGTGCAAAGGTACGAAATAATTCAGAATTACCCATTCCCTATTCACAATTATTTGCGCTTTGGCTCTGCTTTTTAGGTTAAAGAAACAAAAATGGCCCCGGCTCCAAACATTTTTGTCACGTCTACTTATCAAAGTTGGCGGGGGAGGGGTTGCTTTTTGACGAAAGGGAGTCCCTTTTGGAAAATCCAGGCCCTGGATTTTCCAAAAGGGACTCCCTTTGTCCGTCAACCCGCCTCTGTGTTATTGCCACTACAAGAAATGTTGAAATTCTCCCTTCACCTTCACTTTTTGAGTGTTTTTCTTTAATATTCAGCCGATTAAATATTTATTAACTGTCACTATTGTCCATTTTTCCTTCACTATGCTGTCAAGTGTATGAATATTGGTCATTTTTTCACCTCCATTTGCCGCTGTTATGTGATTGTCTGGGCCATTTTGAGCATATAATCAGACAAAATAGTGACAGTAAAACCGCCATTTGTGACAGTTTTTTCATGAATTTTGCAATCTCAGCCTCCAAAAATGGCTTTATTTACAGGCATTTTATAAAAAAGTGACGAAGTGACGGTAAATTTTAAACAATTTCTTTGGCGATATCAAATTATTTCATTAACTTTGCACCCAAATATGAGACCCACTATGCCGCAAGATGTCAAAGTAACACTGTTGAAGAACTACCGTAAGCAGGAAACTGCCCGCCGGTACAGCCTCGACGAGCTGGCCACGATGATAGGCCAGTGCGAGGTGATGGACGATGTCCGCCGGTTGCGCGAGATTTTCCATCTTATCCGTGTGACTTATAACGACGACGGTACCGTTGAGAGCAACGTCCCGCTGTCGGCCGACCTGCCCCGAATCTGTTTCTCAGCCGAGTTTGAGAACAAGAAGAAGGACCGGGTGATGAACGCCTACAACGGGCTGGTGGTGCTCGAGGTGAACCATCTGGCCAACTACGACGAGGCCATCGCCGTGAGGGACGCCGCCGGGCGGCTGCCGCAGACCATGATGGCCTTCCTCGGCGCCTCGGGACGGTCGGTGAAGATAGTGTGCCGGGGTGAACTCTTCCCCGACAAGCGCGACCCCAAGACCATGAACCCCCTGCCCACCAGTGAGGACGAGGTAGAGAGGTTCCACTACCGGCTCTACAACATGGCCCGCCGCGCCCTCAACGCCCAGCTGGACGTCACCATCGACAAGCTGGAGCCCCGCCTCGACCGCGTGGTCTACATGTCGGCCGACCCCGACGTCATCTGGCACCCCGCCGCCCTGCCCTTCTATACCGACGGCGACGACCGCCAGGCCGACGGCGCGACGCCGGCCGCCAGGCCCCAGAGCCTGGAGGACTACATGCTGGAGTCGTCGCTCATGCCCGGCCGCTCCGAGCGGCGCACCTACCGGCTCAACTACCTGTTCATCGTCGACAGCGTGCTGGGCAAGTATTTCGAACTGCCCGACGAGGACCGCGTGGCCCTGCTGCTCATGCAGATAGCCACCCGCTGCTTAGACGAGGGCATACCCATGGGGCTGGCCTTAGGCATGACCATGCAGCACCCCGTGCTCAACGGCGACGAGCTGCTGGTGAGGAAGACGTTCGACACCATCTATGCGGTGGAGAACCAGAAGGAGTACCGCAAGCTGCACAAGACCAGGCCCCTGAGGAGCGTGCCCGACGACGCGCTGCTGATGATGAAGACCGACATCTTCCTCAACGCCAACTACGACATGCGCAAAAACGTGATGACCGGCGTGGCGCAGTATCGCGACAAGGCCGCCTACTCCTTCGAGTTCCAGGACCTCGACGACGAAGCCCGCAACGAAATGACCATTCGCGCCAAGGAGCTGGGCCTGAAGTCGTGGGACAAGGACATAGCACGCTTCATAGACTCGCCGCGCATAGAGAAGTATGACCCCGTCAACGACTGGCTCGACCGCCTGCCCCGCTGGGACGGCACCGACCGCGTAGACGCCCTGGCCGCCCGCGTGCCGTGCGACACGGAGCTGTGGGCCAAGTACTTCCACATCTGGATGCTCGGCATGGTGGCCCACTGGAAGGGGCTCACCTCGCTCACGGGCAACGCCCTCGTGCCGCTGCTCATAGGCCGACAGGGCTGCGGCAAGACCTCCTTCTGCCGCATTCTGCTGCCACGCGAGCTGCGCGAGTACTACAACGACCGCATCAACTTCAAGAACGAGACCGACCTGAACCTGGGGCTGACCTCGTTTGCACTCATCAATATCGACGAGTTCGACAAGACCACCCAGCGCCAGCAGGTGCTGCTGAAGTTCCTCCTGTCCACCGCCGACGTCAAGTTCCGTCCGCCCTACGGCAAGGCCATCAAGCAGTACCGCCGCTACGCCTCGTTCATGGGCACCACCAACCAGCCCAAGCCGCTCACCGACCCGTCGGGTAGCCGCCGGTTCGTCTGTGTCAACGTCACCGGCGACATCGACTTCACCGACAACGTGGAGCACCGCCAGCTCTATGCCCAGCTGGTGCAGGAGATAGCCGAGGGCCGCCACTACTGGCTCGACGACAGCGACACGGAGCAGCTCATGGAGTACAACCGCCAGTTCCAGCGCATCGACGGCATTGAGGAGATGCTCCTCTCGCTCTTCCGCAAGCCTGCCAACGACGAGAAAGGCCAGTGGTGGGTGGTCAGCGACATCATGGAGCACCTCAAGGCCCACTTCCGCAGCGTTGACCTCAAGTCGGTCACCCTGCCCAAGATAGGCAGCGTGCTGAGCAGCAGCCTGATAGGCGTCAAGAGCAAACACACAAACCGTGGAACGGCCTATCTCTTAGCGGAGAGGTAGGAAGACCTTTTTTCATACATACATTACATACTAATTCTTGTCCATGTCATCAAATTGACGATGCCGCACGACGCAGTGATTGCGTCGTGCGGTTGTTTTTCTGCCTGGCGCGAGGGGTGTGACATTTTTCCTTCTTTTCTTACGGAATAATGCGGCATTATTCCGATTTTTTTCTTAATTTTGCAGGCAAAATTTCATTGCAAGCAGATACGATATGAAAAAGACGATAACCATTGCGATGCTGTTGCTCATGCTGACGGTTGCAGGCAGCATGGCCCAGGAGCCCACCGTGGCACAACAGCCGTCGCGGCCCAAGGTGGCGGTAGTGATGAGCGGCGGCGGCGCCAAGGGCATGGCCCATATCGGCGTGCTGAAGGTGCTGGAGCGCGCCGGCATCCCCGTCGACATCGTTACCGGCACGTCGATGGGCAGCATCATCGGCGGCCTCTACGCCATAGGCTACAACGCCAGCGCCCTCGACTCGATGGTGCGCGTGCAGGACTGGAGCTATGTCATCACCGACCGCGAGGACCTGAGCCGGCAGAGCCTCGGCGACCGGCGCAAGCAGAACACCTATTTCATCACCACAGGCCTCACCATCGGCCAGAAGGACATCAACGCCGGCGGATTCATCAAGGGCAAGAACCTGGCCGAGCTCTTCCAGCAGCTCTGCGCCGGCTACACCGACTCGCTCGACTTCAGCCGCGACCTGCGCATACC
>CAMNJY010000201.1 GCA_946541745.1 uncultured Prevotellaceae bacterium
GAGAAAGAGCAGGCGCAGGCTGAGGTAGGGAAGTTGAAACAAGACAAAATTGACACAGCCCGCAGGCTAAAGGCGATGAACATTATGACAGATGAGCAGATAGCCAGAGCTACTGGTCTCAGCATCGAGCATATTCATGAGCTGTAAGTCATTTGTATAATTATGAATAATGTTTAACTTTGCAGCAATGAACAGACTTAGCATATTGCTTCTACCCCTTCTGTCAGTCGGTGCCAATGCTCAAGACACTACTACCGTGAGCGGTCAGCAGTTGCAGGAGGTTATAGTCAATGCCAACAATGCCCAACGCAGGTTGGGGGCAGTACAGATAGGTGCCGAGCAGATTCAGGTGAAGGACTTGACCGCCATGCCCTCACTCTTCGGCGAGACCGATGTGATGCGCTCGTTACAGCTATTGCCCGGCGTGAAGGCCGAGAGCGACGCGTCAAGCAGTTTCCAGGTGCGTGGCGGCACGGCAGCCCAGAACACCATCCTCTACGACGAGGCCCCTGTCTATAATGTCGGTCATCTGGCAGGCCTCTTCTCTGCATTCAACGACAATGCCCTGGCCACTGCCACATTGTATAAAGGACTCATTCCGGCGCAATATGGCGGTGCGTCTTCGTCCGTTCTGGACATCGTCAGCCGTACTGGTCGCAGCGACCGCTGGGGCGGCAATGTCAGCATTGGCCTATTGGCTGCCAAAGCATCTATTGAGGGACCCATCATCAAAGACAAGATGAACCTGCTCTTCAATGCCCGCCGCTCGTATGCCGACCTCTTCCTAAAACTCACCGACGAATACCGCGACAACACGCTCTACTTCTATGATGCCAACCTGAAGATGGACTATCGGCTGAACGACCGTAACGTGCTCTATCTCTCCGGTCTTGCCAGTCACGACCGTACGGCACTCACCGACATGGTGGACATACGCTGGACCAATCTGGCTGCCAGCCTGTCGTGGGTACACCGTTTCCGTGGGCAGTCCACATCGCAAACCACCCTGTTCGCTTCGTCGTATGACACCGATAACGGCATCCATATCCTTGGCACAAACGTCTCTTATCAAGGCCACATACGCCACTACGGCCTCCGCCAGAATTTCCGCCTCCTATTAGGCCGCCACGAGTTGGATGCCGGTCTGCAAACCATGCTGACCGATGTCAAGTCGGCAGAGTGGACACGCATGACGAACCACGAGAAGGAACAGCGCAAGGCATGGGACAACAGCGCGTGGCTCAACTGGCAGTGGGAACCGCTACCACAGCTGGCTTTCTCGGCCGGTGTGCGCTTTACGGCATTCTCGGCCCTGGGTGGTCCTTACTATTACGACATCGACGAGCGCGGCAACATCACTTGGCTGCACAAGCGTCGTGCGAACCGTCCGGTAAAGACCCATGTCACTCTGGAGCCTCGCGTCAGCATGGTCTATAAGGTCACGCCGCTGGTCAGCGTTAAGGCGGGCTATAGCCGTACGTCGCAGAATATTCACGCCCTGCGCAATCAGAGCACATCGACACCTTTCGACCGCTATGCCATCAGCAGCAACCTGGTGAAGCCCGAACTGGCCGACCAGGTGAGCCTTGGCGTATTCGCCATGACGCCCACCGAGTCGTACGACTTCTCGCTCGAAGGCTACTACCGCCATGTGAAGAATGTGCTCGACTATCGCGACGGCATCAGTTTCTCTTCTGCCATAGAGATAGAGCGGCTGGTGCTGGCCGGCGAAGGGCGCGGCTATGGTGCCGAGCTGTGTGCCCGCAAAAACACCGGGCGGCTGACCGGCTGGCTCAGCTATACGCTGTCGTGGAGCCAGACGCGCATACCCGGCATCAGTCAGGGGCAGTGGTACGATGCCAACAACGACCGTCGCCACGACATCAACATTGCCGCCATCTACCGCCTGTCGCCGGCATGGACGTTCAGTGCCACATGGGTGTTCAACAGCGGTCAGGCCTTCACGGCCCCCAGTGCCAAATACCAGGTAGTAGATAACTACATCTACTATTATGCCGAGCGCAACGGCTATCGTGCCCCCGACTATCACCGTTTAGACGTGAGTGCCACCTGGTCGAAGAAGATAGCCCGTGGGCGCATCACCCGCGAGTGGTCGTTTGGCATCTATAACCTCTACAACCGCTACAACCCCTTCCTCATCCGCTTCGAGGACAGCCAGTACGGGCGTGGCACCAAGGCCAAGCAGTACAGTCTGTTCGGCATCGTGCCGTCGGTAGCATTCAATCTGAAATTCTAACGCGCCATTCACGCCAACCTGAAATTCTAACATGGCATTCACGCCAACCAGTCATTCTAAAGATACAATTCACGCTGAAACCCTTTCAAGAACAATGAAGACAGTAGTAAAATACCTCTCACTCCTGCTCCTTCTTACCTCGTGCGAGAAAGAGATAGACCTCGACTATCATGAGGTGGCTCCCCTTTATGCCACCGAAGCCACCGTGACACCAGACGGTACCAACGTATGGGTGCGCACCACACAGAGCGTCACCGACAATTCGGCATCAGGGCACGGCGTGACGAATGCCACCATCCAGCTCTACGAAGAGCTGGAAAGCGGCGAACTGTTTCCCGTGGCCTCGCTGACCCACCGCCGTGACGGACATTACACCTCTACCTTTGCCGGTATTCCCTCGCTCACCTATGTCATCGACATCGAGATAGACGGCGAGCACTACACGTCGAAGAGCACGATGCCGAACGCCCCTGTCGTCAACAGTTTCCGCTTTGTCTGGAAGAAGATGCTCTCCGAGCTGATGCTCTTCGCCGACCTGCGCATTCAGGACGAGCAAGACAAGGTGAACTATTACTTCATGCACCTCTATCGCAACGGTGTGGGCTACCGCTGGGCCGTGATGAGCGACGAGAACAACCCCAACGGCGAACTGCAGCAGCTGTTCCAGTGTACTACCGAGCGTGATATGGACGACGGCGACGAGGACGGCCTGAAGGACGGCGACGTCATGCGGATGGAGGTACGCTCCATCGACCGTGCATCCTACGACTACCTGTACTCCATGCAGGTGATGGACAATGCCGGCACCAATCCCATTGCCAATTTCAATGGTGGTCTGCTGGGTTATTTCTCGGCTTATAGCTATGTGCGCTTCAACCACACATTCAAACGGGCTGAGACTACACAGGAATAGAAGCCGTACGATGGCTTGTCGAGCACCACGGTGCAAGACGACTTACGGCTTGCCCGTGGGTTACGGAATAAGCTGTCTTACAATTTGTCGAGCGTCACGGTGGCCGTGGCCGACTTGCCGTTCTGGCTGAAGTCAAACTCGGCCACAATCTGCTTTGCCGTATAGCTGATGACGCGCCACAGCAGCACACGCTCTGTGTCGCCGAACTCATTGCTGACAATGCGGATGGCCGCGCTGCTGCACTCGTAAGTGCCGTGGTAGGCACCATAGACCGGTTCGTACTTCCGGTTCCCATCATCGTCCATCACCGGATTGCCCTCGCTGTCCACCACCGGGGCGTAGGTCTGCAGATAAGTGATGGCGCACGTGCCGTCAATGCCGAAGATAACCTGCCGGAAGTCCATACCCGGGTTCAGCTCCTGGTCGCCGTGAAAGGTGTAGGAGAAAGCCCATCTGCCCGGTATCACGCTGCGCATCACGCCGTCGTCTTCGTCGTCCAACTTGTCGCAGCCCGCCAGCACACAGCACAGCATGAGCATCATAAGATAGAAGTATCCTTTTGTCATATTTGTTCTTTTTTGCTGTTAACGTCTGTGCAAAAATACACAGTAATCGCCAAACCGCCAAGCATTCGGGGATTAAAATTCCTAAAAAACAATAATTCTCTGCCTTTTATTCGTTTTATTATATAATAATGTGTACCTTTGTGCCGTTTTTTGCGCAAAGACGCATTTTATGTATTTTTAGATGTTTTTTTTAAAATCAAGATGAACGTAATTACGAAAAGTATTCAGTTGCCTGATGGAAGAACCATCAC
>CAMNJY010000202.1 GCA_946541745.1 uncultured Prevotellaceae bacterium
GCCGCTCCACTCCCACGAGTTGTTCAGGTAGAGCACGGCCACCATCTGGCGCTTCCCCATCTCGGCCAGCAGGTAGTCGAGGCCGGCCAGGATGGTGTCGTTATACACGCCGGGGGCCACCTGCAGCGTGGGCTCCACCTTGGTCTTGAAGCCCCGCTCGCCGTCGCTGCCAACGAGTATGCGCAGGTTGTCGATGCCCATGCGCTTCAGCGCGTCGAGCTCGCGGCACAGCCGCGAGCGGTTGCCGCCCTGACCCTCGGAGCCGAGGATGGCGCCGTACCAGAAGTTGGTGCCTACATAATAATAAGGTGTACCCCCCCGCTCGAAGTGGCCATCCTTAACGGTGACAAACGGCGACAGTGGCGCCGGCGAGGCACACGACGCCAGAAAGGCGGCTGCCGCCATGACAGCGAATAGAATCTGTTTCATATCGTTTGTAGTTTATTCGGTATTGCTCTGATGATAGGCTATGAGCCCGTCGATGGGGCTCTTCATTGTCTGGCCCACGGTGAAGCCTTCGGCCGCCGCTGCCTCGCGGAGCGCCGCGGCGTAGTGGTAGGCCATGCTGCCGACGAAGCCGATGGGCAGGTCAGGCCGGCCGTAGGGCGCGACGTTGCGCCGGAAGAAGCCGCGGAAGTTGTCGACCACCAGCTGCCAGAGGGCCGGCTCGTCGAGGTGGCGTGCTATGAAGGGCGACAGCGAGGCGAGAAACCTGTTGGCCAGCGGACGGCGGTAGACGCGGTCTATGACATCGGCCAGGGTGTAGCCGCTATCACCCTCAAAGTCAGCTACTAACGACCTGGGCATGAAGCCTTTGTAGAGCGCGTTCAGGAAGCGTATGCCCAGCACGGCCCCGCTGCCCTCGTCGCCCAGAATATAACCCAGCGACGGGGTGTTGCCCACTATCGTCCGCCCGTCGTAGAGACAGGAGTTGGCCCCCGTGCCCAGGATGCAGGCCACCCCCTCGCGCCGGCCGCAGACGGCACGCGCCGCCCCCAGCAGGTCGCTGTGGGCCTCGGCATCGGCATGGGGGAAGACCGCCCTGAGCAGCGCCGCCATCCGGGGCACTACCTCCGGGCGAACGCCGCTGCCGTAGAAGACGACTTTGAAGATTGAACTTTGAACACTGTCCATTGTCTGCCTCAGAGCGGGTATAAGCTCCTGGCGGAGGATGGCCGTGATGTCGTCCTCCGACTGGTGGAAGGGGTTGATGCCCTGCGTCTGGCACGTGGCCACAACCCTTCCCTCATGGGTCAGCACCCAGTCGGTCTTGGTGCTGCCACTGTCTGCTATCAGTTTCATCGGGGGTACAAAAGTAAGCAAATAAAATTAAAAAACAGCATTTTGCTTTGATATTTTTACATTTTTATATACCTTTGCCGACCAAATTGAAGACTACGACGAGATGAACAGACTTTTTCTTATACTGACATTACTCCTGGCGAGCGTGCTGCAGAGCCACGCCGTGCTGAAGGAGCGCGACCTGGACCAGACGCTCGAAATACTGCGGGCAGAGCTGACCGAGTACCACCGCGACCTGACCGACATGACCCTTGAGCGCAAGCAGCAGAACGAGTACATCTTCAGCCAGCTCATGGAAACCATGAAGCAGTCGGGGCAGAACGCCCTGATGCTCTACTCGCAGAAGCAGAACTACGTGTTCGACATGACCTACGCCTGCCATCAGGCCACAGAGCAGTATCATGAGTTCAAGCGGACGCAGGTGCCCTTCCGCAACTTCCTGGCCTCCAGCGAGTCTGACATCGCCAAGTACGACAGCCTTGTCAGCAGCCTCAAGGCCATGCCCGAGAGCATGCTCAGCCAGCGGTCCAGGGTGAACCGCAACGTCTGTCTGACACTGGCCACCAACATCCGCAACACCCTCAGCGAGAACCGCGACCAGATCAGCGACTACATACGCTACTATGAGGTGACCGAGAGCCGGCTGAAATACCTCAACGACTATGCCAACCAGCGCTACAACGAGATACAGACCAACATCTTCCGCAACGGCGGGCAGAACTACTTCGCCATACTTCGCAGCCTGCAACGCAACCTGAAGGAAACCCGCGAGTCGGTGGCCGACAAATACAAGGCCACCCAGAAGGAGTCGCAGTGGAACCCGGAGGTCATCTTCGGACTCTTCGGCGTCATACTCCTCTACGTCCTCGTAGCCACCGCCCTCAACCTGCTGGCCTTCCGCCTGCTGCTGCCTGGCAGGCTCCGCACGGAGGAGTTTCTCAAGAAGCGCACCTGCATCATCCTCGCCACCACCACCATCACCTTTGCCGTCATCATGGGCGTGCTCAGGGCCACCCTGCACCAGAACTTCTTCATCATGGCCAGCGACCTGCTCATAGAGTACGCCTGGCTGCTGGGCGTCATCCTCGTGTCGCTGCTGCTCCGCGTCAGCGGCGAACAGATACGCAGCGCCTTCCGCATCTATGCCCCCCTGGTGGCCATAGGCTTCGTCGTCATCACCTTCCGCATCATACTCATACCCAACGAGCTGGTGAACCTCATCTTTCCCCCAGCCCTGCTCGTGTGTACACTCTGGCAGTGGAGCGTCATCAGGCGCCACAGCCGCAACGTGCCACGCTCAGACATGTTCTACACCTACGTCTCGCTCACCGTCTTCATAGCCTCCGTCTGCATGTCGTGGACGGGCTACACCCTGCTCTCCGTACAACTGCTCATCTGGTGGGTCATGCAGCTCACCTGCATACTCACCATCACCTGCGTCTCGCAGTACGTACACCTCTACGGCAGCCGCCGCGGACTGGAAGAGGCCCCCATCACCAAGAGCTGGATGTACAAGCTGCTCTACAATGTGGCACTGCCCGTCATGGGCGTGCTCTCGGTGATGATCAGCATCTACTGGGCGGCCGACGTCTTCAACCTCAGCGACCTCTGCATGCAGCTCTTCCGCCGCAAGTTTATCGACACCAAGAACCTCAGCGTCAGCATTCTCAAGCTCTCCATGGTGGTCAACCTATGGTTCCTCTTCCGCTATATTACCAGCACCGTGCTCGAGCTGATGCGCCTGCACTACGAACAGCAGGACCCCTCCACCGCACAGAGCCGCGAGGTCATGGGACGCAACGTCATTCAGGTGCTCGTATGGGGCATCTGGCTGCTGCTCTCGCTCAGCATCCTCAACATCAGCGTCACATGGCTCGTGGCCATCTCCGGCGGACTGTCAACAGGTATCGGTTTCGCTTCAAAGGACATCATCGAGAATATCTACTACGGGGCCTCGCTCATGGCCGGACGCGTCAAGGTGGGCGACTGGATTGAGGTTGACGGCACTATGGGCAAGGTGGCCAGCATCAGCTATACCTCCACCGTCGTGGAGTCGCTCTACGGCGAGGTCATCACCTTCCAGAACTCACAGCTCTTTGCCAAGAACTATAAGAACCTGACCCGCAACCACGGCTATGTGCTGGCCGTAGTGCCGTTCGGCGTGGCCTACGGTTCTAACCTCACGCAGGTCACCCAGCTGGTGGAGAATGCCGTCAACGGCCTGCACCACCAGTGGATGGACCCCGAAAAGCAGGTCAAGGCCGTGGTCAGCCAGATGAACGACTCCAGCGTCGACTTCAAGCTCTTCGTATGGGCCGACGCCGTGAAGAAGTCCTACGTCGTCAGCGACGTCATGAAGTGCATCTACGACACCCTCTACGCCCACGGCATCGAGATTCCCTTCCCCCAGCGCGACGTGCATATCGTGCAGTCGTAATGTGTGTACAATAAAAAAAGGAGCCCCTTTGAACGAAAGGGACTCCCTTTTAGAAAAGTCAAGGCATAAAAAAAAGCCTCAACGGCTTTTGAACGAGAGCGGGATACGGGAATCGAACCCGCCTCCCAGGCTTGGGAAGCCCGTGCACTACCGATGT
>CAMNJY010000203.1 GCA_946541745.1 uncultured Prevotellaceae bacterium
GGCACGCCCGACGCCAACGCCTACCGCCGCTACCTGAAGATGCTCTACGACCGTGCCACGTCTGTCGCCGACCGCCCCAGCTACCTCCTGCTCTTCGGCGACGGTGCCTGGGACAACCGCATGCTGAGCTCCAACTGGCGCAACACCCGCCCCGACGACTTCCTGCTGTGCTACGAGAGCGAGAACTCCTTCAGCTCCACCAAGAGCTATGTCACCGACGACTACTTCTGCCTGCTCAACGACGGCGAGGGCAGCAACATGCTCTCCGCCGACTTGGCCGACGTAGCCGTGGGCCGACTGCCGGCACGCACGCAGGCTGAGGCCGCCCTGCTGGTAGACAAAATCTATTCTTACATCACGAACGAGAAGGCCGGCTCGTGGCAGAACGTGGTGTGCTTCATGGCCGATGACGGTAACAAGAACATGCACATGGAGGGTGCCGACGAGGTGGCAACGGCCCTCAGCGAGCGCTTCCCCGCCCTGCAGCTGCGCAAGGTCTACTGGGATGCCTACCAGCGCAGCAATGCCGCGAGTGGCAGCCGCTATCCCGATGCTACACGCCTCATCCAGGCACAGATGGAGGAGGGCGCCCTGCTGATGAACTATACCGGTCATGGCGGTTCGTCAGGCCTGTCCCACGAGAATGTCGTCGTGCCCTCCGACTTTAACCGCTCCAGCGACGGGCGCTTGCCCTTCTGGTTCACGGCGTCGTGCGACATCCTGCCGTTCGACGGTCAGGAGGCAAACATCGGCGAGATAGCCATGTTCAACCCCACGGGCGGCGCCATTGCCATCTTCGGCACGGCGCGCACCGTCTATGCCGAGTACAACCTGTCGATGAACAAGACGTTCACCAAATATCTGTTCGGCACCGATGAAGACGGGCGCCTGAACACCATCGGCCAGGCCATCCTGCTGGCCAAGCACGAGATTATTGCGCCCACCGACAAGTCGATTAAGCGCGACCTCACGGAGAACAAGCTGCACTACAACCTGCTGGGCGACCCCGCCCTGCGGCTGGCACTGCCCACCGAGGAGGCCGTCGTCGACCAGATCAACGGCGAGCCGGTGTGGCGCGGGGTGTCGCAGGTCGTTGCGGGCCATACCGTGACCGTGCGTGGGCACATAAACGGCCACAACGACTTCAGCGGCACGGCAACCATCACCGTGCTCGACGCCGCCCAGACCATCGTCTGCAGGGTCAACAGCAAGTCGGACGCCGACAAGCCCAAGGCACCCTTTGAATTCACCGACCGGCTGAACACCATCTACAAGGGCAGCAACCGCGTGGAGAACGCCGAGTTCATCTTCACCTTCCCCGTACCCCTCGACAACAGCTATAGCGACGATCCCTGCCTGCTGCATGTCTACGCCGTCAGCGACGACCACACTGTCGAGGCCAACGGCGTCGTCGATGCCTTCACCGTCATCAGCGAGCAGATGGCCCTCGACAACCCCCAGGGTCCCGACATCACCTGCCAGATGGACTATCCCGTCTTCACCGCCCAGCTCTACGATGAAGATGGCATCAACGTCTCGGGCAGTGGCATCGGTCACGACATGGAGCTCATCATCGACGGCAAAATCGAAAATACCTACTGTCTGAACAACTACTTCCAGTACGACTTCGGCGACTACCGCAGCGGCAACGTCAAGTTCACACTGCCCTGGCTCTCCGAGGGCGAACACTACATGCTCTTCCGTGCCTGGGACGTGCTGAACCACTCGTCGGTGGCCGAGTACTCGTTCATGGTGTCGGCCAGCTACACGCCGTCGGCTGTCGAGCTGGTCAACTACGAGCCGCTGCGCCATGTCGAGGTGTTCGACGTCCTGGGACGTAAGCTGCCCGACGCCCGCGCCGACTACCGTTCCCAGCGCCGCGGACTTTTCCTCTATCGCGACGCCAATGGCGTGGTCAAGAAAAAGATGGTGGGCGGGCAATAAAAACGCCTGCTCAGGCGTTAATGAAAAATAGAATCAAGATACACGAACGATGACAAACAACATTCGCAATAAGGTGAAAGGCGGGGCGAAGACTCTCCTCGCCCTGACCTTTCTGGCAGCCATGCCCCTGACGGCAGCTGCCGACGACTACAAGACGACGACGTTCAACCCCGTGGAGCATGCCGTCATTTCGCAGACCATTGCTCCCGATGCCCGTTCGGCGGGTATGGGCGATGTCGGTGCTGCTACTGACCCTGACGTCAACTCGCAGGCGTGGAACCTGGCTAAGTACCCCTTCTGCATCAGCCGTGCAGGCGTGGCACTGAACTACACACCGTGGCTACGCCAACTCGTCAGCGACATCGACCTGGCCTACCTCGCCGGCTACTACCGCATCGGCGATCGTGGTGCCCTCTCAGGCTCGCTGCGCTACTTCTCGCTCGGCGAGGTCTACACCAGCGATGCCTATGACATGACGGTGCGACCCTACGAGATGTCGCTCGACGCGGCCTACTCCATGATGCTCAGCGAGACCTTCTCGTTCGGCGTCGGACTGCGCTGGATCTACAGCGACCTGCGCTACGACTACTCTGAGGACTCCAAACCCGCCTCGGCTTTCGCTGCCGACATGGCCATGTACTACAACAACTACGTCATGCTGGGCAACCGCGAGTGCCAGCTGGGCCTCGGTGCCGTGCTCTCCAACATCGGTAGCAAGATTTCCTACTACGGCGACGAGGAGAGCCAGTTCATTCCCGCCAACCTGCGTCTGGGTGCCTCGCTCATGATTCCCGTCGACGAGTACAACCGCTTCTCTATCGCTGCCGATGCCAACAAGCTGCTGGTGCCCACCGTGCCCTTGCAGGAGGTCGACGAGTCCAACAGCGACTATCAGGACCGCGTGCGCCGGCAGTATAGCGACATGGGTAGCATCAACGGCATCTTCAAGAGCTTCGGCGACGCCCCCGGCGGCTTCAAGGAGGAACTTGAGGAGGTGCAGTGGAGCGTCGGTGCAGAATATGTCTACCACGACCAGTTCTCGCTGCGTGCCGGTTATCACCATGAGTCGGAGTCGAAGGGCAACCGCAAGTACTTCACCGTCGGTGGCGGCTTCCGCATGAGCGTCTTCGCCCTCGACGTCGGCTATGTCATCTCTACCGCACAGTCGAACCCTCTTGACCAGACCCTCCGTTTCACCCTGTCGTTCGACATGGACGGCATCAAGGATTTGTTCCGTAAGTAGGCGGACGCGTTTTTATTTCGTCATTACAATCGTTTCCGTCGTTTTCCGTCGTCATAACAGTCGTTTTCCCGTCGTCATAACAGTCGTTTTCCCGTCGTCATAACAGTCGTTATAACGTAATAACGATATGACGTTATAACGACAATAACGACAATAACGACAATAACGACAAAAACGACAAAAACGTGAAATCAATAGCAAAAGAAAATGAATATACGTGTAGGATTCGGTTACGATGTTCACCAGTTGGTTCCTGACCGCGAACTGTGGCTGGGCGGTATAAAACTGGAGCACACGCTGGGCCTGCTGGGCCATAGCGATGCCGACGTGCTCATTCATGCTATCTGCGACGCCCTGCTCGGCGCAGCCAACATGCGCGACATTGGCTATCACTTCCCCGACACCGCGGCAGAGACCGACGGCATCGACAGCAAGATCCTGCTGCGCCGCACCATGGCCCTCATTGCCACGAAGGGCTATCGCCTGGGCAATGTCGATGCTACCATCTGTGCCGAGCGGCCCAAGCTCAACCCCCACATCCCCGCCATGCAGCAGTGTCTGGCCGAGGTCATGGGCTGCGATGCTGACCAGGTGTCCATCAAGGCCACTACCACCGAGCGCCTCGGCTTCACCGGTCGGCAGGAGGGCATTTCTGCCTACGCCACCGT
>CAMNJY010000204.1 GCA_946541745.1 uncultured Prevotellaceae bacterium
ACGAGTACTTCCAGTTCTGCGAGGACATCGGCGCCGAGCCGCTGCCCGTGCTGGCTGCCGGTGTGCCCTGCCAGAACTCGGCAGCCAACAGCGAGGGCGTGGGCGGACAGCAGGGCGGCATCCCCATGGACCAGATGCCGGCCTACATTGACGAGCTCTGCAATCTCATCGACTGGGCCAACGCCGACCCCGCCACCAACGAGTGGGCCGCCAAGCGCGCCGAGGCCGGGCACCCCGCCCCCTTCAACCTGAAGTACCTGGGCATCGGCAATGAGGACATCATCTCTACGGTCTTCGAAGAGCGCTACGAGATGATCTGCCGCGCACTGCGCGAGCGGCACCCCGAAATCAAGGTCTGCGGCACCGTCGGCCCGTTCCACACGCCCTCGGCCGACTACATCGAAGGCTGGGATTTCACACGCAAGCACCCCGAGCTGCAATACATGACCGATGAACACTACTACGAGTCGACCGGCTGGTTCATGCACCACCGCGACTACTATGACCACTACGACCGCGGCCCCCAGGCCGTCAAGGTCTATCTCGGCGAGTGGGCCGCATCGACGAAGGTCAAGCGCCCGAACCTGGAGACGGCACTGGCCGAGGCACTCTATTTGACCGACATTGAGCGCAACGGCGACATCGTCGAGATGACCAGCTACGCCCCTATGCTCTGCAAGGACGGCCACTCTAACTGGAACCCCGACATGATCTACTTCTCGAACACCGAGGTGCGCACCACGCCGGCCTACGAGGTGCAGCGGCTCTTCTCAACGGGCAGCGGCGACAGGCTGGTGCAGACGACGCTCAAGGTGGGCGACCGACGGCTGGCCCACCGCGTGGGTGCCAGTCTGGTGCGCGACTCAAAGAGCGGCAAGCGGATACTGAAGCTCGTCAATGCGCTGCCGCAACCGCTGCGCGTCAGTCTCCAAGGCCTCGACCTGCCGGTGCCTTCGACCTGCACCGAGCTGACGGGCACCGACATTGAGGACCGCCACGCCAAGGCCACCGCCATCACGACCGACGAGCCGACCGTGCTGCCCCCCTACTCCATCCGCATGATTGAATTTCATTAACTTAGCACAATAACAGATGAAAACTAAAACGCTATTCCTGACAGCCCTGATGGCCGCAACGACGACGGCGCAGGCGCAAGTGAACCTGGACATCGACGCCCAGAACCGAGGGCCGAAGATCAGCCCCATGCTCTACGGCATCTTCTACGAGGACATCAACCACGCTGCCGACGGCGGACTCTACGCCGAGCTGATACGTAACCGCTCGTTCGAGGACGGCCCACGCTACGGCAAGCCTGCCGACATGCAGGGCTGGTCGACCTTTGCTGCGACACCATCGCAGCTCGACATGAAGCTCATCCAGCCCACTAAGAAGCAGCCGCTGCTGAACAGCGCGCAGCACAACGCCCTGCAGCTCAACGTCAAGGCAACGGCCCAAAGCCCCGTGTGCCTGGTCAACGAAGGCTTCTGGGGCATCAACGCCGTGCAGGGCCGCACCTACCGCCTGTCATTCTGGGCACGGGGCAAGTACAAGGGCACGGTAAAAGCCACACTTTGCGACGAAAAGGGCTCAAAGCTCTATGCTGAAACCGCTGTAAACATTGACGGCATCAGCAAGCATTGGACCAAGTACACCGCCACCCTGACGGCCGATGACAACGACGCGAAGGCGCAGTTCGCACTCGTCTTCGACGGCACTGGAACCATCGACCTTGACATGGTGTCGCTGTTCCCGCCCACCTTCAAGAACCGCGAGAACGGCATGCGTCCCGACCTGGCGAACATGCTCTACCAGCTGCACCCGAAGTTCATGCGATTCCCGGGCGGCTGCTTTGTCGAAGGTCAGGAGAGTCCCGACAATGCCTTCCGCTGGGAGCGCACCATCGGGCCCATCGAGGAGCGCGAAGGCCACTGGAACGTGAACTGGGGCTACCGCACCACCGACGGCCTGGGTTTCCACGAGTATCTGCAGCTGGCCGAAGACCTGGGTGCCAAGCCGCTCTACGTGGTGAACGTGGGCCTGTGGCACGGCGGCATGACCCACGTGGACAGCATACAGCCCTGGATTGACGAATGCCTGAACGCCCTGGAATATGCCAACGGCGACGTGACGACAAAGTATGGTGCCTTGCGCGCCAAGAACGGACATCCCGAACCCTTTAACATCGAGTACCTGGAGATTGGCAACGAGAACAACCAGCCCGACCCACGCCAGCAGAGCGACCACTACTACGAGCGCTACGACAAGTTCCGTCAGGCTATCCGGGCGAAGTACCCCGACATCAAATTGATCGGCAACGTCGTGGCATGGGGCGACGACAACCCCAAGTGGGACTCTCCGCTGCAGGTAGACCTGCTGGACGAGCACTACTACCGCACGCCGGCATGGTTCTCGGCAGCCTTCAACAAATATGACAGCTACGACCGCCGAGGGCCCAAGATCTACGTCGGCGAATATGCCGTGACCAACGGCTTCGGCGACCTGGGCAACATGAACGCCGCGCTGGGCGAGGCCGTCTACATGATGGGCATTGAGAACAACAGCGACGTCGTGGAGCTATGCTCCTACGCGCCCATCTTTGTCAACGAGAACGACGCCAAGTGGCGCCCTGACATGATCCGCTTCAACTCAAGCCGCGTCATGGGCACGCCGTCGTACTATGTCCAGATGCTCATGCCGCAGCATGTGGGCACGCAGGTGGTGAAGGTCAGCCAGCAGAATCCTTACGAGACGCAGCGCCTGGCGGCCGCGGTGACGCCCGCACAGAGCCGCGCCGGCTTTGCCACTTGGCAGACGAAGGCCACCTTCACGACAAACGGCGAAGGCTTTGAGTCCGTCAGCGGTTCATGGGCCGACAATGCCGACGGCACCGTCTCGCAGAGCAGTCTCAGAAACCAGTGCGTGGCCGTCACGAAGAAAGTCAACGGCGACCACTACACCCTGAAATACCGCGCACGCAAGGACAAGGGCAATGAGGGTTTCATGATTGTGTTCAACTACGTGGACAAGGACAACTACTGCTGGGTGAACTTCGGCGGATGGGGCAACACCCAGCACGGCATTGAGCAGATCAGCGGTGGCAACAAGATGCAGACGGCCACCAAGAGCGGAAAGATTGAGACCGGACGCTGGTACGACATCACCCTGCAGGTGGCGGGCGACAGCGTCAAGGCCTGGCTCGACCAGGAGCTGATGTTCGACACGGTGCTGCAGCACGACACGTCGGAGGGTCTGTTCTCGTCGGCAGCCATCGACGAGCACACTGGCGAGCTGATTGTGAAGGTGGTGAACACGGGTCACGTACAGACCACGGCAGCCCTGAACTTGAAGCACTTCAAGGCTACAAGCGCACGCGTCATTCGTCTGGCTGCCAACGACGGCATGGACGAGAACACGCTGCAGCAGCCCACAGCCATTCACCCCGTGGAGCAAGTGCTCTCGCCAGAGAGCGACTCCCGTCTGCTGGTTGAGGTGCCGGCCTACTCGCTCAACATCGTGCGCATCAAGCCATAGCTGTGGTCGGGGATTGCAAATCCCTGCCAACAGACATATATACGCTACGCGTGCTTTAAGAAAACAAGAAAAAACAAAATAAAACAAGAAAAAACCGCATTGTTTTTTCTTGTTTTATTTTGTTTTAATTTGTTTTGTTAAGACGCGTAGCGTCTTCTGACGCACCCCAAAGGAGGTCGGGGATTACAAATCAGCTGGGGCTTACTTCTTACGCTTCGGACGGCGGCGCGCCCACCCTTCTTCGCTGAAGTCGGGCGCGTCGCCTTTCAAGTCGAAAGGCTTCTTCGACATCAACTCGCGCCAGTCATCCTTGCG
>CAMNJY010000205.1 GCA_946541745.1 uncultured Prevotellaceae bacterium
AACTATAGCACACATAGCATAGTTTTCCGCAACTTTAATCACAGCACAGTTCCACTTCTGAAAAATCCAGGCCTTGGATTTTCCGAAAGGGGGTTGCTTTCGCGCGAAAGGGAGTCCCTTTTGTAGCAAACTGCAAATCATAGGCACAACTAATGACTTCTCGCTCGGGCTATGCTCGTTTCACCTGCGAGTAACTCCATAAAGCCGGAGGCCGATAACGTCTTCAAAATTGTGAATTAGAGCACGTAAAAGTAGGAAATGAGCGTATGGGTGACTTGATTTCTAACTTTTTCAGGGCAATTTGCTCACTTTTTTATCTCGACTGGCTTATAATCTCGGGAATTTTATCTATATTTGCAGTCAAATAGACTTTAAAAACAAAAGAAGACAATGGAAAACTATTTTGCTGACCCCAAGCGCTATGACGGCGACATGCAGTACGAGCGCTGCGGCCGCACGGGGGTATTGCTGCCCAAGGTGTCGTTAGGCTTCTGGCACAACTTCGGCGGCGTGGACCCCTACGAGCGGAGCCGCGAGATTACCCACTACGCCTTCGACCACGGCATCACCCACTTCGACCTGGCCAACAACTACGGCCCGCCCTACGGATCGGCCGAGGAGACCATGGGACGGCTCATGGACGACGACTTCCGTCCCTACCGCGACGAGCTGTTCATAGCGTCGAAGGCCGGCTACGACATGTGGCCGGGTCCCTACGGCAACTGGGGCTCGCGCAAGTATCTTATGGCGAGCCTCGACCAGTCGCTCAAGCGCATGCACATAGACTATGTAGACCTGTTCTACAGCCACCGCTACGACCCCGAAACGCCGTTGGAGGAGACGCTCCAGGCGCTGGTCGACATTGTGCGGGCCGGCAAGGCCCTCTACGTCGGCATCTCGCGCTGGCCGTTGGAGGCCGCCCGCTTCGCTTTTGAATACCTGAAGCAGCGCGACGTGCCCTGCCTCATCTACCAGGGCCGCCTCAACATGCTCGACCGTGAGCCACAGGAGGAGGGCATACTCGACCTCTGCCAGCAGTACGGCGTGGGGTTCATCTCGTTCTCGCCGCTGGCCCAGGGTCTGCTCACCGACCGCTACCTGAACGGCGTCCCCGGGGACTCGCGCATGTCGAAGGGCAAGTTCCTCAAGCAGGACATGCTGACCGACGAACTGCTGCAAAGGCTGCGCCAATGGAACGATGTGGCAGAACAGCGCGGTGAGACACTGGCCGAAATGGCGCTGGCCTGGATTCTCCACCAGCAGGGCGTCACCTCGGTGCTGGTAGGCGCCAGCTCCACGGCTCAGCTGCAGAAGAACCTGAGGTGTGTGAACGCAGAACCTTTTAACGACAACGAACTATGACAAAGAAAGTATTACTACTGATGTTGCTGACGATGAGCTGGACGGCACAGGCCCTGGCTCATACCAACGTCAACGAAAAGCCAAAACTCGTGGTGGGCATAGTGGTTGACCAGATGCGCTGGGACTATCTGTCGCGATACTACAACCGCTTTACAGAAGACGGTTTCCGACGGATGATGGACCAAGGCTACTCATGCGACAACTGCCTCATCAACTACGTGCCCACAGTGACTTCTATCGGCCACACCTCGGTCTATACGGGCACCACGCCCGCCTTCCACGGCATCTGCGGCAACAACTTCTACATTGACGGCCACAAAACCTACTGCACCACCGACACCACCGTCGACGTGGTGGGCACCGACAACCGCCGCAAGGGGCAGATGTCGCCACGCAACATGCTGGCCACCACCATCGGCGACCAGTTGCGGCTGCACACCGACTTCCGCTCAAAGGTCATCGGCGTGAGCTACAAGGACCGTGCCGCCATCCTGCCCGCCGGCCACGCGGCCACGGCTGCCTACTGGCTTGACACGAAGAACGGCCAGTTTATCACCTCCACCTACTACATGGCCGAGCTGCCTGAGTGGGCCAAGCAGCAGAACAAGCTGCTGAGCCAGAACCGCGAGCTGACCAAGATTGTCAAAGACAAGGGCGACATAGGCCTGTACCCCCTCTGCGGCACCATTACCACCGACATGGCCATTGCCGCCCTGAAAGGCGAGCAGTTAGGCCGTGGCGAAGAGACCGACATGCTCTGCGTAAGCTATTCGCAGACGGATGTCATCGGCCATAAGTGGAGCACGCGCGGCGACCGTACCGACGAGGCCTACCTACAGCTGGACAAAGACTTGGCCAGGCTGATGAAAGCCCTCGACGAACAGGTGGGGCCCGACGGCTACCTGCTCTTCCTGACCGCCGACCACGGTGCCGCACACAACTTCCAATTCATGCAGGAGCATAAACTGCCCGCCGGAAAATGGCCCGACCCAGACATGCGCAAGGGCGTGGAGCAGGCCGTCAGTGCCAAATTTGGCAACCGGAAGGCCGTGGTAGCCGGCGAACTGGACTACCGCTACTTCCTCGACCGCAAGGCCATCAGCGAGCAGGGGCTGGACTACGAGCAGGTGAAGGCCGTAGCCATCGACTATCTGCGGCAGGCCCCTAACGTTTGCTTCGTGGTAGACTACGAGCGGGCCGCCCAGCAGCCGTTACCGCCTATTATCCGCGACCGCGCCCTCTTAGGCTACCACTACCGCCGCTCAGGCGACATCCTGGTGGTCTGCAATCCGGGGTACTACAACTTCGGCGAGTGGTCGTCGCCCGTAGGTACCACCCACGGCGAGTGGAACCCCTACGACGCCCACATCCCCCTGCTGTTCTACGGCTGGAAGGTGGCACACGGTTCCACCTCGCGCGAAGTCCATATCACCGACATCGCGCCAACAGTATGCCAGATGCTGCACATTCAGCAGCCTAACGCCTGCATCGGCGAGGCTATCAGCGAGATTGTTAAGTAGCACCACGGTTCTTCACGGTTTTACGCGGTTAACCAAAGATACACGCTGCGTTCAAACCGTGAAAAACCGTGGCTATTGCAGGCGGCGCTATTTCCGCCCGAAGTCGGCAGGCACCTCACCCCACCGTGAAGTTTCCCACTTCACGATGGGGTTTTTGTAGTCGTGCGTCTGCAGCCACCGCTCGGCGCGGGCTATGACCTGGTATAGCGGCTCGGTCTGCGGCGTGCGCTCCAACTTGGTCTTGCACTGTCGCTTACGCACCCACAGCATGGCGTTGACAGAGTCTGAGTAGATGGTCTTCTGGTGCAATCCCCGCTGCCAACAGAGGGCGAGGGCATGGACAATGGCCAGGAACTCGCCGATGTTGTTTGTGCCGTGGACAGGGCCGAAGTGGAACACGCGGGCACCCGTCTGCAGGTCGATGGCCTGATACTCCATCGGCCCGGGGTTGCCGCTGCACGCCGCATCGACGGCCCACGCGTCGGCCGTCACCTCCATCGGCAGCGGCAGCACCGTGTCGTGCCTGTAGTCAGGCGGGGTTATATTGTCAGTCCTCAATTTTCAAATAATCATTTATTACATTCTCTCCGGCACCTCAATGCCGAGCAAGTCCATGCCGCTCTTGATAATCTTGGCTACGTTGCGGGCCAGCATCAGGCGGACGGCGCGCTTCTGGCCGTCGGGTTCGTTGAGGATGGAGTAGTCATGATAGAACTGGTTGAACACCTTGGTCAGCTCATAGCAGTAGTTGGCAATGCCGCTGGGCGAATAGTCCTTACCGGCCTGCTCGACCACGGCGCCGTACTCGTTCATCTTCTGGATAAGCACAATCTCCTTAGAGGAAAGAGAAGCCCCCCCTACTGCCCCCGAGGGGGCCTCACT
>CAMNJY010000206.1 GCA_946541745.1 uncultured Prevotellaceae bacterium
AGTGTGGGAAGTGTGGGTTAAATAGTTCTTATGGCAATATATCGCATGCGCGCGCGTATATAGTTGGGAAATAGAGAAAAGAAGTGCCCCTTCTGACCCTTCTGCCTCTTTTTTCACATGGCAGAAGGGTCAGAAGGGGCAGGTAAAAAGTGCATATTGCAATATATATATACCACACCTTCACCCCACACCAATAAGTAGGCCACTCACGAACGTAAGTAGGCTACTTACGAGCATAAGTAGGCCACTCACAGGAACAGGATGCCATGAAGATGTCGGAAGGGGTGGGGGTATGCCGACGGTCCGCACACCCACGGCGAGCACCCTTGCGGGCGCCAGACTGGCCGTGGGCTGCCGCCGAGGGCTATTTAAACAGACGCTGGGCAAACTGCGTGAGGTAGATGCGCCAGTTGCGCCAGATGTGGCCGCCGTCCGTCTCGACATACTCGTAGGGGTAGCCCTTGCGGTCAAGGTACTCGCGGTACATCTTGTTGTTGTCGTAGAGGAAGTCGTCCTTGCCGATAGCTATCCAGTAGAGGGCGGGCTTCTTCTGAAACTGCACCTGCAGCATGCGTTCCGACTCGGGCGTGAAGCAGCTGCCCTTGGCCTGCAGGTCGGCACGGTCGCGGACGTCCAGGTGGACGTGGGCAGAGAACAGACCGACGTAGTCGAACCAGTCGGGATAGAGGCGCGAGACGGCAAAGCTGTGGCCGCCGCCCATCGACAGGCCGCAGACGGCGCGGTGCTTCTTGTTGGCCAGCGTGCGGTAGTGCTTGTCCACGTAGGCCACGATGTCCCTGAAGGCTTCCTCGGTCGTGGCGGCGGCCTTCGACTCCATGTGAGCCATGAACGTAGGCTTATACATGCCCTTGTGCCACTCGCCCGGCGCCGCGTCGCAGTTGGCGTTGCCGTTGGGCATGACCACGATCATGGGCTTCACCTTGCCCTCGGCGGTCAGGTTGTCCAGTATCTGGGCTGCCCGTCCCAGCGTGGCCCACGCCTCCTCGTCGCCACCGGCACCGTGCAGCAGGTAGAGCACGGGGTAGCGGCCGCCCTCGTCGTAGCCTGCGGGGGTGTAGACGGTCATGCGGCGCGTCGTCTTCAGCGTAGGCGACGGGTACCACACCTTGCTGACGTTGCCGTGGCGCACCTTGTTGACGCCATACAGCCACCCCTTGTCGCCCTCCTGGCGGGTGACGATGAAGATGTTGCTGAACGACGCAATGTCGCGGCATCGGTAGACGTTCGAGGGGTCCAGCACGTCCGTGCCGTCCACCCTGAAGCGGTAGGAATACATCTCCGGCTCCAGCGCCCGTGTGGTGCCCGACCAGACGCCGTCCCTGCCTTCCTTCATGTCCACGGTGCCGAAGTCGCCCACCGCGCTCACGGTCACCGCCTTCGGTGCGTGCAGTCGGAACGTCACGGTGCCGTCGGCATGCACCTCGGGCGAAGTCAGGTTGTTCACGTCGAAGAGGGCCTCTTGGGCCCATGTGCCTGTTGCCAGCAGGACGAGTGTGAGGCATGCTGTCAGTTTTCTCATGTCGTTGTGGAATTTTGGGTCAAAGTTACGAATAAGTGAGCACAAAACCAAATAAAACTTGTTTTTATTTGGTTTGTCGAGCGAAAGTACCGCCATTTCCCTATACCTTATATATATTATAGGCATATCTGGCAAAAATGACACCAAATAATGCCAAAATATTTAAAAAAAGCACTAATCGTTGTGGAAAAACAAAATAATTGCTTACTTTTGCAGTTGATTTATTACAGAAAGCATATCTTATGGCACAATTATCTGACCGTTTGCAACGTCTGGCACCGTCGGCAACGCTGGCGATGTCGCAGAAAAGTTCTGAAATGAAGGCACAGGGCATCGACGTCATCAACATGAGCGTCGGCGAGCCCGACTTCAACACGCCCGACCACATCAAGCAGGCCGCCAAGCAGGCTATCGACGAGAACTACTCGCGCTATTCGCCCGTGCCCGGCTACCCCAGCCTGCGCCAGGCCATAGCCCGCAAGCTGGAGCGTGAGAACCATTTGCGCTACCAGCCGTCGGAGATACTTGTGTCGAACGGCGCCAAGCAGAGCGTCACCAATACCGTCATGGCCCTCGTCAACCCCGGCGACGAGGTGGTCATTCCCGCCCCCTACTGGGTCAGCTACCCCCAGATGGTGCTGCTGGCCGGCGGCAAGCCCGTCATCGTTGAGGCCGGCTTCGACCAGAACTTCAAGATGACGGCCCAGCAGCTCGAGTCAGCCATCACCCCACGGACACGACTCGTCATACTCTGCTCGCCCAGCAACCCGACAGGCAGCGTCTACAGCAAGCAGGAGCTGGAAAGTCTGGCAAAGGTCGTGATGAGTCACCAGGACCTCTTCGTGCTGGCCGACGAAATCTACGAGCACATCAACTACGTAGGTCACCACGAGTCGATAGCCCAGTTTGAGGGCATGAAGGAGCGCACTATCCTCGTCAACGGCGTCAGCAAGGCGTACGCCATGACCGGCTGGCGCATAGGCTACATCGCTGCGCCCGAGTGGATTGTCAAGGGCTGCAACAAGCTGCAGGGCCAGTACACCAGCGGACCGTGCTCCGTCAGCCAGATGGCTGCACTCGCCGCCTACGTCGAGAGCCAGCAGTGCGTCGAGCAGATGCGGCAGGCTTTCGAGCGTCGCCGCGACCTGATAGTACGGCTGGCCAAGGACATTCCCGGGCTGGAGGTCAACGTCCCCGAGGGCGCCTTCTACCTCTTCCCCAAGTGCAGCAGCTTCTTCGGCAAGAAGAGCGAGGACGACGGCTTCGCCGTCAACAACAGCACCGACTTCGCCATGTATCTCCTCGAGCACGCCCACGTGGCTACCGTCGGCGGCGACGCCTTCGGCGACCCGCAATGTTTCCGCATGAGCTACGCCACAAGTGACGAGAATATTGTCGAGGCAATGCGCCGTATCAAGGAATCTTTGGCCAAATTACGATAAAAATCGAGAAATATCAAGTTAAAAATTCCTAATTTGGCCGATAGTACGCGCTAATTTGCTATCTTTGCCGAACGTTGTGAACGAAAAGATTATACAAACAAACTTAATTCATTTAATAACTAAAAAATTAAAAATCATTTTTTATGGCACAAACAACAAAGGCTGCAGCCCCAGCCAAAAAGAATTCGGGCTTTGGTGGTGTGAAGGCAGCATGGGTCATTCTCGTGATCTGCGCAGTTGCCGGTTACAGTGTATGGTATTTCGTTATGGGTAATCCCGACAACTTCGTCGGCGGCGACCGCAGCGGACACCCCGCTAACCTGCTCGGTACAGTGTACAAGGGAGGTTTCGTCGTAGGTCTTATCCTTACCCTGCTCTTCACCGTTATCTGCCTCGGCATCGAGCGCTTCCTCGCTATCAAGTCGGCTTCGGGTAAGATGAACCTGGCCAAGTTTACCGCTCAGGTAAAGGACGCTATCAAGAATCAGAAGTTCGACGAGGCCAAGGCCCTCTGCAACAAGATGCAGGGTTCTGTCGCCAACGTCGTGCTGGCTTCTATCAACATGTACCAGAATGTCGAGAACGACGACACACTGAAGAAGGCTGCCAAGATTGCCAAGATTCAGCAGGCTCACGAAGAGGCTACCCAGCTGGAGATGCCTACCCTCCAGATGAACATGCCTATGGTTGCTACCATCGTTTCTCTGGGTACCCTGACCGCTCTGTTCGGTACTGTGCTCGGTA
>CAMNJY010000207.1 GCA_946541745.1 uncultured Prevotellaceae bacterium
GGGCTTTCTCCACCTCCTTCTGTATCTTCTCGTCGTACTTGGCTATCTGGTCCTCAATGAGCACGTCGGCGCGATAGCGCTTCTTCGAGTCGCGGTTGTCTATCAGCGGGTCGTTGAAGGCATCCACGTGGCCGCTGGCCTTCCATATTGTGGGGTGCATGAAGATGGCCGAGTCAATGCCCACGATGTTCTCATGAAGCATGGTCATGGCCTTCCACCAGTACTGCTTGATATTGTTCTTCAACTCCACGCCGTTCTGTCCGTAGTCATACACGGCGCCTAAACCGTCGTAAATCTCGCTGGAAGGGAACACGAAGCCGTACTCCTTGCAGTGGCTCACGATTTTCTTAAATACATCTTCTTGTGCCATAATAATCTTGAATTTGCAAATTTGGGTGCAAAATTACAAAGAATTCTTTGGTTTCCGCCTCATTTGCTCTAAAAAACAGCCTATTTGGAGTGTTTTAACCTTTTTTTGCGCAAGGCGGTGTGCGAATCGTCATACATAGGTCTCAAGAAACTTGATGGTGCCCTCTACCCTGACGGTCTTGGCGGTGGCGGGCAGCAGCACGGTCTCGCCCTCGCGGAAGAGGGTGGTGAGGCCGTGCTCGTCGGTCAGTTCGCACGACCCCTGCAGGCCGATGAGGATGACGAAGGAGTCGAGGTCGGCGTAGTCGATGGTCATGGGGTCGTTGAGGTCGTAGACGGCGGTGGTGAAGTAGGGACAGCTCACCAGTGGCACCCCCTCGTCCTGCATGGGTTCATAATAGGTGCGGTAGCTGTCGCGCACGGTAAAGTCGATGGCCTCGGCGGCCTCGTCAATGTGCAGCGGGCGCAGGTGGCCGTCCTTGTCGCGGCGGTTATAGTCGAATATGCGGTAGGTGATGTCCGACGTCTGCTGTATCTCGGTAACGAAGCAGCCGGCACCAATGGCATGGATGCGTCCGGCGGGTATGAAGAACACGTCGCCCTCGTGGACGCGGTAGCGGGCCAGGGCCTGGGTGATGGTGCCGTCGCTGACCATCTGCCTGTAGCCCTCGGGAGTCAGTTGCTGGCGCAGGCCGTTATAGAGCTGGGCCTCGGGGTCAGACTTCAGCACGTACCACATTTCGGTCTTACCATGCTCATGGCCCCTCCGGCGGGCCGTCTCGTCGTCGGGGTGTACCTGTATGCTCAGGTCGCGGCAGGCATCAATAAACTTGATGAGCAGCGGGAACTCATTGCCGAAGCGCTGATAGTTGTCGCGGCCCACCAGGCGCTCGCGCTGCTCGCTGACCAGCCGGTTGAGGCTCTTACCGGCATCGTGGCCGTCGGCCACGATGGTTTCGCAGCCTTCCACGCCCGATATCTCCCAGCTCTCGCCGATGTTGGTCAGCGGGCTGTCAATGTGCTTGAAGGCGGTTATCTTGCCGCCTCCCCAAATTGTCTGTTTCAGCAGTGGTTTGAATTTGTAGAATGACATGGAGATATTTACTATTTTACGATTTACTATTTACGATTTCGAAATTCAGTTTTCTTTCCAGAACTCGGGGGTGAAGAGCACGAGCACGGTCATGATTTCCAGACGGCCCATGAGCATCAGCAGGCAGAGCGTCCACTTGATGGCAGAGGGCATGAGCGACCACGACAGCGACGGGCCTATGTCGGTGCTCAGCGACGGCCCCACGTTGCCCACGCAGCTCAGGGCGATGGTGACGGCGTTGATGAGGTCAATACCGCCGACAACCATGACGGTGACGGTGAAGAGCATCATGAGGATGGTGAGCACGAAGAAGGCAAACAGCGCCACCAGCTTCGACTGCGATATGTTCTGGCCGTTGACCTTGACGGGCAGCACGGCGCTGGGGTGCAGAATCTGGCGGAAATTGTTGCGGACTACCTGCAGCAGCATGACGCCGCGTATGCACTTGAAACCGCCGCTGGTGCTGCCGGCACAGGCGCCTAAGTACATGATGACGGCCAGCACCATCCAGGTGACGTGCGGCCATAGGGCTATGTCGTCGCCCATGAGCATGCCCGTGGTGGTGATAAACGACACGACGTGGAACAGCGACGAGCGCAGGGCGTGCTCCAGGGTGTAGTCCATGCGCGTCAGCAGCAGGCTGGCTATGAAGAGCGTAGCCGTGACCACGGTAAAGAGATAGAGCTTGAACTCGGAGTTCCTGAACAGCGACCTGAACTTCATCTTGAAAATGGTAATATATAATAAGGTGAAGTTGATGCCGGAGAGAAACTGGAAGGCGATGCTGATATAGTCAATGCCCGGCGAGCCGAAGTGGGCCGTGCCGTCGTTGTGGATGGCAAAGCCGCCGGTGGCCGTGGTGGTCATGGCGTAGTTGGTGGCCTCAAACCAGTTCATGCCCGCCGCCCAGTACGACAGTCCGCAGCCCACCGTCAGCAGCAGGTAGATAGACCATATCCACTTGGCGGTGGTCGTCAGCCGGGGGTGCATCTTGGCCTTGATGGGTCCCGTGGCCTCGGCGGCGAAAATCTTGACGCTGCCGCCCACGAGCGAGGGCAGGATGGCGATGGTGAAGAAGACGATACCCAGTCCGCCTATCCACTGCATGAGCGACCGCCAGAAGAGCATGCCGTGAGAGAGGCTCTCCACGTCGTCGATGATACTGGCACCGGTGGTGGTGAACCCCGACATGGTTTCAAAATAGGCATCGGTGAGACTGCATATGCTGCCGTGGATGAGAAAGGGGAACATGCCGAAGATGGAGAAGATGATCCACACGGCCGTCACCACCACGTAGGCGTCACGCCGGCTCAGGGCGTTCTCGGCATGGCGGCCCAGGTGGAGGAAGAGGAACCCGCCACCGAAGGTGAGCAGCATTGACAGCAGGAAGGCCAGCAGGTCGTCCTCATGGTAGCTGAAGGCCACGGCCATGCAGACAGCCATGAAGAAGGCCTCGATGAAAAGCAGCGAGCCTATGATTTTGCTGATGATACGGAAGTTGACCACTTTGAGCTTTGGCTTTTGGGATTAGAAGAAGACGGGCTTCTTGAAATATTTCTCTATGTTGTTGAGTTTCTGCTCGTGGCAGAAGACCATGACTGAGTCGCCGGGCTGTATCTGCGAATGGCCGTTGACGAGCAAGCCCACGCCACCGCGCACCAGGCCGCCGATGGTGACGCCGAAGGGCAGGTTGAGGTCTTTCACCTGCTTCTTGGTGACCCGCGACCCCTCGGCGGCTACAAACTCGGCCACCTCGGCTTCGACGAGCATCAGCGAGCGCAGGTTGCTGACCTCTGCACCGAGGGTCATCTGGTAGATGTGGCTGGCGGCGACGGTCTTCTTGTTGATGATGGTGCCTATGTCGAGGCTCTCGGCCATGGAGACATAGTCCAGGTTCTCGACCATGGCCACCGTCTTGCGTACGCCCAGCTTCTTGGCCGTCAGACAGGCCAGGATGTTGGTCTCGGCATTGCCCGTCAGGGCCACGAAGGCCTGGGTGGTCTTGATGCCTTCCTCCTCGAGCAGCCCTAAGTCGCGGCCGTCGCCGTGGATGATCATGGTGTCGCTGTTGCTGAGCAGCTGGTTGAGCCGCTCGCAGCGGTCGGCGCTGTTCTCTATGATTTTTACATTCATGTAGTCGGGTATGGTCAGCGCGGCCCTGATGGCCGTCTTTCCGCCGCCCATGATGATGACGTTCTTCACGTCGGTATAGTGCTCCTTGCCCACAA
>CAMNJY010000208.1 GCA_946541745.1 uncultured Prevotellaceae bacterium
TTAAAAAAATGATTGTGAGATTATGAGGAAAATTGTAATGATACTGTGTGGGCTGGTCTGCCTGCTGACCGCCTGCCACGACGACGACGAGCCGGAAGCCTGGGAGAAGGGGCGGGCGGCACGCACGGTGATGGTCTACATGGCAGGCGAGAACAACCTGACAGTCCACAGGGGCACCAGATACCTGCGCAACGACCTGAACGAGATCATCGAGGGGTCGAAGCATCTGGCTGACAATCAGCGGCTGCTGGTGTTTGTAGACAGCATGGTGACTACCAAGAGCGACACGCTGAAGGACGGCCGCGGGCTGCCCTGCATCATTGAGGTTCACGGCGGCCAGGTGTACAAGCGCCATGAGTTCGGCCAGGAGGTCTGCAGCAGCGACCCGGCAGTGTTTCGCGAGGTGCTGCAGTGGATGACCGCCGAGGCCGAGGCCGATGAGTACGGCCTGGTGCTCTGGGGGCACGCTACGGGGTGGACGGTACATACCGACACGATAGCCTCGGCACGTACCGTGACCAAGGGCTACGGCCAGGACGACGGCTCCGACGCTGGCGGCACGCAGCGACGGTGGATGAACATCACCCAGATGGCCAAGGCCATGGCGGGACTGCCGAAGCTGAAGTTTATCTTTGCCGACTGTTGCAACATGATGTGCGCCGAGGTGGGCTACGAGCTGCGCAACGCTACCGACTACCTGATAGGCTCGCCGGCCGAGATTCCCGGCAACGGTGCGCCCTACGACAAACTGATAGCCAGCCTGTACAAGAGCGGCAGCGACCTCTACCGGGGTGTCATCGACGCCTACTACAACTACTACCTCGACGAATACAGGAACGACTCCGACCTGAAGGGCTGCAGCCTGCCCCTGGCCGTCATCGACACGAAGCAGATAGAGAACCTGGCCTACCGCACACGCGACGTGCTGGCCACCTTCACCCCGGAGTACCCGAAGTCGGCCAGCTTGGGCAACATAGCCTTTTACTACTACTACGACACGCCGCTGATGTACGACATGAGGGCCTACATCAAGCATAACGCCACCGAGGCCGACTTTGCGCTGTGGGACCAGGCCTTCAGCCAGGCCGTGCCCTATTACCGCATGTCGATGAAGTGGCTGACTATCTACGAAGCGCTGCTCGCCTCATTCAGACAGTTTGACCAGAACGAAGGGCAATACGGCTGCGTGAGCATGTTTGTCCCGAAGACCAACTACTACTATACTACGGGCGGGTTTCAATACAACAAGACTGTCATGAACTTCAGCTGGGCCCACGTTGTAGGGTGGCCCCAATACGGCTGGTAGCCGGCACGTCAGGCAGAGGGGGCGGCGGCAGTATCGCTGCCTACCAGGACTTTCACCTTTGATATGCGGCGCTCGTCGAGCTCAAGTATCTCGAAGGTGAAATTGTTGTAGACCAGCTTCTCATGGATGGCCGGGAAGTCGCCCTTCAGCTCTAACAGCAGGCCGGCCAGGGTGTCGGCGTCGCCCTCAATGGCCTCGAACGTGTCGTCGTCGAGCTTGAGTACCTTGTAGAAATCGCTGAGCAGCGTCTTGCCCTCAAAGATGTAGGTGTTGGCGCCGATACGGATGAAATTGCACTCCTCCTCGTCATACTCGTCGTTGATCTCGCCCACAATCTCCTCCAGGATATCCTCAAGGGTGACAATGCCGCTGGTGCCGCCAAACTCGTCGACGACGATGGCTATGTGGACCTTGTTGGCCTGGAACTCGCGCAGCAGGTCGTCTATCTTCTTTGTCTCGGGCACGAAGTAGGGCGGCCGTATGAGCGACTGCCAGCGGAAGGTGGCAGGCTTGCCAAGATAGGGCAGCAGGTCCTTGATGTAGAGTATGCCGCGCACGTTGTCGATGGAGTCCTGATAGACGGGAATGCGCGAGTAGTTGTTCTCGACAATGCAGTGGAGCACCTCGGTGAAGGAAGAGCGGAAGTCGAGGTCGACCACGTCCTGGCGGCTGGTCATGATTTCCTTGGCCGTCTCGTCGCCGAAGCGCACAATGCCCTCCAGCATGTTCTGCTCGTCCTTGAGCTCGGTCTTGTCGGTCAGTTCAAGGGCCTGCTCCAGGTCGTCCACGCTGAGCACATGGCTCTCGGTCTGCACCACCTTCTCGGCCAGCACACCAGACCGTATGAGCACCGTGGACAGCGGGTAGAACAGGCGGCGCAAGCCCATGATGATGCCGGCAAAGGAGCGGCACACCGCCAGCGCGTGCTGGCCGCAATAAACCTTGGGGATGATTTCGCCGAAAAGCAGCAGCAGGAATGTCAGCAGCACCGTGATGACCAGGAACTGCAGCCAGACGGCCTGACCGAAATCGACGACATGGGCAAAGAAGTAGTTGCACAACATGATGATGGTGACGTTCACCAGGTTGTTGGTAATAAGGATGGTGGCCAGTGTGCGCTCGGAGTCCTTGCGCAGGTCCATGATCTGCCGGTCGCGCTTGTCGCCGTCCGGGTCCAACGCATTAAGGTCGGTAGGCGACAATGAGAAGAAAGCAATCTCGGAGCCTGAGGCGAACCCCGAGACTATGAGCAGCAGACAGGCCAGTAAACCCGCGACAATGGCACCGACGGTAGGTGTCAGCAGGGTAACGTCGCTGAATAACTGTTGAAAATAGTCCACGGTTCAGTCTTTTGCTTCCTTGGGCGTGAGCATTTCCATATTGTCGGCCCAGATTTCGGTGACATACTTGCGCTGCCCCAACTTGTCATCGTAGGTGGTATAGCGCAGGCGACCCTCAATATAGAGTTTGTCGCCCTTGTGGACATACTTCTCAACAATCTCAGCCAGCCGCCGCCATAGCAGCACGTTGTGCCAGTCGGTGCGGTCGGGCACCTGGGTGCCGTTCTGCAGGGTATAGCCCCGCTCGGTAGTAGCCAGGCGCAAGCGGGCCACGGCCACCCCCTGGTCAACGTAGCGCACCTCAGGGTCGGCCCCCACATTGCCTATGAGCATCACCTTATTCATAAGTCGCTGTTATTTGGCCTGACCGAGGAAGCGGAACCTGAAGTTCTTGCCCTTGGCCGAGGGGAACTGGCTGCGCCCGTCGACGCGCTCCTGAAGGTGCTCCACGATGCGGTTGTAGCAGTCCAGGCCCGACGCAGCCTTGACGCGGGCCACGAAATGGGTGTCGCGATACTGGAACTTGCCCGTTCCCGGCACCATCAGCACGCGCTTGAAGTCGATGACCCCCTCATACCATCCGTACCGCTCCTCGCTGAGCTTAGCCACTGCCGACGAGGCGCCGCGCTCATGGCCGCCCGCCGAGGCGGCAGGGTGGACGGCCTTCTTGTCCTTGAAGTCCTGCATGGTGGCGGCATCGGTCTTGATGATGATGAAGTAAACGCGGGGACGTATCTTGTAACGCTTGGGGTAGAACACGTCGCTGGCCAAATAGTCGCGTACATCGTTTTCGAGCACCGGGTTCATACCAATCTCGCTAATACTGGAAAGAAAGTCAATGGCTTCGTCAGCAGTTTTAACAAGCGTCTCTCTATCAAAATATCTCAAATATATGTTCATCTGAAAATTTGTTTTCCTGTGACAGTGTGTGGTGTGAAGTAATCGTGTTTAACAAATAAAAAA
>CAMNJY010000209.1 GCA_946541745.1 uncultured Prevotellaceae bacterium
CCGAGCAGAAGATGCGCCAGATGGTGGAGAGTAAGACTAATGGAACTGTGGAGTTTGAGACCGAGGTGAACCCCGACATCATCGGCGGTTTCATCCTGGAGTACGACACGTATCGGATGGATGCCAGCGTGAAGGCCAAGCTCAACAACATACTAACACAGCTTAAGAAATAAGACTACGAATTATACGAATTCAACTAATTATTGTCAAGCACAGAAATTTGTGAAATTTGTGAAATTCGTAGTAGAAAAGAAAAGAAACAGAAGAATATGTCAGATAAAATTAAACCAAGCGAAGTGTCACAAGTGCTGCTCGACCAGCTCAAGGGCATCTCGAACGCCGAACATTTTGACGAGGTGGGCACCGTGCTCACCGTCAGCGACGGCGTGGCCCGCATCTACGGCCTGCGCAACGCCGAGGCCAACGAGCTGCTGGAGTTTGAGAACGGCACTATGGCTATCGTCATGAACTTGGAGGAAGACAACGTGGGCTGCGTGCTCCTCGGTCCTACGTCGGGCATCAAGGAGGGACAGGTGGTGAAGCGCACCAAGCGCATTGCCTCTATCCGCGTGAACGACAACATGCTGGGCCGCGTTATCAATCCTCTGGGTCAGGCCATCGACGGCAAGGGCGACATCGACCTGAAGAATGCCTTCGAGATGCCGTTGGACCGCAAGGCCCCGGGTGTGATCTACCGTCAGCCCGTGAAGGAGCCGCTGCAGACGGGCCTGAAAGCCATCGACTCGATGATTCCCATCGGCCGTGGCCAGCGTGAGCTTATCATCGGCGACCGTCAGACCGGTAAGACCGCTATCGCCGTTGACACCATCATCAACCAGAAGAGTTTCTATGAGGCCGGCAAGCCCGTCTACTGTATCTATGTGGCTATCGGCCAGAAGGCCTCTACCGTAGCCGCCCTTGTCTCAACGCTCCAGGAGCACGGCGCCATGCCTTACACCATCGTGGTGGCCGCTACCGCTGCCGACCCTGCTGCCATGCAGTACTACGCCCCGTTTGCCGGGGCCGCCATCGGCGAGTACTTCCGCGACCGTGGCCTGCCCGCCCTCGTGGTCTATGATGACCTGTCGAAGCAGGCCGTCGCCTACCGCGAGGTGTCGCTTATCTTGCGCCGCCCGTCGGGCCGCGAGGCTTACCCCGGCGATGTGTTCTATCTGCACAGCCGTCTGTTGGAGCGTGCTGCCAAGATGAACGAGCAGCAGGAGGTGGCCGAGCAGATGAACGACCTGCCTGAGTGCATGAAGGGGCACGTCAAGGGTGGCGGCTCGCTCACCGCCCTGCCTATCATCGAGACACAGGCCGGCGACGTGTCGGCTTATATCCCGACGAACGTGATTTCCATCACCGACGGTCAGATATTCCTTGAGAGCGACCTCTTCAACCAGGGCTTCCGCCCCGCTATCAACGTCGGTATCTCCGTCTCGCGTGTGGGTGGTTCGGCACAGATCAAGTCGATGAAGAAGGTGGCCGGTACGCTGAAGATTGACCAGGCACAGTACCGCGAACTGGAGGCCTTCTCGAAGTTCTCCAGCGATATGGATGCCGTGACGGCCATGACGCTCGACCGCGGTCGCAAGAACAACCAGCTTCTCATCCAGCCGCAGTATTCACCTATGCCCGTCGGCGAGCAGATAGCCATCCTCTATTGCGGTGTCCACGGCCTGATGCGCCAGGTGCCCATCGACAAGGTGCGCCAGTGTCAGGACCAGTTCCTCGACAAGCTGCGCTCCTCGGCCCCCGAGGTCATCGAGACGCTGGCCAGCGGCAAGATTGACGACGACGTCACGAAGAAGATAGAACAGGTGATGGCCGATATTGCCGGCACCTATAAAGCCTGATAGCCTATGCCCTCATTAAAGGAGATCAAAGGCCGCATAGCCTCGGTCAACTCGACGCGCAAGATTACGTCGGCCATGAAGATGGTGGCCTCGTCGAAGCTGCACCACGCTCAGGTGGCTATTCAGAACATGCTGCCCTACGAGACCATGCTGGAGCACATCCTGAAGTCGTTCCTCGCGGCTGAGGCCGAGGCGCAGACCGTCTTCGACCAGGAGCGGCCCGTCCATAGGGTGGCACTGGTGGTCTACGCCAGCAACTCGTCGCTCTGCGGCGGCTTCAATGCCAACACCATCAAGATGATGCAGCATGTCGTGGAGGACTATCGCGCGCAGGGCATCACCGGCATCGAGGTCTACCCCATAGGCCGCAAGGTCTACGAGAAGGCGCAGAAGCTGGGCTACGACGTGCAGGGCGAGTTCTCGGCACTGGTCGACAAGCCCAATGTGCGGCAGTGCATCGACATCGCCATGGAGCTTGGCAAGAAGTTCTACGAAGGCAAGGTTGACAAGGTGGAGCTCATCTACCACCACTTCAAGTCGGCCGGCTCGCAGGTGCTCACGCGCAAAACCTTCCTGCCTATTGACCTGGCAGAAGAGTTGGACCGTGACCATGAGCGCGACCTCACGTCGATTGCCGCTACCCGCGAGAGTCAGGAGTATCTGAAGCGCAACAGCCGCAAGAAGGCCAGGGTCGACAGCGAGGGCAACGAGGTGAAGCCGCTGAACGACAACTTCATCGTGGAACCCGACATGGACACCGTCCTGTCGCAGCTCATACCGAAGCTGGCCCACCTCATGCTCTACACGGCCCTGCTCGACAGCGTGGCCTCTGAGCATGCCGCCCGCATGGTGGCCATGCAGACGGCTACCGACAATGCCGACGAACTGCTGCGCCAACTGAACCTGCAGTACAACAAGAGTCGTCAGCAGGCCATTACCTCCGAGTTGCTCGACATCGTCGGCGGTTCGGTCAACAACTGAGTGCGCTTGCTGCTTCTTCCCTTTCTTTATAAAGCCTGCATCTATTGCTGATGCAGGCTTTTCATATACTCTTCGTAGGAGATAAACCGGCCGCCCATCGATGCGAACAGAGGCGTCTCGAACTGGCAGTCGATGAAGTGGCCGCCGATTTGCTCCATGGCCTTGGCGAGATGTATCAGGGCGAGCTTCGAGGCGTTGGGCACCAGCGAGAACATGCTCTCGCCGAAGAATGCTTTCTTCAGCGTTACACCGTAGAGACCGCCGACGAGCCGGCGGCCTTCGGGCGTGTTGGCCGGCTGCCACACCTCCACGCTGGCCGCGTAGCCGAGCCGGTGGAGGCGGGTGAAGGCCTCGATGATGGCGGGGCCGAGCCATGCGCCGCTCTCCTCGTTGCGCCCCTGGGCTACCGAGCAGCCGTTGATGACACCCTCGAAATCCTCATTGACGGTCACCTCGTACTTGTGCTGCTTCAGCAGTTGCTTCATGGAGTGGCTGACGTGGATCTCGGCCGGGAAGATGACGTAGCGGTTGAGCGGGCAATACCAGTGGGGCTCAGCCTCCATCTGGTAGGCGTACCACGGGAAGAAGCCGTTGCTGTAGGCCAGCACGAGGCGCTCCGTGGACAGGTCGCCACCGATGGCCACCAGTCCGTCGTCCTCGCCCCATCGCGGGTTGGGGAACCACAGTTCTTCGTCTAACTGCCAAACCATTTTTTTATTTACGATTTACTGATTTACGATTTACTA
>CAMNJY010000210.1 GCA_946541745.1 uncultured Prevotellaceae bacterium
TCCACCTCCTGAGAATCAGGGAGATACGTAGACGTTAGCTGCAATGTGGGTTAAGCCAGACTACTCTCCACGATGTTCAGCATCTTGAAGGTAGCCTTGATGGCAGCTTCCGTCTGGTCAGCGTCGAGTCCCCGGGTGCGCAGCAGCCGGCCGTTGTCGTTCCATGTGATGACCGTCTGCACCAGGGCGTCGGTGCGTCCGCCGGGAGGTATGGTGACGGCATAGTTCTGCAGGATGGGGAACGTGCGTCCCAGGTATTTCTTGTAGATGTAGCGCAGTGATTTGACAAAGGCGTCATACTGACCGTCGCCGGTGGCCGATGCCTCATACTGGCGGCCGTTGATTTCCACCTTGATGTTGGCACCGGGCTTCAGGCCGTAAGCCGTTGACACCACATAGCTTACCAGTTTCACCCTGTCCTCGGGCGCGTCGTGCTTCAGCACGTCGTTGACGATGTAGGGCAGGTCTTCCTGGGTCACTATCTCTTTCTTGTCGCCCAGCTCTGTGATGCGCTCCGTGACGCGCCGTTGCTGCTCGGGCGTGAGTACGAGCCCCAGTTCTTCCAGGTTCTTGGCTATGTTGGCCTTGCCGCTGGTCTTGCCCAACGCATATTCACGCCGCCGTCCGAACCGTTCAGGTACGAGGTCGTTTTGGTAGAGCCTGTTCTTGGAGTCGCCGTCGGCATGCACCCCGGCCACCTGGGTAAACACGTTGTCGCCGATGATGGGCTGGTTGGGGGCTATGGCTATGCCGCTGTAGCTCTCCACAATATGGCTGATGTCGTTCAGCCGGTCTTCACGTATGTTGGTGAGGGCGTGGAACTGGTCTTTCAGTATGACCTGTACGCTCGACAGCGGCGCATTGCCACAGCGCTCGCCCAGTCCGTTGACTGTGACGTGCAGTCCGCGGGCACCGCTGAGTACGGCGGCCAGTGAGTTGCTGACGGCCAGGTCGTAGTCGTTGTGGGCGTGGAAGTCAAAGTGTGTGTCGGGGTATCGCTTCAGCATCTTGCGGAAATACTCTATGACCTGTAGCGGGTTCATGATGCCCAGCGTGTCGGGCAGCATAAAGCGGCGGATACCTGTTCCCACCAGCTGGTCCATCAGCTGGTAGACATACTCCGGCGAGTCCTTCATGCCGTTCGACCAGTCCTCAAGGTAGAGGTTGACGCTGATGCCGCGCTTTTGTGCGTAGCTTACCGTCTCGCGTATATCGCTGATGTGCGCTTCGGGCGTCTTGCCCAACTGGTGGCGGCAGTGCTTCAGCGACCCCTTTGCCAGCAGGTTCATGGTCTGGCAGCCGCAGTCGGCTATCCAGTCTGCACTCTTGCATCCATCCACGAAGCCGAGCACCTCGACGCGGTCTGACAGGCCTGCCTGGCGGGCATAGCGGCAGATCATGCTGACCGCCTCGCGCTCGCCGTCGCTGACGCGGGCCGACCCTACCTCTATTCGGTCTACGTTGAGGTCGCGCAGCAGCATGCGGGCTATCAGGAGCTTCTCGTGCGGCAGGAAGCTGACGCCGTTAGTCTGCTCACCGTCGCGCAGCGTGGAGTCTAATATCTCAACAAATTTGGCTTCCATGTTCCCACTCTATGGTTTTCTGCTCGTTCTGCACCAGGAAGTCGATGTCGTCGAGGCCGTTCATCAGGCAGTGCTTCTTGTAGCCGTTGATGTCGAAGTGCTCTTGTCGGCCTGTGGCTTTGTTGGTCACCGTCTGCCGGGGCAGGTCTACTTCCACCTCGGTCTTCGGGTCGGCCTTGATGCTCTGGAAAAGTTCGTCAAGAAACGCTTCGCTCACCACTACGGGCAGCACGAAGTTGTTCAGTTCGTTGTTTTTGTGGATGTCGGCAAAGAACGACGAGATGACTACCCGGAAGCCGTAGCCGGCAATGGCCCATGCTGCGTGTTCGCGGCTGCTGCCTGAACCGAAGTTCTTGCCGGCCACGAGGATGCAGCCCGAGTAGGTGGGGTCGTTGAGCACAAAATCTTCGACCACGCTGCCGTCGGGGTTGTAGCGCCAGTCGCGGAACAGGTTGTCGCCGAAGAATTTCTCTTCGCGGGTGGTGGCCTTGAGGAACCGGGCGGGGATTATCTGGTCGGTGTCCACGTTTTCTAAGGGCAGTGGCACGCAGGTCGATGTTATAACGTTGAATTTCTGTTTCATTTTCAATTTTCAATTGTCAATTCTCAATTAGATGAACTCTCTTGGGTCGGTGATAACGCCAGTAACGGCGGCGGCGGCGGCGGTGAGCGGCGATGCCAGGACGGTGCGTGCGCCCGGTCCCTGGCGGCCCTCGAAGTTGCGGTTCGACGTCGAGACGCAGAGCTTGCCCGCAGGCACCTTGTCATCGTTCATCGCCAGGCAGGCCGAGCAGCCTGGCTGGCGTATCTCGAAGCCGGCAGCGTTGAGCACGCGGTCGAGGCCTTCGGCGCGTATCTGGCGGTCTACGGCCCATGAGCCGGGTACGAGCCATGCCGTGATGCCCTCAGCCTTGTGCCGGCCTTTCACCACCGCGGCGAAGGCACGGAAGTCCTCTATGCGCCCGTTGGTGCAGGCCCCGAGGAATACGTAGTCCACCTTCGTACCCAGCAATTTCTGTCCGGGCTTGAAGCCCATATAGCTGAGGGCCTTGGCCTCCCCTGCGGCCCCCTCGGGGGCAGAGCTGTGGGCTGGAATGGCCTGGCTTATCCCGATGCCCATGCCGGGGTTGGTGCCGTAGGTGAGGCGTGGCTCTATGTCCTTGGCGTCGAATGTCAGTTCGCGGTCAAACACGGCGTCGGCGTCGCTGCGCAGCGTGCGCCAGTAGGCCACGGCCCTGTCCCAGGCCTCGCCCTTGGGGGCAAAATCCCTACCTTTTATATAGTTAAAGGTGACTTCATCGGGGGCTACGAAACCGCCGCGCGCTCCCATTTCTATTGACAGGTTGCAGAGCGTGAGGCGCCCCTCCATCGACAGGCTTCTGACCACCTCTCCGGCATACTCCACAAAGTAGCCCGTGGCACCGCTGGTCGTCAGCTGCGCCATCAGGTAGAGGGCTACGTCCTTGGCCGTTACGCCTCTGCCTAACTGTCCGTTGATGGTGATGCGCATCGACTTCGGCTTCTGCTGCAATATGCACTGCGAAGCCAGCACCATCTCCACCTCAGAGGTGCCTATGCCGAAGGCTACGGCTCCCATGGCTCCGTGGGTGCTGGTGTGGCTGTCTCCGCAGACGATGGTCATGCCCGGCAGAGAGAGTCCCTTCTCAGGGCCTACGACGTGGATGATGCCGTTGTCGGGCGACATCATGCCGTAGTGTGTCAGCCCAAACTCTCGGGCGTTTGCTGCCAGCGTGTCCACCTGCTTGCGGCTGACGGGGTCGCTGATGGGCTTGTCCTGGTCGTGGGTCGGCGTGTTATGGTCGGGCATGCAGACTATCTTCTCTGGCCTTAAACACTTCAGTCCCCGCGCCCTCATGCCGTCGAAAGCCTGGGGCGACGTCACCTCGTGGCAGTACAGGCGGTCGATGTAAAGCT
>CAMNJY010000211.1 GCA_946541745.1 uncultured Prevotellaceae bacterium
TTCAACATCCTGCTGCAGGTGCTCGACGACGGCCGACTGACCGACAACAAGGGTCGCACCGCCGACTTCAAGAACACCATCATCATCATGACCTCCAACGCCACGCGCGAACAGCTGCGCATGACCATGCGGCCGGAGTTCCTGAACCGTATCGACGAGATCATCACCTTCCAGCAGCTCAGCGAGCAGCAGATTGCACAGGTCGTCCGACTGCAGCTGCACCGCGTAGAGCAGATGCTCGAGCCGCAGGGCTTCCAGCTCCAGGTCACCGACCACGCCGTCAACTGGCTCGCACGCGTGGGCTACGACCCCGACATGGGTGCACGCCCCGTCAAGCGCGCCATCCAGCACCACGTGCTCAACGAGCTCTCACGCCGCCTGCTGGCGGGTGAGGTGTCGCGCGAAAAACCCATCATCGTCGACTGCTTCGGCGACGACGGCCTGGTGTTCCGCAACTAAGACTCTGCCGCCGCGCCGCCTGTGCCCGGCGGTTTTCCCGCCAGGGTCCCCCCGTCCCGCCGCCGCGCCGCCGCCGTCCCGCCGCCGCGCCGCCGCGCCGCCTCCGTCCCGCTGCCTGTGCCCGGCGGTTTTCCCGCCGGGGTCCCCTCGTCGCCGCCGCCGCGACAAGATTTGGAAGCCAGCCAGCCAAAATACCTATATAGGTATTTTGGCTGGCTGGCCGCCGAAGCCGCGGCCCCCCTCCGGCCCTCACCGCCAATATTATGAAAATTGGCTGGGCGCCCAGCCTTCACCCCGCGACAAGATTTGCAAGTCGGTCGGGCGAAATACGTATATACGTATTTCGCCCGACCGACCGGTAAAGCCGCCCACCCCCAGCCGTAACCGTTAACTGACGTTAAAGCCTGGCGAAAATGTTGCATTTTTCATCATTTAACACCCGTTTTGACCACAAAGCCGATTTTTTTCAGTAACTTTGCACCCTCAATTCAATAAACCAAGCAATCTCAATGAAAAAGCTATTACTTACACTATCACTCATGGTGATGACGGCTGGAGCCTGGGCGGTTCCCGCCAAGCCCGGCCTGTGGCGAACCCTGCAACTGGCCGACGGCACCGAAGTCAAGGCCCAGCTGGTGGGCGACGAACATCTGCACTTCTACGTCGCCGAAGACGGCACCCGCTACATGGAGCAGGACGGCACCTACGTCCTGGCCGGCGACGAGCAGCTCAAGGCCCGCCTGCAGAAGCGCCAGCCTGCCGCCACCAAGGCCCGCCGCAACATGATGCGCCGCGTCTCCATGGGCGAACAGACCCACTATACCGGCAAGAAGAAGGGCATCGTCATCCTGATGCAGTTCACCGACAAGAAGTTCCGGACGGGCAACGACTCCCTGCTCTACACCCGCATCCTCAACGAGGAGGGCTTCAGCCAGGGCAACTTCAAGGGCTCCGTCAGCGACTACTTCAAGGCGCAGAGCAACGGACAGTTCGAGCTCGACTTCGACGTCTGCGGCCCCTACACCGCCAAGCACAACATGAGCTACTACGGCAAAAACGACAGTAACGGCGATGACCAGCATCCCGACTCGCTCATTGTAGAGGCCGTCAAGAAGGCCGATGCCGTCGTGGACTTCAAGGACTACGACTGGGACGGCGACGGTGAGGTGGACCAGGTGTTCATTCTCTACGCCGGCAAGGGCGAGGCCGACAGCAACGAAACCAACAGCATCTGGCCCCACATGTACGAGCTGCAGAACACCAACGCCGCACTGGAGCTCGACGGCGTGCGCATCAACACCTACGCCTGCTCGAACGAGGTGGACGCCAGCAACCAGATTGAGGGCATCGGCTGCTTCTGCCACGAGTTCAGCCACTGCATGGGATTCCCCGACTTCTACGACGTCATGTCGAACGGCTACAGCGGCAACTACGGCCTCGGCTCGTGGGACCTGATGTGCTCGGGCAGCTATAACGGCAACACCTTCCAGCCCGCAGGCTACTCGGCCTACGAGAAGTGGATGTCGGGATGGCTCGAACCCATTGAGCTCAACAAGGAGGCCGTCAACGTGGAGAACCTGAAGACCACCGCCGAGGGCGGCGACGCATACATCATCTACAACGACGGCAACCGCAACGAGTACTACGTCGTGGAGAACCGCCAGCGCACGGGCTGGGACGCCAGTCTGCCCGGACGCGGACTCATGGTGATGCACGTCGACTTCGACAAGGAGATCTGGGAGCAGAACACGCCCAACGCCAACGTCAGCCAGTATTATGCCAGCAGGTATGGCTACAAGGTCAACGACCACGAGCGCTGCACCATCATCGCCGCCGACAACTCACGCTCGGACTACACGGAGGCTTACGACCTCTTCCCCTACGGCAAGCGCGACTCGCTGACCAACACGTCGACGCCGAAGGCTTCGGTCTTCAACAAGAATACCGACGGCTCGCTGCTCATGAACAAACCCATTCTGAAAATCACCCAGAACAGCGACCGTACCATGTCGTTCGTCTTCCCCGGCAACGGACAGCAGCCCGGCGATGACCCGGGCGACAACCCCGAACCGCAGGACGGCGTGCTCTTCTATGAGTCGTTCGACCAGAGCAACGGCACCGGCGGCAACGACGGACTGTTCACGGGCAATGTGGCCAGCAGCAAACTCGTGGCCGACAACGAGGGCTGGGACTACAACAAGGGCTACGGCGGCGACAAGTGCGCACGCTTCGGCACGGCCTCTATCAAGGCTGAGGTCACCACGCCCAGCATCATCATCGACGGCGAGACGCTGCTCACCTTCCGTGCTGCCGGCTGGGCCAACGACGGCGAAGCACTGACGCTGACACTCAGCGGCGACGACGGCGTGACGCTCTCAGAGACCGACCTCGAGATGGTGAAGTCGCAGTGGACCGACTACCAGCTCGTCCTCGACGGCAAGGGCACGGTGAAGATTACCTTCACGCCCGCCAAGCGATTCTTCCTCGACGAGGTGAAGGTCTTCAAGAGCGACGTCTCTACAGCCATCAGGTCGGTGGAGCGCACCGCCACCACCATGCGCATCTATACCCTCGATGGCCGCTACATGGGCACCGACACCACCGTGCTGCCTCATGGACTCTACGTCATCGGCGGCAAGAAGGTCGTGAAGTAACATCCCCCCTTGAACAGCCATGCGCCGAATCCAATCCTTATTACTCATCTTGCTATCCACAGTGCAGCTGGGCCTCGCCCAGCTGCCTGCGGGTCATAGCGATACCACTGCCGCTGCCGGGGCTTCACTGGTAAGCGCCGACACTGCCGCGGCCGTGACCGCGGCAGTGACCGCCCCCGCCGACGACTCACTACTCACTCCGGAGTCCCTGCTCGATGACGCCGACATGGCCGCCCTCGAGGAGATGACGGCACAGCTCTCCCTGCACGACCAGCTGAAGTCCAAGTTCGTCGAGGGCTCACCCGGCTTCATGTCGCTCGTAGC
>CAMNJY010000212.1 GCA_946541745.1 uncultured Prevotellaceae bacterium
GGCAACTACGGCCACAACCTGGGCAAGACCATCGACCGCCCGCTGTCGAAAGGCATCTTCGGCAACTCCATCTTCTGCCACATCATAGCCCGCACGGCCTCGGCCTGCGACGCCCGTATGGGGGGAGCCATGATACCCGTCATGTCAAACTCGGGGTCGGGCAACCAGGGCATCTGCGCCACCAACCCCGTGTGTGTCTATGCCAAGGAGAACGAGAACACCGAGGAAGAACTCATCAGAGCGCTGACCCTGAGCCACCTGACGGCCATCTACATCAAGCAGTCGCTGGGCCGGCTGTCGGCCCTCTGCGGATGCGTCGTGGCCGGCATTGGCTCCAGTTGCGGCATTACCTACCTGATGGGCGGCAGCTACGACCACGTCTGCCGCTCGGTAAAAAACATGGTGGCCAACCTCACGGGAATGGTCTGCGACGGTGCCAAGCCGTCGTGCTCGCTGAAGATTGCGTCGGGCGTGTCGACAGCGGTCATGTCGGCACTGCTCTCCATGGAGGGCAAATGCGTCACCTCGGCAGAAGGCATCGTAGACGAGGATGTGGACAAAACCATCCGCAACCTGACCAGCATCGGGGCCGACGGCATGGGGCCTACCGACGACCTGGTGCTCAACATCATGACATCAAAAAGCTGCTGAGCATGAAGGCCGGCAGCACAGAGAAAGGATAGCCAAAACAAAGAAATGATTTCAGTAGAAGGACTAAAAGTGGAATTCGGCGTGAAGCCGCTATTCACTGACGCCAGTTTCGTGATCAATGCCCGCGACCGTATTGCCCTTGTGGGTAAGAACGGGGCGGGAAAATCAACGTTGCTCAAAATACTCTGCGGCCAGCAGCAGCCCACGGCGGGCACGGTGGCCATTCCGACAGAAACGGCCATCGGCTATCTGCCACAGGTCATGAAACTGATGGACAACACCACCGTGAGAGAGGAAACCCAGAAGGCCTTTGCCAACGTCACGGCACTGGCCGACCGCGTAGACAAACTGGAGCGCGAGATGAACGAGCGTACCGACTATGACACCGACGACTACATGCAGCTGGTGGAGCGATATACCACGGAGCATGAGCGGCTGATGATGATGGGGGCCGCCCACCGGGAAGCCGAGCTGGAACGAACACTGGTGGGGCTGGGATTCAAGCGCACTGACCTGGACCGCCCAACCAAGGAGTTCTCGGGCGGCTGGCGCATGCGTATCGAGCTGGCCAAGATTCTGCTTGAGAAGCCTGACGTGCTGCTGCTCGACGAGCCGACCAACCACCTCGACATAGAGTCCATACAGTGGCTGGAGCAGTTCCTGGCACAGTCGGCATCGGCAGTGGTGCTGGTAAGCCACGACCGCGCCTTTATCAACAACGTGTGCAACCGCACTCTGGAGATTTCGTGCGGACAGATAACAGACTACAAGGTGAAGTACGACGAGTATGTCACCCTGAGGAAAGAACGCCGTGAACAGCAGTTGAGGGCTTACGAGAACCAACAGAAGGAAATTGCTGATATGAAGGCGTTTATAGAGCGCTTCCGATATCAGGCCACAAAGGCCGTACAGGTGCAGCAGAAGGTGAAGCAGCTGGAGAAGATAGTACCCATAGAGGTGGACGAGGTGGACAACTCAGCCATGCACCTGAAGTTTCCCCCCTGCCAGCGTTCCGGCGACTACCCCATCATCTGCGACGAGCTTAGGAAAGCCTACGACCACGTCGTGTTTGACCACGTCAACCTGACCATCAAGCGCGGTGAGAAGGTGGCCTTTGTGGGCAAGAACGGCGAGGGCAAGACCACGCTGGTGAAGTGCATCATGGACGAGATTGACTATGAGGGCATACTGAAAATAGGCCACAACGTGCAGATAGGCTACTTCGCACAGAACCAGGCACAGCTGCTGGACGAAGGGCTGACCGTACACCAGACCATCGACAACGCCGCCAGGGGCGACATCAGGCTCCGCATCAACGACATCTTAGGAGCGTTCATGTTTGGCGGCGAAAATGCCGACAAGCGCGTCCGCGTGCTCAGCGGCGGTGAGCGTAGCCGTCTGGCCATGATCAAGCTCCTCTTAGAGCCTGTGAACCTGCTGATTCTCGACGAGCCTACCAACCACTTGGACATGCTGTCGAAGGACGTGCTGAAGGAAGCCATCAAGGCCTTCGACGGAACGGCCATCATCGTCAGCCACGACCGTGAGTTCCTTGACGGACTGGTCACCAAGGTCTACGAATTTGGCGGTGGAAAGGTGCGCGAACACCTCGGCGGCATCTACGACTTCCTGCGAGACCGGAAAATCGAGGAACTCAGCCAGCTGGGCAGAGCCAACGAAACCAACGCGGCTAATGAGGCCAGCAAGGCCCAAAAGCCCCAAGAGCCTCAAAAGCCGACCTCATACGCAGAGCACAAGGAGCAGCAGCGCCGCAAAGCCCGCGCCGAGAAAGCTGTAAAAGCCTCAGAACAGAAGATTGAGAAAATGGAAGCCCGCCTGAAAGAACTTGACGAGCTGCTGATGAATCCAGAGAAAGCGTCGGACATGACACTCGTCACCGAATACACGCAGACCAAGAGAACACTGGACGAAGAGATAGAGCAGTGGGAACAGCTATCAGAGGAATTAGAAGCTTTAACAAATTAACATAAAACAATGAAACAAAGAAAATTACTAATCATGCTTACCATGTCAGCAATGACAATGACAGCAATGGCAGGCGAACCCCTGAAGTCGGGTATCAACCCTGCCGACATGAACACCAGCGTCAAGGCCGGTGAAGACTTTTACGAATACGCCTGCGGAGGCTGGATGAAGGCTAACCCTCTGCCACCGGCCTACTCACGGTTTGGCTCTTTCGACCGGCTGGCTGAGGACAACAACAAGCGCATCAACGGTATACTGAAAGAACTGGAGACGGGCACCTATCAACAAGGCACCATAGAGCAGAAGCTCTCAGACTACTACAAGCTGGCCATGGACTCGGTACGCCGAGAGAAGGAAGGGCTGCAACCCGTCATGCCGCTCATCAAACGGCTGGAAGACGCAAAGACCAGCAGCCAGCTGTTCGACATCCAGCTGGAGATGGCGAAGTATGGCGATTCGGAGTTCTACCGTGCAGGCATGGGAGCCGACGAGAAGAACGCCTCGCAGAACATCCTGAACGTCAGCCAGGGCGGACTGACGCTGGGACAGAAGGACTACTACCTGGAGACCGACGAGGCCACGACGAAGATTCGCGAAGCCT
>CAMNJY010000213.1 GCA_946541745.1 uncultured Prevotellaceae bacterium
ATGACCATGCCGAAGCCGCCGTTGATAACCTCACCCCAGCCTACGCCGCCGCCGTTGTGGATAGACACCCACGTGGCGCCACGGAACGAGTCGCCGATGACGTTCTGCACAGCCATGTCGGCACAGAACTGCGAGCCGTCGTAGATGTTAGAGGTCTCGCGGAAGGGCGAGTCGGTACCGCTGACGTCGTGGTGGTCGCGGCCCAGCACGATGGGACGGCTTATTTCGCCGCGACGGATGGCGTCGTTGAAGGCCAGCGCAATCTTCGTGCGGCCCTCGGCATCGGCATAGAGGATGCGTGCCTGCGAACCCACGACGAGTTTGTTGGGGCCTGCCTCGCGAATCCAGTGGAGGTTGTCGAGCAGCTGCCCCTTGATGTCGTCGGTCACGTGGTGGCTCATCTCCTCGAGCACCTCGGCAGCCAGGCGGTCGCTGGTCTCCAGGTCCTTCGGGTCGCCGCTCGAGCATACCCAGCGGAAGGGACCGAAGCCGTAGTCGAAGAACAGCGGGCCCATGATGTCCTGCACGTAGCTGGGGTAGCGGAAGGCGTGACCGTCAGCAGCCATGATGTCGGCACCGGCGCGGCTCGACTCCAGCAGGAAGGCATTGCCATAGTCGAAGAAGTACATGCCGCGGGCAGCCAGCTTGTTGATGGCGGCCACCTGACGGCGCAGCGAAGCCTGCACGGCCTCCTTGAAGCGCTCAGGCTCGTCGGCCATCATGCGCTGCGACTCCTCGAGCGAGTAGCCCACAGGATAGTAGCCACCGGCCCAGGGATTGTGCAGCGAGGTCTGGTCGCTACCCAGGTCGACGACGATGTCCTCATCGGCCAGACGCTCCCACAGGTCGACCACGTTGCCCACGTAGGCCATTGACACCACTTTCTTCTCGCTGACGGCCTTCTTCACGGCGGGAATCAGCTCATCGAGGCTCTCGTGCAGCTCGTCTACCCAGCCCTGTTCGTAGCGCTTGCGGGCGGCCAGAGGATTGATTTCGGCAGTCACGGAGACCACGCCGGCGATGTTGCCGGCCTTCGGCTGTGCACCGCTCATGCCGCCCAGACCGGCGGTGACAAAGAGCGTAGAGCGCTTGTCGCCGGCCATAGAGTGCAGGCGCTTGGCATTGAGCACGGTGATAGTGGTGCCGTGGACGATGCCCTGCGGACCGATGTACATATACGAGCCGGCCGTCATCTGACCGTACTGCGACACGCCCAGGGCATTGTCGCGCTCCCAGTCGTCGGGCTTTGAGTAGTTGGGAATCACCATGCCGTTGGTCACCACCACGCGGGGTGCATTCTTATGCGAGGGGAACAGGCCGAGGGGATGACCCGAGTACATCACGAGCGTCTGCTCGTCGGTCATCTCGCTCAGGTATTTCATCACCAGACGATACTGAGCCCAGTTCTGGAACACGGCGCCGTTGCCACCGTAGGTGATGAGCTCGTGGGGATGCTGGGCCACACGGGGATCCAGGTTGTTCTGAATCATCATCATGATGGCGGCAGCCTGCTCGCTCTTATGCGGATATTCGTCGATGGGACGGGCATACATGGGATAGGTGGGGCGCAGACGGTACATATAGATGCGGCCGTACTTATGCAGCTCCTCAGCAAACTCAGGGGCCAGCTGCGCGTGCAAGTGCTTGGGGAAATAGCGCAGGGCGTTGCGCAGCGCCAGGCGCTTCTCGTCGGGCGAGAGAATGTCCTTGCGCTTCGGGGCGTGGTTGATGGTGGTGTCGTAGGCAGGCATCTCGGGCAGCACCTCGGGAATGCCCATCTGTATTTCTTTGCGGAATTCTTCTTGTGTCATTGCTTTTTTCTTTTTGATAGTTGCTATAGCTTCTATAGTCTCTATAGTTTTCCTTCTACGATTTCCATGATTTCCTTCTCGGCGCGGTTGGCCTTCTCGATGAGCTCGTTGGCCTCGGCAATAAGCTTGTCGGCCACAGTGCGGTCCTTCAGGCTTCCGGCGTTGATCTTCACATTCAGACCGGCGCCGAGCACGGCGGCACGGGCGGCCAGGGCACCTACACCGGCGTCGCTGACTGAGTTGGGGTTACCCTCGGCAGCCATAGCGCGGCAGATGTCGAAGGCCTGGTAGCTGGCCTTCATCGTGTGCAGGGGCACCTGCGTGGCATAGAGCGTGGCATCCTGGATAGCGGCGGAGCGGGCAGCCTTTTCCTCGTCGGTCTTCTTCGGCATGCCGAAGGCTGCCATGATGCGGTTGAAGGCATCGGTGTCCTCGTCGACGAGGTGGAGCAGCTCACTCATGAGCACCTGACCCTTGTCGGCCCAGTCGCTGAACTCCTTCCAGCGGTCGTCCCAGCCGGGCTTGTGGCTCGACAGGTTGGCCACCATCGTGCCCAGTGCGGCTCCCAGTGCGCCCATGTAGGCCGAGATGGTGCCGCCGCCAGGAGCAGGACTCTCACGCGAGGTCTCCTCGGCAAAGCCTTTCACGGTGAGGTCTACGAGTTTCTTCTTGCCGGCATTCTGAGCGTCCTCGAGCAGATACTCGATGACCTTCTCGCGGGCGTTGAAGGGCTTCAGATCGTCCAGACCCATCGAGTGGATGGCAATATTGATGATGTCCTCCTCGGGAATGCCCACCGAGCGGTTCTGCTTCTCGAGGAAGTACTTGCCGGCGTCGATGAGGGCGCGCTTGGGCACGAGGCCCACAATCTCAGTGCCCGTGACGCGTATGCCGCGATTCTGGGCACAGCGGCACACCTCGTCGAAGCAGACGTGCAGGGGCGATGCGTTCATGTTAGTGATGTTCATCGACACCTGGGCGATGCCATACTCGTCGATAAACCATCCGATGGCCTTCGTGCCCTTCAGGGTGCCTGGAATCATGATGGTATTGCCCTGCTCGTCTTTCATCGGTTTGCCGGTGATGGGGTTGCCCTCGCGCTTGGGACGACCTTTTTCGCGGACGTCGAAGGCGATGGCGTTGGCGCGTCGTGTCGACGTCGTGTTCAGATTATAGTTCACGGCGATGAGGAAGTCGCGGGCGCCCACAGCGGTGCATCCCGTCTGCAGGGCGTGCTCCAGGTTGCCCTGCTTCACGGCCTCAGTCATAAAGTCGGGCTGCTTGCCCTCGGTGGTCAGCTTCTCCACGATAGCCTCATACTCACCGGCACGGCATACGGCCAGGTTCTTCCTCTCAGGCGTAAATGCTGCTGCCTCGTAGGCATAGCAGGGGATGTCGGCCTCGCTGGCCATGCGCTCGGCCAGCT
>CAMNJY010000214.1 GCA_946541745.1 uncultured Prevotellaceae bacterium
CGGTGCGCACCTCGTCGGGCATCATCGGCGAGTCGAACACGTGGCACACATCGGGTGAGTGGAAGTGGCAGCTGCCCATGCAGTACTTCACGCTGAGCCTCGCGGCCAGCCACAGCGAGGGCAAGCAGAACACGCTCACGTCGCAGTCGGTCAGCGGCATCGATGTGAGCAGCACCGTCCTGCTCCGCGACAGCCGCAGCCGCTCCACCAGCTTCTCCGTAGCCGCCACGAAGAACATCCCCACGCTCTTCGCCAAGCTCGGGGCCGACGGTAGCTACAGCTTCGGCAGTGGCGAACAGGCAATTTCCTCCTCTATGGGGGGAGGTCAGGAGGGGGCCACCGTCATCGATACCCGCACGAACAGCTACGCCCTACATGGCAACGCCACCATCACCCCCGTCCCCTGGCTCGAACTGCGGTACGACATCAACTACGGGTGGTCGCGCTCGCGCTATTCCGAAGAGAGCAACACTACGACCTCCCTCACCCATAGCGGAGCCATCCACGTATTCCCCATCGCCACCCTCGACCTCTCCCTGGACTACGACCACGTGCGCCGCCAGCTCACCACCGACCAATACAAACGTATGTCCCTCTTCAACGCCTCCGCACAGTACAAGTGGAAGCAGTGCGTCCTCCGTCTCGAACTCACCAATCTCCTAAACCAGCGCCACTACGCCTACACCCTCTTCAACGGCATCAACACCTACACCTACGACTACACCCTCTGCGGCCGCACTGTCATGTTGAGAGCGACGTTTAAGTTATAAGACAGTTATAACAGTTCTTGGCCAAGCCAAGCGACAGAGCCGGATTTTTGAGAACCACCAAAAAGTAAGTCCGAAGTGTTAAAATCTAAAAGTGATTGAAATACAGAGGTTTAACTCTATGTGTTTTTCATTGTTTATTGTTGTTTGGAGGTCGCTAAATACAACCAAAGTAAGTTACGAGTACATGCAAAATATGTCTTAAATGGGATGGTTACGTTACGCTGTATAAAATGAAGGCTCTGATTGGTGTAATGGTGCTGATAGACTCTGTGAAAAAAAGCCCGGGGCGATGTGACCTCGGGCTTTTGGGGGAGAGTAGGGTAGGGCGACGGCCTACACGGCGGCGGTGGCTATCCAGTTGTAGATGCAGCTAACGATGCCGAAGGCGACAATGCCTGCCGTACAGAGGGCGAGGGCCAGCTTGGTGTTGGCGTCGCTGCGGAAGGTGGGCAGTGGCGTCAGCGTCTTCTTGATGTACATGGCCTTGACGATGAGCAGGTAGTAGTACAGCGACACTACGGTGTTGATCAGGGCGATGAAGACCACGAGGTAGACCCAGAAGGGGTCGGCCTCATGGCCGCCGACAGCCGCCATGAAGACGAAGAACTTGGAGAACATGCCCGCAAACGGGGGAATGCCTGCCAGCGAGAAGAGGGCCAGCGTCATGAGGAACGACAGGCGCGGGTTGGTGGTGTAGAACCCGTTGTAGGCAGCCATGTCGGTGCGTCCGCCGTTGTTCTGCTCTACCACGCTGATGACGGTGAACACGGCCATGTTGGCAGCGACGTAGACCAGCACGTAGTAGGTCAGTGCCGCGGCTCCCATCTGCGAGTTGCCGAGCACGGCGAGCATGATGTAGCCGGCCTGCGAGATGCTGGAGAAGGCCATGAACCGCTTGAGCTCGGACTGGCGGATGGCGAAGAGATTGCCGACGGTGATGGTGAGTATGATGACGATGCCGAGCATCAGCGTGTACTGCTCTACCAGCGGGCCGAAGACCTTGGTCAGGATGATGAAGGCTGCCAGAGCGGCGGCTCCCTTCGAGACGACGCTCAGATAGCCGGTGACGGGCGTGGGTGCGCCCTGGTAGGTGTCGGCCGTCCAGAAGTGGAAGGGCACCAGCGAGAGCTTGAAGCCCAGTCCGCTGAAGAAGAACACTAGTCCGGCCACGGGTAGCAGCATCTGGCTGCTGAAGGGGTTGATGGCGCCGAGGACGGTGGCAATGTCGTCGAAATAGAGCGTGCCGGCAGCGGCATAGACCAGCGAGATGCCGTAGAGCATGACGCCGCTGGAGAAGGTGGCCGTAAGGATGTACTTGGCGGCAGCCTCTGCCGACTGCTTCTTGCGCTTGTCGAGGGCCACGAGGCAGGCCATGGGCACGGAGGCAGTTTCAAGCGCGAGGAAGAACATGAGGAAATTGCCTGACGACACCATCATGTACATACCGAGCAGCGTGGAGATGATAAGTTCGAAGAACTCGCCGACGGCGCGGGTGCCCTGGTTTTCGAGCCAGGGACGGGCCATGATGGCCACGATGAGGGTGCCGGCGGTGAGGATGACCTTCATGACGTTGGCCATCGGGGAGGTGACGTAGAGGCCGCCGAAGGCCGTTGTGGGCTCTGCCAGGGCACAGGCTGCCAGCGGTGCCAGCAGCAGTATGGTGGAAAGCGTGCCAAGGGTCTTCACCTTGTCCTTACCGCACTTGGGGCAGATAAGGTCGGCAAAGAAGATGAGCAGCAGGACGGCAACCAGGGCTGCCTCGGGAACCATATTTAGAAATTGTCCGTAGTTAACCATAATACTTTCGATTGTCTGTTTTACGATTTCGATATATTACTGAACACCAATAGACTGCAGGATGCTGAGCGTAGAGGGCGAGATGATGTCGCTGAAGAAGAACGGCACCAGGCCCAGGCCGGCCACACAGAAGATGAGGCAGCCCACGGCGAAACGCTCGTCCCACGTGGCATCGGTCAGTTGCAGGTAATGCGGGTCGCTGACCTCGCCATAGAGGATCTTGCCCACCAGGCGCAGGATGTAGACAGCCGTTACTACCACCGAGGTGCAGGCAATGATGGTGCAGACGCGGTGGAAGAGGTCGGCATTTTCGAATGAGCCTACAAAGATAGTCATCTCGGCGATGAAGCCCGAGAAGCCCGGCAAGCCGAGGTTGGCCAGACCGGCCAGCACATAGCCCACGGCGAGGAAGGGCATGATCTTCATCAGTCCGCCCAGGCGGCGTACGTCGCGGGTGTGGGTGCGGCCGTAGATCATGCCGATGAGTGCAAAGAAGAGGGCCGTCATCAGACCGTGCGACAGCATCTGCAGGATGGCGCCCGTGCAGGCCGTCTGGGTCATCATGAGCAGGGCGAAGAGCACCAGTCCGCAGTGGCTTACCGACGAGTAGGCGTTGATATACTTCAGGTCGGTCTGCACGCAGGCCGAGAGGG
>CAMNJY010000215.1 GCA_946541745.1 uncultured Prevotellaceae bacterium
ATAATAATGACTAAGATGTGGGAAATAACAGAGAACGCGAAGAGAAAGGTATATGCGCTGGGCCTGCTGCTACTGCTGACGGTCACCGCAAATGCTACGGACCGGCTGGCCTCGCTGCCGCGACCATTGCTGGGCGGCGAGTTGAGCAACTCGGCGGCCACGTCGGTCGCCGACATCGACGAGGTAATGCCCCGTATGCGCGCTTTGGGGCTGAACACGGTGCTCGTGCCGGCTTATTGGGAACTGCTGGAACCCGCCGAGGGGCGCTTCGACTTTACGCTGATTGACCGCACCATCGACGTGGCGAGCGCCCAGCAGCTGTATGTTGTTTTTCTATGGTTTGGCGCGTGGAAGAACTCCATGTCGTGCTATGCCCCGGAGTGGGTGAAGCGTGACACACGGCGATTCCCCCGCGCCATGACTGCCGAGGGCAAGCAGATGGAGATACTGTCGTGCTTCAGCGACCAGGTGCTGCAAGCCGACCTGAAGGCCTTCTCGGCACTGATGCGCCACATCAGCGAGCGGGACCCCCGGCGACAGGTGGTCGTCATGATGCAGATAGAGAACGAGATAGGTATGCTGGAGTCGGCCCGCGACCACGCGCCGCTGGCCGAGCAGGCCTATCGCCGTGAACACTGGGCCGAACGCTACGGCACGGACCTGTTGGCCGACGAGAAGTTCATGGCCCTGAGCTATGCCCGCTATGTCGAGCACCTGGCACGGGCGGCACGCAGCATCCACGACATGCCGCTCTACGTCAATGCCGCCATGAACAGCCGGGGGCGGCGGCCTGGCGAGTATCCGTCGGCAGGTCCGTTGGCCCATCTTGCCGACTTCTGGCAGCAGGGCGCGCCCAGCATCGACCTGCTGGCACCGGACATCTACGATACGGGCTTCAAGTCGTGGGCCGCTCAGTATGCCATGCCCCAGCGTCCGCAGGATGGCGGCACGGTGCGCAACCGCCTCTTCATACCCGAGAGCCGCTGCTGTGCCAACAGTGGCGTCCGTGCCCTCTATGCCTTCGGCGAACACCAGGCATTGGGCTTCTCGCCATTTGCCATTGACCAGGCCAGTGATGCCGACACACGGTCGGTCACCCGGGCCTATGACCTGCTGCGGCAGGTTTATGGCCTCACCGCTCGCCGTGCGCCACTCACCAGCTATGGCCTGCTTTTCGACCAGGACGACCGTGAGCGCACCATCGATGATGACGGCATCGTCATGACCTGCCGCCACTACTTCACACTGCCCTGGGACCCTCGCGCCACCGATGGCTCCACGTGGCCCGAGGGCGGGGCCATGCTGCTGCGGCTGGGGCATTATGACTACCTGCTGGCGGGCAGCGGCGTGGTGGTCGACTTCCAGACACCGTCGGAGCACCAGCAGTCCGTTCGGCGGGCGCTGGGCGAGGACGGTTTTGCCGAGGCCGGCAGCAGCGCACAGCCTGCCGCCGACTCTCAGCACGCCCGTTCCGCCGCTGCCGGCTCACGGTCGCCCCGCCGCTTCAGCGGCAAGCGCATCGGCCTGCTTTCGGTTGACGAGGTACGCATAGACAGCACGGGCAGCATCGGCTACCTGCGCCGTCATAATGGTGACCAGACCCATCAGGGCCGTCATGCCCGCATCGGGGTGGGGGAGTGGAAATTGCTGCACATACGGCTCTACGACTACTAAGGCCGCACCGTCGGACGGTCAACAAGCATGGGCCAGCCCATACCGCCCATGGAGCTGGCGCAGCGTACCGTCGGCCTTCATCCGGGCTATGAGGCTGTCGACGAGGGTCAGTTCATGGCTTACGAAATGGTGATCCATACCTGCTCACCACGCTCCTGGGCAGCCGTTATCTCGAACATGAGCTGCTGCAGGGCAGCACGCGAGTTGACGACCATACCCTTCTTCCGGTTGTAGCCGGGCAGGATGCATCCCTGTGTGTCGGCGGGATAGTTGCCGGCATGGATGCGGATGCCGCTGAATCCCGGCACGTCGAGCAGCAGTGGCAGCCAGCGCTGGAAGCGGTATGACTTTGTAATCATCACGCGGTAACGGCCTTCGGGTATGGCCGTGCGTCCCGCCACTTTCTTCTCTTTCTTCAGGTTGCGACGCTTCGGTTCCAGCGTGTCGCACAGGTAGCGCTTGTCCTCGCTCACCATTTCGCCGTCAACGCACTTACTGACCGGGGTTTCCAACTTGACGTACAGACGTCCGATTGTGTAGTTGCTCATCTTCGCGATGCGAACCAGCACTAATTCAAAATTCTTTTTCATAACTTCTTGTTTTTTTTTGTCAGAAGTCCCGAAAAAGAGCGCGCTCAGGAAACGAAGCGGACTTTTCCCTCGTTCCTAAGCGCAAAGATACGACATATAACTCACACCGTTTTTATAGCTATAAATACCTTTTAAAGTGTATAATATTGATTAACATTCGTTATCAAGCCGACGTCGGATCATCTCCCGTGGGGTATCCATCGCATCCAGGATTTCTTTACGACTTTTATTACCGAAAACATATTCCATCAGTTGGTCCCAACTGCTCATTTTTTTCCCGAAGAACTTCTCGGTAAACCATTCGCTCACTTTCTTCCGGTTTATCTCGACATTCTTTCTCTTCATGACCTTACCACTCTTTTTTAATTCCTCCCCATTCTTGTCACGCATCACAAACCAGTCGGAGTCAATCATACCAAGAATATTTAGAAAGACTTTCCAGAGGCAGCCCTTTCTGATTTCTATCTTAACATTATCTGTTTTCAAATCATCTAATAAACCACGAACCATTAAAGATAACATTTCTGTCATCTCCTTATTCTCAGGATTCTCGAGTAAGTCTGCAAGTTGCCTGAGAAGCTGTGGGATTGAAATACGGTTCGTATTCATGTTGACTGCTTTTTCCTACATTTGGGTCACTCTGTTCGAATCACGTAGCACCATATTGCGTGATAGGAAGGTAGGTAAATAGCACGTCAATAAGTATAAATCCCTCACAACGCCTTGTGCAGCTATACTGCAAAGTTACAAATTTTCCCCATACGTTGTTCCTTTTGTTATAAGGTGTTAACAAAAATTAACTGTCTCGGGACACCATGAGAATTCCGGAATTTTACCCAATCTATTACCTTTGCATCATGAAAAAGGGGCTACACCTCTAACACCTCTTACACCTGAAATGTCTGGCTGAGTCCCTTGAAAATGGAGGCTCC
>CAMNJY010000216.1 GCA_946541745.1 uncultured Prevotellaceae bacterium
TTGTCAAAGGCAACGAGATAGAGGTTGCCCTGCTCGTCGAAGAAGGTCGTCTGCTGCAGCAGTTCACCATAGGCCGAACCGGCCATCTCGTTGGCCTCAGTGTTCACGAATTCCTTCTCCATCTTCATGGTCGAGCCATTAAACACAGCCACGTGGAAATAGTCCTCATTAGAAGCGTACTTGCCTTTGCCCTTCTTGTTGTAGTAGAAGTAGAACACACGGTCGTCGCTCTCACGATAGGCCACGATGCCGCTGGTGGTGAAGTTGTCCCAGCCCTCAGCAACGGCAATGTCGGTGGTACCCTCGCCAAGGATGCGCATGTCGTTGGTGTCCAGCTTTGTCCAGACGATGTGCTTCTTGTCGCCGTCGGCAGCCATGATGAGCAGCGTGCTGTCGTTCATCCAGGCGTGGGTGTAGTTGCGGCAGCCGAACTTGTTCTGTCCGAAGACTTGCTCCTGCACCACCTGCACACGGTCGTTCTTAAACTCGAACTTGGTGAAGCGGTCGGCCGAGAAGGGCACCTGATAGTAGTACTTTCCCTTGAGGATGGTCTCCATGGAGTAGGTGGCGTTGATCTCGCTGCCCTCGGCCACAAAGTCCACCACGGGCCCGCCATTGAGCGAATCAACGCTGTGCATGATGGTAGTAACCTTGCGGGCCATGCCGCCCTGCTGGCCGACGGTGACGGTGAGGTCGAAGTGGTAGGGAGTGACTACCTCCGTCTGGGGTTCTTTCTTGTCGTCATCGTCGTCGTCAGAGCACGATGTCAACGTGGTGCTGCCCAGCATGAGGGCAGCAAGCATAGTGAAATAGAAGCTTAGCTTTTTCATAAATTTTTTAGTGTTTAAATGATTATTGATTAATGTAAGAATAGTCGGAACTTCAGGAAGAGGGCGCGCCCGGGCTTCTGCAGCTTGTAGTTGTCGTAGAGCGTGGCATCAAGCAGGTTCTGGCACTGCAGGGAGAGACTGTAGCGCTCGCGGTGCCACGAGTAGGTGACGTCGGCCCCCACGATGTGCTTCGTCGGAATGCGTGCCTTGGTGTCGGCCCGCCCGTAGTTGGCCCACGAGAGATAGAACCAGTGCACCCACTGATAGTCGGCCCCGAGACGCAGACGGTCGCCCCGCTGCAGCAGGTCGGTCAGCGAATAGTGCACCTCGCCCGAGGCGAAGAGCCACGGCCGGTTGGGCACGTGGTTATTGAACGTCACCGACGGTTTGCCGTCGCTCTTGTAGCGCTGGCGGTCGCGGGCGTCCTGCCAGCTCAGGCTGGCTACCACCTGCAGGCGCTGCTGCCAGTCGTAGCGCAGTTCGCCCTCCAGCCCCTTGATGTGCACTGACGGCACGTTGACATACTGCATGGTGCCTTCCTTCTCCGATATCTGCGTCTGGATGTAGTCTTCGCTGTATCGCAAGAAGCCGTTCACCTCATAGCTCAGCGTATGATCGTGATGACGCAGGGTGCCAAAGAGGCCTACATTCACGTTGTCGCTGCTTTCAGGCCGCAGGGCCATGTTGGCATAAATGGTAGTGCCGTTGCCCAGCAGCTCGCGAGCCAGCGGCAGACGGATACTGTGCTCATAGCTGGCCTTCACGGCCAGGGACTCCCGCCACTGGAAGCGCGTTCCCACGCCGTAGCCCAGGTGGCTCTTGGTGCTACTGCCCATCACGTCGCGCGAGCCAGTGACCGAAGGTATGTCGGTCTGCTCCACACTGAGGTGGTTCATGTAGTTTTTCAGGAATACGGTGTTGTTCATGCGACCGTCGAGCAGCATCTGATTGTAGCTCAGGCCGAAGATATGCTTGGCCAGCACGTCGTTCGACGGCTCAAACGTCTTGTCCACCTCGTCCCAGCGATCGTTACCCGTGCGGTTCAGGGCGTAGTTCAGATTCAGCGAATGCTGCAAGCGAGCGTCGTACGGGGATTGCGAATCCCCTCCAGCGAAGACGTAGTTGAAGTCGGTGCGCACCAGCGTCAGCGGACGGCGATAGTGGCGCTGTGTGCGCTCGCGGCCCGTCAGCTCATTGCGTCCGCTGTAGGTGTAGTTGCCGTTCCAGTCGTACTGCCGGAAAGCCGTATCGGTGGTCACGGTGTGATCCCATGTGTGGCTTAACTGCGCGTTCAGACTGAGTCCTCGCAGCAGCAGGTGTTCTTTGCGGTAGTTGACTCCCACACCGACGGCATGCCCGTTACGCTCGGCCATACCCACGGGCGGAATCTGTATCTGCTTGGTCTGCAGTTCCTTGTCGGTCTTGCTCACCGAGGCATGCACAAACAGCTCGTCGGCCCACCATTTGCCCGTAACGCCCACCTCTATTTGCCCCATCACCGACAGGTAGGCGTCGTGAAAACGCCTGCGTTCCGAAGGCAGGAACTTACGCTCAGCCTCGTTCCACACCTCCACCTCCTTCATCATATAGTCGTTCTTCGAGTAGTTCAGTCCGAAGGTGGGTCTGAAGGTGAGCCCGTTCTTCATCACATACTGTGCATTGAGGTCGGCGCGATGGGTGTGGAAAGAACCCGCGCCGTAGCTCACGTCGAGATAATTCTGACGGCGGCGGTTGGTCACGATATTGATGGCCCCGCCCAGGGCGTCACTGCTGAGCCACGTGGGCACCACACCTTTATAAATCTCTACATGGTCAATGAGACTGACGGGCAGGTTTGCGAGCGTGACATTAGAGCCGCGCGTATCGAGGGGCACGCCATCAATAAAGTAGCGTATGGCATTGCCCGACATGCCGTTGATTGACAGGTCGAAGTCGGAGCCCAAACCGCCCTCCTCGCGCACCTTCACACCAGCCGTGCGGTCTATGAGGTCGTTCAGGTTGCTCATCGAGGCGACCAGCGAACGCACGTCGATGGCGTTCACGGCCAAGGCTCCTTCGCGCAGGCGCTGCGTCTTCGACTTGCCTACGACGGTGACATCACCCAGCCGTACCGAGTCGCGCATCTGGCTGCGACGAGGTTTCTGCGCCGCGGCAGTAAGAGCCATGAGCAGTATTAAATATATAATAAGGTGTCGGCGGCTGTTGGTCATGGCTGTTGGTCGGCTTCTTTTATTTTGTC
>CAMNJY010000217.1 GCA_946541745.1 uncultured Prevotellaceae bacterium
TAGTTGGCCGTGTCGAGGTAGGAGCACCCGCAGGCCAGACAGGCGTCCATGATGGTCAGGTCCTGGTAGGGCAGTGCCAGGTTTACCACCAGCTCAGGCTTGTAGTCGTTGAAGAGGGCTTTCAGCTGCTCCACGTCGTCGGCGTCTACCTGCGCCGTCCTGATGGGCATGTCGTAGCCCTTGTCGTGAATAGCTTTCACCAGGGCGTCGCACTTCTGCTTGCGGCGGCTGGCAATCATAAACTCTGTAAACACGTCAGCGTTCTGCGCAATCTTGAACGCTGCCACCGTGGCGACGCCTCCGGCACCAATCATCAGTATTCTGCTCATAGCTTATTTGTTGATAATGTTAACATCCATGCGGTTGAAGGGGAACATGAAGCCCTTCTGCTTCAGCTCCTGATAGACGGTCTCGTTCATATAGCCCGCCACCGTCCAGTAGTCGCTACCCTTGCACCATTGGCGGGTGGTGGCCACCACGCCGCTGTCGCCCAGCTTCGTCAGGCCTATCCAGGGCGCAGCCACCACGGGCGAGTCGGCTACCGGTCCCTGGATGATGAGCGGGCTGCGCTGCTGTATCTCGGCAATGGCCTTCTTCACCTCCTCATAGTCGGTGCCATAGACAAACTGGAAGTCCAGGTCAACGCGGCGATAGGGCTCGGTGCTGTAGTTCTTCAGCGAGCCGGTAGACAGTCCGCCATTGGGGATGATGATGGTCTGGGCGTCGTTGGTGCGGATGATGGTGTTGAAAATCTGTATCTCCTTCACCGTACCGGCATAGCCCTGCGCCTCAATGTAGTCGCCCACCTTGTAGGGTTTGAACAGCAGCACCATCACGCCGCCGGCAAAGTTCTGAAGCGTGCCGCTCAGGGCCATGCCGATGGCCATGCCGGCCGAGGCAAAGAGGGCGATGAACGATGAGGTTTCGATGCCGAAGATAGAGATGATGATAATAAGGAGCACAAACCACAGCACTACATTGACGATGCTGGTAAGGAAGGTGAAGAGCGAAGGGTCAACCTTGCTGCGCTCCAGGGCTTTGGTTATCAACTTGGCCACCAGCCTGATGAGGCGGCTGCCGATGTAGTAAACGATGGCAGCCACGATGAGGCTCTTGCAGAACCCCATGGCCCACTGCCCTAACAGAGTGTAACTCTCAGCCGAGAAAAACTTTTCAAACATACTCATAATTAATTGTCAATTATCAATTATCAATATCCCCCACCTCGTCGCCGCTGATGCCGAGGGCAGCCATGAGCGAGTAGCCCAGGATTTCCTGTCGGTACGAGCCGCCGGTCATGGGCTGCATGGCGAAGACGGTGATGCGCTTGTCGGAGTCTAAGCGGTTCAGCGTGTGCTGCACCTTATTATAATAGGTGTCATCAGGGATGACCATCACGCGGCTGACGTCGGCCTGCTGGCAGACGGTCTGCAACACGTCAATGAAGAAATCGTCCTTGGTGGTCAGCGGCTCCACGGGGTAAGCCTCAAATATAAATTCGCCGAGGTTGTCTCTGAAAGCCTGGCCGTTGAGCTCACTGTCATAAACCCCCGGCATGAAGTTGTTAAGACTTCTCGACGCCTTGTCGTGGATGAGCACTACGCGGGTCTCGTCGTGGCCTTCTCTCACGCCGCCGTCAAGCGCCACGCAGTCGGCCCACCGGGCCGTATCGGCCTTGGGTATCTGCCGGCCTATCATCCGCTCGAAGTTCACCGTCAGGTCGAAGGCCACGCGGTCTACATAGTCGGCGTCGGCTATGATTACGTTCTTATTCATCTGTTTTGTGGTTTTGGGCACAAAATTATGGAAAACTTTTTAATTGAGCAAGAAAACACGTAAGAAAGTGATTCCCTAAAATTCTACAATTCTGTTTAAATAGGTGAAACATTGTTGGCCGTGTGGCGTATTATTGCTAATTTTGCAACCATGAATCGCCTGCTCACCTTATGCCTCATAGCCGTCCTGGCCGTCGCTGCCAAAGCCCAGCGGCAGTTAGTGGTGGTCGACGTGGAGACACGTGTGCCCATCCGCGGCGTCAACGTGGTGAGCGGTGCCACTAAGGCCGACACCACCGACTGGCAGGGCCTGATCACCGTGCCCGACTCCTGCCGCACGCTGTCGCTGACGCACGTCAAGTATGAAAGCCGCCTGCTGAACATGGCCGAGGTGAAGGACACCATCTTCCTGATTTCCAAGCTCATGGGGTTGCCCGAGGTGACAGTGTTTGGCCAGGGCAAGGGCGAGGACTGGCTGAAGGAGCTGAAGCGCCAGATGCGCATCAAGAAGACCGAGGCCCAGTTAGCCGCCGCCGACCCCTCGCGCGGTTTCAACGTACTCGGCCTGTTGCAGAAATTGGTAAAGCGCCGCAAGGACAAGCGCAAGCTGCAACACCAGAGAATGCTGGACGAGTATTAGGGGTGTCAGCGAAGCCTCATCCGTAGCAGCCAAGCCCCGATTGACTTAAATCAATTAAAAAATCATAATTCATAGTGGATAAATCAATTTTTGTGCTATAATACCAAAAATTAGGTATATCTTTGCATGCGTAAAAACATAACACCTGATTTTTTGAGTATGAAAAGTATATTGGAAGCACGCCCCGCACTCAAGGCGGAGGTAGAGAAAGTAGCTGAGGTTGCAGGCTATCTGTGGCAGAACGGGTGGGCCGAGCGCAACGGCGGTAACATCACGGTCAACATCACTGAGTACGTAGACGACGACATCAGGCAGCTGCCCGCCATCAGCGATGTCAAGCAGATAGGCATCACGCTGCCAGCACTCAAGGGCTGCTACTTCTACTGCAAGGGTACGGGCAAGCGCATGCGCGACCTGGCCCGCTGGCCCATGCAGAACGGTTCCATCATCCGCATTCTCGACGACTGCGCCTCCTACGTCATCATAGCCGACGAGGCGGTGATGCCTACCTCTGAGCTGCCCAGCCACCTCACCGTACACGCCCGCCAGATAGAGACGGGCAGCGGCTACAAGGCTACCGTCCACACGCACCCCATCGAGCTGGTGGCCATGAGCCACAAGCGCGAGTTCCTGGGCAAGGACG
>CAMNJY010000218.1 GCA_946541745.1 uncultured Prevotellaceae bacterium
AGATATTTAACAAGAAATAGATGCTTAGTCGTTACAAATTAAATTAAAACTCAGATGAAAAAGTGTGGGGGGCTTTTTTCCCCCCACATTAAATTAAATAGTCACTTCCACCCGCCGCAGGTCGCCGTCGGCCGAGCTGTTGCCGTAGAGCAGCTCATAGCGGCCGGGCTTCACCCGCATGGTGTTGGTAGCAGGGTCGAAGAACTCGAACGACTGCTGCGGCAGCGTTATCGTCACGCGCTCCGTCTGCCCGGCCTTGACACTGACACGCTGGAAGCCGCGCAGCGATTTCAGCGGCCCCTCGCTGTCGGAGAGGTTGCGTATGTAGACCTGCACCACTTCCGTACCGTCGCGCTGCCCGGTGTTGGCCACGTCCACGGTCAGCCTCACCTGGCCGTTACCGTCGTGGGCTATCGTGCCGTTCCTCACGTCGAACGTGGTGTACGACAGCCCGTAGCCGAAGGGGAACAGGGCGTCGTTGAAGTAGCGGTAGGTGCGCCCCCGCATGGAGTAGTCCTCGTAGTCGGGCAGCTGGCTGTCAGACCTGTAGAACGTGACGGGCAACTTGCCCGACGGGTTGCAGTCGCCGTAGAGCACGTCGGCAATGGCGGTGCCGCCCTCCTGTCCGGCATACCAGGCCTGCACGATGGCGTCGCACGACTGGGTCTCGGGTGTCAAGGCGATGGCCGAGCCTGAACAGCAGACGAAGACCACCTGCTTGCCGGCCGCCTTCAGCGCCTGGAGAAAATTGCGCTGCACCCGTGGCAGCTCGATGCTCGTGCGGTCGCCGCCCTTGAAGCCCTCTATCTCTACCGGCATCTCCTCGCCCTCTAAGGCCGACGATATGCCGCCCACGAAGACCACCTTGTCGATGCCTTTCAGCCTGCTGATGATGGTCTCATAGTCTATGGGGCGCTCACGGGCGATGTTGATGGCCAGGTTGGCATTCCACGTCTTGACAAACTGGAAGCGCACTTCAATGTTGTACGACTGGCCCGCCACGGCCTGGATGGCCGTGCGCGTGGGCGTTGTGCGCCATGTGTGGTGACGCTCCTTGCGCTCGCCGTTGACGTAGACCTCGAAGTGGCCGCAGCCCTCAACGTTGACCACATATTCGCCCGACTCCCTTGGAGTGAACGTCGTCTCGTACTTCGCCGAGAAGTCCTCGATGTTGACACCGGGGGCAAAATTGTGCATGCCCGCCGTGGTGACGGCTACCGGCGTAGTGTACTGCTGTGTGGTGACGGGCCGGCCCTCCATCGCGGTGTTGTTCCAGAAGGTGCCCTTCAGCCCCTTCCTGCCCCCGGCGGCACACTGGTCGGCCATGAGGCAGTCCATGATTTTGTCGTAGGTCAGGTCGCAGCCCGGCTCATAGTAGATTTTCTTCTGCTTGGCGCGCAGTCCGTCGAGGATGGTCACCGTGTGGTTGGGCATGCCGTTGTAGTTGCCCCACATCATCGGGGCGTTGTCGGCATTAGGGCCGATGACGGCTATGCGCTCGCCCCGCTTCAGGGGCAGCACGCCGCCACGGTTCTGCAGCAGCACGATGGTCTGGCGGGCCATGTCGAGGGCCGTCTGCCGGTGCTCCTTACAGTCCATCTTGGAGTAAGGTATCTTAGACCACTCCACCAGCTCAGGAGCGTCCATCTCGCCCAGGTCGAAACGGCCTTCCAGCAGACGGACGACGTGCTTGTCGACCTCCTTCTCGCTGAGCAGCCCCCGGCGCACGGCCTCAGGAATGCTGCGGTAGGCGTAGCCGTAGCCGCACTCCACGTCGGTACCGGCCAGCACGGCCTTAGCCGACCCGTGGACGGCGTCCGACGACGACTTGTGGGAGGTATAGAAGTCGCTCACGGCACCGCAGTCGCTGACCACCAGGTACTGGAATCCCCACTCGTCGCGCAGTATCTGCTGCAACAGCCGCTGCGACCCACAGCAGGGGTCGTCGTCCAGCCGCTGGTAGGCGCACATCACCTCCCTCACTTTGGCTTCCTTGACCAGCGTCTTGAACGCCGGCATGTAGGTCTCCCAGAAGTCGCGGGGCGACACGTCGGTCAGGTTGGCCGAGTGGCGGGTGTACTCCGGGCCGCTGTGTACGGCGTAGTGCTTGGCACAGGCCCACAGCTTGCGATACTTGGCATCCTCAGGCCCCTGCAGGCCGCGCACCACCTCGATGCCCATGACACTCGTCAGGTAGGGGTCCTCGCCGTAGGTCTCCTGGCCGCGGCCCCAGCGGGGGTCGCGGAAGATGTTCACGTTGGGCGTCCACACCGACAGGCTGTGGAACTTCTCGTCCTCGCCGCTACCCCGGTACATGCGCTCGTTGTACTGCGCACGAAACTCGGTGCTGGCGGCGTCGAACACGCGGTAGACCAGCGCGGGGTTCCACGAGGCGGCCATGGCCACCGGCTCGGGAAACACGGTGACGTTGCCCATGTTGGCCGCGCCGTGCAGGGCTTCGCTCCACCAGAAGAATTTCTTGATGCCCAGCCGGGGGATGGCGGGGCTCTCGTCGAGCATCAGCTGGGCTTTCTCCTCTAACGTCAGCCGACTGCAGAGGTCTGTGGCACGTTCCCTGGCCGTGAGGGCCGGGTTCTGATAGGGCAGCGTCTGCGCCGTTGCCATAAGGACGGCACTGAGGGCCGCCGCTGTCAATAGTTGTCTTTTCATGTTGTCGTTTCTTGGGTTTTAAGTCATACACTGCTGCAAATGTACGAAAAAAAGCCCGGTTGCAAGTTAGCGTATGTCTCAGAAATTTGGGACTATGTTGCGAACCGCGGTTCGGGTTTTGCCTACAACCGATTGGCTACCTAACGCTCCAGGCCCTGGATTTCAAGAAAGGGAGTCCCTTTCGCGCGAAAGGGACTCCCTTTTACGCGAAAGTAACTCCCTTTCGGTAAATCCAAGTCTGAAGTTCATACGGTGATGGTCGTTGGATTATTCCCCTTCGGTATCAATGTGGAGTATCCTGCCATAGCGGTCGAAGAAGATGAACTGGGTGAACGCATCGT
>CAMNJY010000219.1 GCA_946541745.1 uncultured Prevotellaceae bacterium
GCGGTCCATGAACGTGTAGTTGACACGTCCGAAGAACGACAGCATGGCCGTCTTGTAATAGCTCGACGAGGGAGTCTGGTCGGCTGAGATCTTCGTCACGTCATAGAACTCCTGGTTGTAGTAGTGCTCCTTACCGGCGGTACCGTTGTATCCCAGGCCCTCGCGGACCTCCTGGCGCAGCTCGTGGCCGAGCAGGAAGTTGAAGTCGTGCTTCTCGTTCAGGGTCAGGTTGTAGTTGGCGGTGTTCTGCCAGGTCAGTATGGTCCACGAGTTCCAGTTGTTGGCCATATAGGTGGTCGAGGGTGCCTGGTAGCGGTTGGTAGACTGGTAGTCGTTGTACTGGCCCTGGCGCCAGTTGCGGCGGTCAACGGCCAGCTGCGACTTCAGGGTGAGGCCCTTGATGGGGGTCAGCTGCACGTAGCCGCTGCCCATGTAGCGTATGCTCTCGATGTTGTGCTTGTAGTTGTCGCCCTCGTCCATGAGGGGGTTGACGTGGGCGTTGTACCATACGTTCGGTGTCTCGTTGATAGAGCCGTCGGCCTTGTAGGCCTGGGTGATGCTGGTCATCTTGCGGGCACGGTCGAACACCGAGGCGTTACGGGCGTTGTGGTCGCGGTAGGTGAAGGCCATCGAGGCACCAATCTTCACAATCTGATTGATCTTGTGGTCAATGTTCAGGCGGCCGTTGTAGCGGTCCATGGCGTCGTGCTTGAGCAGACCCTTGTCGTACATGGCTGCCAGTGAGGCCGAGAAGTTGGTCTTCTCGTTGCCGCCGCTGACGCTGGCCTCGTAGTTCTGCGAGGTGGAGTTCTGAAGGATGGTGTCATACCAGTCGGTGTAGTCGCCGTGACGGATGAGGTCTACCACCTGATACTCGTCGTTGCCGGCGATGGTGGTGGCACCGAAGACGTCGTCAATCGACAGGTTGGACGAGCCCCAGTTGCCGCTGGCCAGGTCGGCCTGGTAGTTGGCACGGTCAATCCAGCGCTGCACCTCGGTAGCGCCGTACATGCTCTTGACGGCCGACGTGGGCGACTTGAAGGCCAGGTAGGCCGAGAAGTCTACGCGCGTCTTACCCGACTGTCCGCGCTTGGTGGTGATGATGATGACGCCGTTGGCACCCTTGGTACCGTAGATGGCGGTGGAGGCGGCATCCTTCAGGATGTCCATCGACTCGATGTCTGAGGCGGGTATGTCGAGGTTGCCGGCATACTCCACGCCGTCGACGATGATGAGCGGCGAGTTGTTGGCCGTGATGGAGCGGTTACCGCGGAGGGTGATGCTCACGGCCGATCCGGCCTGGCCGTCGCCCGAGAGGAGGTCCAGTCCCGGCACCTTGGCCTGCATGGCCTGCATGGCGTCAGGGGCTGCCACCTGGGCAATGTCGGCGGGCTTGATGCTGGCCACCGAGCCTGTCAGGTCTTTCTTCTTCATGGTGCCGTAACCCACGACCACCACTTCGTCCAGACCCATGGCGTCTTCCTGCATGACGACGTTGACGCTCGACTTGCCGGCCACTGAGACTTTCTGTTCCCTGTAGCCTACGTAGGTGATTTTGAGGACACCGTTGTTGGGCACCTTCTGAATGGTGAAGTTACCTTCGAGGTCGGTCACGCCGCCAATGGTCGTACCGTCCACGATGACGCTCACACCAATCATCGGTTCGCCTGTAGCATCCTTCACTGTGCCGGTAACTGTCTTCTGGGCATAAGCCATGAAGCACATCACCGACAGGAGCAAAGCCATAGAGGCTCTCTTGAGATGTTGTTTCATAAAAGTTTGTTTTAGTTATACAATAATTAATAAAAATGATTTCACTGACGGTAGCTTGTTTCAGTTTGCAAAACTAATAAAAATTAACCTTACAAGCAAAAAATTTACTTATCTTTTTTGCTTGTAAGGCTAAAATAAGGATGATTTAACATTTCAGCGCTGCAAAGACGGCTGCCACTGGTCATGGTGGCCGAAGACGGCGGCAGGGGTTATCTGCTGGGCCTCCTTCCGGGTGAGCTGGCGGCTCCAGCCTACGCGCTTCGACGTGTCGGCCCCGGCGCCGGTGTTCTGATACTCCATGTAGCGGGCGGTCTGCTCGCGCTGCTTCTCCCAGTGGTGCCAGCCTTCGGGACGTATCTGGGCGGGCAGCTGGCAGTGCATGAAGAGCGTGTAGCCGTAGTCGCGCCAGGGGCGGCCCAGGTAGACCTTGGCAACGTGGTCGGCGCAGGTGATGGTGCAGCCGTTGAAAACATAGCCGAAGGGCTGGTCCTTGGGGGTGGAGGCGGCGGTGATGTAGCTGTCGGCCTTGCAGTGTATGTGGCAGTGCTCAAACCAGGCGGTGGACGGGCCGAAGATGAAGTCGGTGGTGCCCTCTATGTAGCAGTCGCTGAAGTAGAGGCGCGTGGCGGGCATGCCTGTGTAGAGGGTGTCCTGATGGCCCAGGAGGCGGCAGTTGACCACGGTGAGGCGGTCGCCCTCGGTATGCAGGGCCACGGCCTGGCCCAGCCTTGCGGCGTTGTTTTCTATGGTGAGGTTCTTCAGCGTGATGTCGTTGGCCTCAATCTTCAGCGTGTATGTGCGGAAGGTGCCCATAGCCTTGCCCGTCTCTGGCGAGACGACGTTGGCATGGTCGTCGTAGGTGATGATGGTCTGGTCGCGGTCCTCGCCGCACAGCTCTATGTTCTGCAGCCACTGGGGCACGATGAGCTTCTCCTTGTACGTACCTTTTTTAATATAGATAACTTTGTGGTAGTCCATGAAGGCGCGACACACCTCTATGGCCTCGCCGATGGTGCGGAACTGGCCGGTGCCGTCGCGTGCCACGACGATGGTGTCAGGGTTGTCATACTTGCCGGCAGCGGCGGCGCTGGAAGGTAAAAAGGTAAAAAGGTAAAATAGCATAAACCAATTTACCCAGCCCTTTCCCCTTAAAAACTTAACACTTCTCATATATTTACTTTTTTA
>CAMNJY010000220.1 GCA_946541745.1 uncultured Prevotellaceae bacterium
ACGCCCAGGTCGAAGTCGATGAGGTTATATTTCTTGGCCAGCTCCCAGTGGGGCAACGAGCCTCCCCCGGCCCCTCCCAAGGAGGGGAGAATGGGTTCCCATACTTTGGCAAATTCGGCTACGGTCATCGGCAGCTCCCCTCCTTGGGAGGGGGCGGGGGAGGCTTTCACCACGCGGTTGTCCTCGGCAGCGGCACCCTCCGGCACCTCGTCGTAGGGGATGTTCGGAATCTGGCACAGCAGGTGCGTCATCTCTTCCTGAGCCTTCGTCATCTGCTCGTCCAGCTGCTTGTTGGTCTCCTTCATCTGGGCCACGCGGGCTTTTACGGCTTCGGCGTCGTCCTTGCGGCCCTGCTTCATCAGACTGCCAATCTCGGCAGCCAGTTTCTTGGCTTCCGACAGATTCTGGTCCAGTTGCTGCTGGGCTTCGCGCCGCTGTTTGTCAATGGCCATCACCTGGTCGATGGCCTCCTTAGCACCCTTGAAGTGCTTCTTCTCCAGACCGCGAATGACGCGTTCTGTCTCCTCGGTAATGAGCTTAAGTGTTAACATCGCTATGATTTCTGTTTACTGATTTTCGTTCCAGTTTCCGAGCCGCTTGTCTCAAAAACGCTGCAAAAGTACAAAAAAATGGGCGAACAGCAAAACAATTCTTGTTTTTTTGCAGTTATTTCGCGGAAAAGTATTACCTTTGCGGCCAAAACATACCTTGCTAACTATGAAATCAACAAGCATCTTGGCATTGCTCCTTGGCGTGGCAATGACCGCTACGGCTCAGACCAAGGTCGTAGAGAAACTGACGCTGGAGGCCCGTGGCGACTACCAGCGCGACTATGTCGACGGCCATGCGCGCGACGAGGTGAGCGGCTTCGACGGCAAGTACCTCAACCTGCTGATGAGCGGAGCCATCAGCGACAAGCTCTCCTACAGCTATCGGCAGCGCTTTAACAAGGCATCGCTCGACGCCGGCTTCTTCAATGCCACCGACTGGTTCTACGTAGACTATAAGCCCACGGAGCAGTGGACGCTATCGGCCGGCAAGCAGGTCATCGACATTGGCGGCTGGGAGTACGACTACGCCCCCATCAACCTCTACTTCTGCTCGGAGTTCTGGAACCAGACAGCCTGTTACGCCTGGGGTGCCAGCGTGGCCTACAAGCTGTCGGACGACGACATGCTGCGTGTCCAGGTGTGCGAGAGTCCCAACCGCCAGATAGACATCACTAAGGACGAAGACATATACAGCTACAACCTGATGTGGTACGGTCAGCACGGGCCCTGGGGCACCAAGTGGTCGGCCAACATGGTGGAGTACACCAAGGGCCACTACATCAGCTACCTCAGCCTGGGCAATGAGCTGCGCTTCTCGCCTCAGGTCAGCCTGGAGCTGGACTACATGAACCGTGCCGCCGCCCACCACACCTTCTTCTTCCGCGACTGCTCGGTGATAGGTCAGCTCAACTACCAGCCCTCCGATCACCTGAAGTTCTTTGCCAAGGCGTCGTACGATGTGAACAACACCGACAGTCCCGCCGACCTCACCGTCATGCCGGGCACGGAGATGACGCGCCTGGGTGCCGGCGTGGAGTATTTCCCGTTAGGTAATAATAAGGTACGCCTGCACGCGAACTATTGTTATTCGATGGGCACGAACACCAACCCCGACGCTGTCATGCTCGACAAGCAGTCGCTCGTCGACGTGGGCCTGACGTGGCGCATTCACATTTTTTGAGTTCATAGTTCCCAGTTTAGAGTTTAGAGTATAGAGATTATGAAAGTCGATACCAAAACCATACGCTCGGGCGTCATTTGCCTGACAATTATCATTCTGCTTTTCTCGGGCATAGGCTACCGCATGGGGGCTGCCAACATGCTCAACACCATCATGAAGACGGCCCACGACCTGCTGTTGAACACCTGTTTCTACCTCATGGGCATTTGCGTCATCACCGGTGCCATAGGCCGACTGTTCGTTGAGTTTGGCGTGGTGAGCATGCTCGAACTGGTACTGCGCCCGCTGATGCGCCCACTCTTCCACCTTCCGGGCGTGGCCTCGCTGGGTGCCGTCATGACTTTCCTCAGCGACAACCCCGCCATCATCTCGCTGTCGCAGGACAAGCGCTTTGCCCGCTATTTCAAGAAGTACCAGTTCATCTCGCTCACCAACTTCGGCACCGCCTTCGGCATGGGCCTCATCGTCATCATCTACATGATCGGTCAGGGCTATTTCTTGGCCTCACTCATCGGACTCTTCGGCGCCTTCGTGGGCTGCATCGTCTCCACCCGCACCATGCAGCACCTGCTGCTGAAGGCCTGTCCGCAGTTTGCCGACGAGGATGCCGCCAACGTGGAGGACGTGGAGCACCAGGAGGCTGAGGTGAAGGAGGAGGAGAAAACGCTCTTCATCCGCATTCTCAACTCGTTGCTCGACGGCGGCCGCACGGGTGTCGACGTGGGCATGGCTATCATTCCCGGCGTGCTCATCATCTCGACGCTGGTGATGATACTGACATTCGGCCCCGGAGCCGACGGTGTCTACAACGGTCAGGCATACGAGGGCGTGGAGCTGCTGCCCTGGCTGGGTGCCAAGATCAACATTGTGTTCCAGTGGCTCTTCGGATTTACTGACCCCCACCAGATTGCCTTCCCCATCACTGCCCTCGGTGCCGTGGGCGCCGCACTGAGCCTGGTGCCCGGTTTTGCCGAGCAAGGCTGGATTGACGGCAACGCCATCGCTGTCTTCACCGCCATCGGCATGTGCTGGAGCGGCTTCCTCAGCACCCACACTGCCATGCTCGACTCCTTAGGCTATCGTGAGCACACCTCGAAGGCTATCCTCTCGCACACCATCGGCGGACTGGT